>BEIB01000008.1 GCA_002898615.1 bacterium HR25 | reverse complement strand
ACTGCTCCAGGTACACGTTGGGGAGGGAGCTGGCCAGCTCGTAGAGGCGGAGGGTAGCCTCGGCGGCGTCCTCCACGGTGGCCTCCGGGGCCTGGACGGCCTGCAGGATGCCCAGGGCCTCCTCCAGGAGGGACATGAGGCCGTCCGGCCACTCCAGGCGGTCCTGACCGCCCAGGGAGGCTCGCACCAGGTTCTCCATGAAGGCCTGCTGCAGGGGCAGCTCATCGACCGGCGGGCGGCCCGCCAGCTCCCGCTCCTGCATGCGTCGGTATATCTGGCGGATGCCGGCGTATTCGCGGAGGATGCAGGCGTCTATGCGGCTGTCCTCCA
Source organism: bacterium HR25 (assembly GCA_002898615.1). The sequence goes on along the minus strand of BEIB01000008.1, from coordinate 26,404 downwards.
CGATGGTGAAGAGGTCCTCCGCCAGCCGCCGGTTGTCGAAGAGGTCGAAGAAGCGCTCCATGTCGGTGATGGGGGGGCGGTCAGGGTCGATGAGGCCCTGCTGGCGCCGCTCCTCCTCCCACTGGCGGCGACGGTTGGGGAAGAGGCGTCCCTCGCCCTCGAAGCGGAAGATGAAGCTGCCGAACTCCAGGTGGCCCGCCTGGTGGGTGGCGTAGACCTTGTAGACGTTGAAGTTCTCCTGCTTGTCCTCGTACTCCTGCACCGCGGGCGGCAGGTAGATGGCCGTCCCCTCGGTGGTGGGGGTCTCGGCCCGCACCCAGCCTATCCCCTTCTCCGCCAGCGCCTCCGCCGAATGGATGGCCACATCGGCGCCGGTGAGGGCCTTGCAGTACATGCGGAGGACGCTGCTGACGCGGTTCAGGTCCAGGCGGGAGGAGAGGGCCTCCAGCATCTCCTCCGCTCGTATGGACTCCAGGCGGAAGAAGGCTTCCCCTCCCTCGCGGTTGACCTGGAGGAGGGCCAGCCCCTCCGCCTGCCAGGCCGCCACCTCGTCCTCCCGCAGGCGGGAGAGGACGCGGGGGAGGGACTTGAGGAACTCCATGGCCCCCACCGGGGAGTAGGTGACCAGCTCTTCGGCCAGGCTGATGAAGTAGCCGTGTCCCTCCGGCGTCACCTGGGCCAGGGCGCGGGCTGCCTCGGCGAAGTAGGTGAAGGCCTGTCGCCCCTCGTGGCCGATGACGTAGGAGGCGAGGCGGAGGAAGCGGCTCCGCTGCTCAGGGTGGATCTGGCCCAGGAGGGTGGGGCCCCGCTCCAGGTAGGAACGGGCATCGGCCCAGCCGGCGTTGGCCAGGGACTCGGCGAAGCGCAGGAAGGCCAGGCGGTCCTCGTCGCGCAGCGGCTCCAGAACGTGAGGGGCCACGCCCAGGCAGTGGGCGGCCAGGTCGTAGGAGCGGTCGCAGAGGATGTCCAGGAAACGGACCAGCATCCCCACCTCGGCCAGGGAGAGGCGGGAGAGGAGGACAGGGCTGTGCTCGAAGAACTGGACGGCCAGAGAGGCGGAGCGCCAGCTACCCTTGTAGAGCTGCCGCCCCAGGGTGACCCAGCGGCCCAGCCCCTCCTGACCCAGGAGGGGGACGGCTGCCGGGCTGGCGCGGAAGTAGGCGGCGGCCAGGGCGGAGGAGATGGTGGTCAGCTCCCTGCCCTGACGCGCCCATTCCCAGAAGCCGTGCGGACCCAGGACGCGCGCCACCTGCGGGGAGGCCAGGTAGTATTCGCCGCTGGCCTCCCAGGCCCGCCAGGCCTGGCGGGCCATCTCCAGCCCTTCCTGGGCCCAGCGGGCCGTCTCCTCGGGCCCCAGGAGAGGGGCTATGTTGGGGAGGGAGCGCCGGAAGTCCGCCACCAAGGAGGGGGAGAAGGAGGAGAGCTCCCTCTCCAACTGCTCGAAGCCGCGTTGACCGCCTTTGCTATTCAAAGATCGAGTTCACCACCTCTTGGATGCTGCGCTGGACGTCGTGCTCGTCGGTGAGGGCCCAGACCACCGCCACCTGGCAGGCCCGCCGCGGCGGTATCCCCCGGGCGATGAGCTTGCCGGCGTAGATGAGGAGCCGGGTGCTGGCCCCTTCGGTGAGGCCGTGCTCCTTGAGGTTCCTCACCTTCTCCCCCAGCTTGGCCAGGGACTCCGCCACCTCACGAGACACGCCCGCCTCGTGCTCTATTATTTTAGCCTCCAGCTCCCGAGGTGGATAGTTGAACTCGATGGCCATGAAGCGCTGACGAGTGCTGTGTTTCAGGTCCTTGAGGGCGCTCTGGTAGCCTGGGTTGTAGGAGATGACCAGGAGGAAGCCGTCCCGCGCCTCCACTATCTGGCCCAGCTTTTCGATGGGCAGGATGCGCCGGTGGTCCGTCAGAGGGTGGATGACCACCGTGGTGTCCTTGCGCGCCTCCACGATCTCGTCCAGGTAACAGATAGCGCCGGCCTTGACCGCCCGGGTGAGAGGGCCATCGATCCAGCGGGTCGTCTCCCCCTCCAGGAGGTAGCGGCCTACCAGGTCGCTGGCGGTCAGGTCTTCGTGGCAGGCTACCGTGACGAGGGGCAGGCTGGTGCGGGGGGGCTCACGGCCGGTGACATCCTTGATGACGGTGAGGGGCCGCCCCAGGCGGTAGGCCATGTACTCCACGAAACGGGTCTTGCCGCAGCCGGTGGGCCCCTTGAGGAGCACCGGTATCTTCTGCTCGTAGGCGGCCGTAAAGAGCTCCACCTCGTCCGCCACGGGGACGTAGAAGGGCTCATCCTCGATGAGGTACTCCTCGATGGCGTACTGCCGGTAGCCGCCGTTGCCCTGCATCTCTCCCATCACCTACCCTCGACATGCAAGCGGGCCTGGAGCCTCTCCCATTCCTGGTGCACCTGCTGACAGGTCTCCTCTAGGGAGCAATCGGTGTCGATGACCACCCGGGCCCGCCTGACCCGCTCCTCGTTGCTCATCTGCGCCCTGACCCGCGCCAGGGCCTCCTCTAGGGGGATGCCGCTGCGAGCGGCCGCCCGCTGGGCGGCCACCTCGGGCGGCGCCACCGTCACCCAGACCTCGTCCACCAAGTCGTCCCAGCCGGCCTCCAGGAGGAGGGCAGCCTCCACCACCACCACCTCCGTCCCCTGGGCGGCCAGCTCAGCCAGTCCCTCTTGGATCATCTCGCGGATACGGGGATGGGTGATGGCGTTGAGCCGCCGCAGCGCCTCCGGGTCGGCGAAGACGATGCTGGCCAGCCGCTTGCGGTCTATGGTGCCGTCGGCTGCCACCACCTGCTGGCCGAAGGCCTCCACCACCTCCTGCCAGGCCGCCCGGCCCGGCTCGTAGACCCTGTGGCCCAGTAGGTCAGCGTTGAGGACGGCGGCCCCCTTCTGGCGGAGCATCTCGGCCACCGTGCTCTTCCCCGACCCCAGGCCTCCCGTAAGGCCGATGGCGAACACCTCTTCCCCTGCAGCCTCTACTTATATGGAACAAACGCCCCGACGGCCGTCGGGGCTCAGCGTCATTATATTGTGGGGCCGGTGGTGGCGTCAAGGCCGAGGGTGCGGGCGCCGCCGCCCCCCCGGTGGCCCATTGACACCGGCCGGGGTGGCTGCTAAACTTGGCTAGCAAAATCGGATATATGGCCAAAGGCTGCGAACGGGGCTAGTAAGCGGCTGAGCGCAGCCCAGAGAGCCGGGCTGCGGGGGCTCGCTCCGCAAGGTGGGAGCCCGGTGCTGTAGCCGCCGCCGAATGGGCCCGGGAGCCGCCACCCGAAAGGGGCGGACTGGCCGCCCTCAGTAGGCGTGGACGGGTGGGGCGCCGTTATCCGCCCGGGGCATCGCCGGCCGGCGTCATGCCGCCTTTGTGTGGCGGCGCGGCTGGCCGTGCCCACAAGGAGTGCCCGCCGGGTCACGGCGGGAACTAGGGTGGCACCGCGAGGAGGCCCTCGCCCCTAGGGGCGAGGGCCTCTGGCTACCTTGAGCGAGGAGATACTACGAGGAGGACGCCATGCGTTACAAGTTCGTCCTGGACGAGGGCAGCCTGCCCACTCACTGGTACAACATCCTGGCGGACGTGGAGCCGCCGCCCCCACCGGTCCATCCCGCCACCGGCCAGCCTATCGGGCCGGAGGCGCTGGCGCCCCTCTTCCCCATGGAGCTCATCAAGCAGGAGGTCTCCCGGGACCGCTACATCCCGATACCGGACGAGGTCCGGGAGGTCTACCGCCTGTGGCGGCCCACTCCCCTCTATCGGGCCCACCGTCTGGAGCGGGCGCTGGAGACGCCGGCCCGCATCTACTACAAGTACGAGGGCGTCTCCCCCGCCGGCTCCCACAAGCCCAACACGGCCGTCGCCCAGGCCTACTACAACAAGGCGGAGGGAGTGAGGCGCCTCACCACCGAGACCGGCGCCGGGCAGTGGGGCTCCGCCCTGGCCATGGCCTGCGCCTTCTTCGGCCTGGAGCTGAAGGTCTACATGGTGAAGGTCTCCTATCACCAGAAGCCCTACCGGCGGGTGTTGATGGAGACCTGGGGCGCCCAGGTGGTGCCCAGCCCCAGCCCGGATACCCAGTCCGGGAGGGCGGTCCTGGAGAGAGACCCGGAGTCGCCGGGCTCCCTGGGCATCGCCATCTCGGAGGCGGTGGAGGACGCCGCCAGCCGGGAGGACACCAAGTACTCCCTGGGCTCCGTCCTGAACCACGTCCTGCTGCACCAGACGGTGGTGGGGCTGGAGGCGCTGCGCCAGATGGAGATGGCGGGCGATTACCCGGACGTGGTCATCGGCTGTGTGGGGGGAGGGTCCAACTACGCCGGGCTGGCCCTACCCTTCCTGCGGGAGCGGCTCGTCCTGGGGAAGAAGACCCGCTTCATCGCGGTGGAGCCGGAGGCCTGCCCCTCCCTGACCCGCGGTCAGTACACCTACGACTTCGGTGATACCGCGGGCACCACGCCCCTCATCAAGATGCACACCCTGGGACACACCTTCATGCCACCGCCCTTGCATGCCGGCGGCCTCCGTTACCACGGCATGGCGCCCATCATATCCAAGCTGGTGGCCGACGGCCTCATGGAGGCCAGGGCCTATCACCAGACGCGGGTCTTCGAGGCGGCGGTCCAGTTCGCCCGGGCGGAGGGGATCGTCCCGGCGCCAGAGTCGGCCCACGCCGTGCGGGCGGCCATCGACGAGGCTCTGGCGGCCCGGGAGTCAGGGGAGGCGCGGGTGATCCTCTTCAACCTGAGCGGCCACGGTCACTTCGACTTGGCCGCCTATGACCAGTACCTGTCCGGCAGGCTGGAGGACTACGCTTACCCGGAGGAGATGGTGCGGGAGGCGCTGGCCCGGCTGCCTCGCGTGGGAGGTTGAGAGCATGGTCATATCCACCGTCGAACCGAAGCCCAACTGGAAACGCATGCTAACGGGGGACCGGCCCACCGGGCCTCTCCACCTGGGCCACTATGTGGGCTCCCTCAAGATGCGCCTGGACCTCCAGGACAAGCTGGAGTGCTACATCCTGGTGGCCGACCTGCACGTCCTGACCACCCGCATAGAGCGCCTGGGGGAGATCGGCCAGAACGTGCGGGAGGTGGTGCTGGACTACCTCTCCGTGGGCATAGACCCCCAGAAGACCACCATTTACCTGCAGTCGCTGGTGCCGGAGGTGCTGGAGCTCACCTGGCTCTTCATGGCCCTGGTGGGGGTGCCGCGGGCCCAGCGCATCCCCACCATCAAGGAGATGGTGCGAGACCTGCAACTGGAGTCGGCCTCTATGGCCCTCCTCTCCTACCCCATCCTCCAGGCGGCGGACATCCTCATGGTGAAGGGCGATGTGGTCCCGGTGAGCCGTGACCAGCTCTCCCACCTGGAGCTGACGCGGGAGATCGCCCGCCGCTTCAACCGCCTCTACCGCCCTATCTTCCCCGAGCCGGACGCCCCCATCGGCCCCCTCCTGGTAGGGTTGGACGGTCAGAAGAAGGCCAGCAAGTCCCTGGGCAACGTCATCTTCCTGACCGACGACCCGGAGACGGTCCGGCGCAAGGTGATGCGCATGTACACCGACCCCAAGCGCATCCGTGCCGACATCCCCGGCCGTGTGCGGGGCAACCCCGTCTTCATCTATCACGACTACTTCAACGATGACCGTGCCGAGGTGGAAGACCTAAAAGAGCGCTACCGCAAGGGCCGCGTGGGCGATGTGGAGGTCAAGGAGAAGCTGGCACGCGCCATCAACCGCTTCCTGGACCCCATACGGGAGCGGCGGGCCCGCCTCGCCGGCCGGCCCGGGCTGGTGGAGGAGGTGCTGCAGGAGGGCACTCGCCGCGCCCGTGCGGAGGCCCAGCGCACCCTGGCCGAGGCGCGGGAGGCCATGGGCCTCACCCACTTCCGCGGGGCGGCGGTGGGGACAGGAGGATAGCTTGTACTGGCCCGCCATCTCCCAGGTGCTGGAGCTGGCCCGCCAGGGAGAGGGCAACCTGGTGCCCGTCTTCAAGGAGGTGCCGGCCGACCTGGAGACGCCGGTCTCCGCCTACCTGAAGGTGGCCAGTGACGCCGACTACTCCTTCCTCCTGGAGTCCGTAGAGGGCGGCGAGCGGCTGGCCCGCTACAGCTTCATCGGCACGGAGCCCTACCGTGTGATGCGGGCCGGCCCCTATGCCCACCCATGGAACGGCGCCGACCCCCTGCGCGAGGTGGAAGGCGAGCTCTCCCGTTTCCGCCTGGTGCGCCCGGCGGGGCAGGGGGCGAAGACGGCCCTACCGCGCTTCACCGGGGGTGCCGTGGGCTACCTGGCCTGGGAGACAGTCCGCCACTTCGAGCCACGGGTGCCCATAGGCGAGAGCGACCCCCTGCGGGTGCCGGAGGCCATGTTCCTCTTCGTCGATACCCTCCTGGTGTTCGATCACCTGCGCCACACCATCAAGGTGGTCTCTCACTGCCGTCTGGACGGCGACATCGAGGCCAGCTACCGTCAGGCCTGCTGGCGCATCGACGAGCTGGTGCGGCGCCTCTCCCGCCCCCTGCCCACCGTTCCCTACCCGGTTCGACGGCCGGAGGCATCGGCCCCCTCCATGAGTGCCAACCTGCGGCGGGACGAGTTCCTGGCCATGGTGGAGCGGGCCCGACAGTATATCATCGCCGGGGACGTGATCCAGGTGGTACTGGCGCAGCGCCTCTACCGGCCCACTGCCGTCCATCCCTTCTCCCTCTACCGGGCGCTACGGGTGGTCAACCCCTCTCCCTACATGTACTACCTGCAGATGGGGGACTTCCAGGTCATCGGCGCCTCGCCGGAGATGCTGGTGCGGGTGGAGGAGGGCGCCGTCCTGACCCATCCCATAGCCGGGACGCGGCCGCGGGGCGCCACGCCGGAGGAGGACGCCGCTCTGGAGGAGGAGCTGCGGGCGGACGAGAAGGAGCGGGCTGAGCATCTGATGCTGGTGGACCTGGCCCGCAACGACATCGGCCGCGTCTCCCTGCCGGGGACGGTGCGGGTGCCCCAGTTCATGGAGGTGGAGCGCTACTCCCACGTCATGCACCTGGTCTCCCACGTCAGTGGGCGGCTACGGCCCGGCCTCACCTGCTACGATGCCCTGCGGGCCTGCTTCCCGGCGGGCACCGTCTCCGGCGCCCCCAAGATACGGGCCATGGAGATCATCGCCGAGCTGGAGCCGGAGCGGCGCGGTCCCTACGCCGGCGCCGTCGGCTACTTCGATTACTCCGGCAACATGGACACGGCCATCACCATACGCACTATCGTCCTGAGCCGGGGGGTGGCCCACATCCACGCCGGGGCGGGCATCGTCTACGACTCGGTGCCCGAGAGGGAGTACCAGGAGACCCTCAACAAGGCGGCCGCTCTCCTGCTGGCCATCGACGAGGCGGAGGCGGCGGAGGCGGAACTCGCCACTGGCAGCCTCGGCTACTAACAGAGTGTAGCCTAGCGCTAGCTAGGTCATTGTCCTCAGAGGCGTTATGTCCTACGATAGAACGAAACGTTCGCGGGCACAGAGAGGCAGGCGGTGAAATGAGGGGCCTTTCCACATTGCAGGGACTCCTCCCGGAGCCGGTGCGCAACATCATGCGGCGTCGCCTGCGCACCTCTCTCACCGTGCTGGGCATCACCATCGGCATCTTCGTCCTGGTGGTGCTGGGGGCCATGGCGGAGCGGGTGAACGTGCTGGTCCAGGGGGGAGAGCAGTTCCTCAAGGGGCGCATAGCCATCACCGAGGCGGGCGCCCATCCCTTCGTCTCCAGCGGTCTGATATCGGACAGCCTGGCCGACCGCGTGCGGGGGCTGGAGGGCGTGGCCTGTGTGGAGCGGGACATCAGCATGCTCCTCGACCCGGATGACGCCTTCTCCTTCGGGATGCCCCGCACCATATCGGGCATCGACGTGTCCGAACGGCAGACGTGCGAGCGGGAGGCGCCGGGGCGGGCCTTCAAGCTCAACTTCACCTCTGGCGGCTGGTGGCAGCCCGGGGAAACGGGGAAGACCGTCCTGGGGGTGGACGTGGCCCGGCACTTCGATGCACGCGTGGGCGACACCGTCTTCATGCGGGACCATCCCTTCCAGGTGGTGGGAGTCCTGGAGCGGACCCTCACCGGGCCGGACAACATCGCCTTCGTCTCCCTGGAGGACGCGCGGACGCTCCTGGCGGACGAGCGCCCCATCTTCCGGGAGATAGACCTTTCCGACAAGGTGATGAACATCTACGTGATCCCCCGCGAGGACGTCGATCCCGATGCCCTGGCCGCTACCATCCGTGACCGCAACCCCGATATGGGAGTCCTCTCCCCGAGTGAGCTCATCGGCCCCCTGGAGACCTCCGCTCAGGTCTTCAACTTCATCATCCTGGGGGTGGCCATGGTGGCCCTCATCGTGGGCGGCCTCTCCATCATCAATACCATGGTCATGTCGGTGGCGGAGCGGGTGCGGGAGATAGGCATCAAAAAGGCGGTGGGCGCCAGCGACTGGGATGTGCTGAAGGAGTATCTGAGCGAGGCCGCGGTCATCGGTCTGCTGGGCGGGGCCATCGGCCTGGCGCTGGGGGCGGCGGCCGTGGCGGTACTGAACGACCTGGCCACGCAGCAGACCGGGGCGTCCCTCTTCCTCATCACTGCCCGTCTGGCCGTAGGCTCTCTGGCCTTCGCCACCGGGCTGGGGGCGGCGGCCGGCCTCCTGCCGGCCATTCGGGCCGCCCGTCTCCGGCCCGTGGAGGCGCTGAGGGAGGAGTGACCAGGTGAGAGAGACCATGCAGGTAAGGGAAGGCCGCAGGGAAGAGGCGCCCCCGGCCGTGGTGGCGCGGGGACTGCGCAAGACCTATCGTCTGGGGTCCTCCGTTGTGCGGGCGCTGGACGGGCTCGACCTGGTGGTGGAGAGAGGGGAATTCGTGGCCATCATGGGCCGCTCTGGCTCCGGCAAGAGCACCCTCCTCCACGTTCTGGGCGGCCTGGACCGACCGGACGAGGGCCAGGTGGTCATCGAGGGCCAGGACATCACCCGCCTCAGCAACGGACAGGTGACGCGCCTGCGGCGCGAGAAGGTGGGCTTCGTCTTTCAGGAGTTCAATCTGGTGCCTACCCTGACGGCGCTGGAGAATGTGGAGTTGCCGCTCCGCTACGCCGGCGTCTCCCGGGGCGAACGTCGCCGGCGGGCGGCGGAGGCGCTGGCCATGGTGGGGCTGGGGGAGCGGCTCCACCACCGGCCCTCTCAGCTATCGGGAGGGGAGCAGCAGCGGGTGGCCATCGCCCGGGCGCTGGTGAACCGGCCGGCCGTCGTCCTGGCCGACGAGCCCACGGGCGAGCTGGACTCCCAGACCGCCATGCAGGTGGTGGACCTGATGCGGGGGCTCGCCCGCGAGCTGGGCCAGACCTTCGTCATAGTCACCCATGACCCGGCGGTGGGAGAGCGCTGCCAGCGCATCATCCGCATGAACGACGGCCGCATCATCAGCGACGAGCGGATAGAGAGCTAATATGCTCCTGCTCATCGATAACTACGATAGCTTCACCTACAACCTCTACCAGTACCTGAGCGAGCTGGGGGCCGCTGTCCAGGTGGTCCGCAACGATTGCGTCACTGTGGAGGAGATAGAGGCGCTGCGGCCGGAGGGCATCGTCATCTCGCCGGGGCCGTGCACGCCCCGCGAGGCGGGCGTCTCCGTGGAGACGGTGCGCCGGCTGGCCGGCAAGGTACCCATTCTGGGGGTCTGCCTGGGCCACCAATGCATCGGCGAGGCGTTCGGCGGGCGCGTCGTGGGGGCGGGGGAGATCGTCCACGGCAAGACCTCCCTCGTCCACCACAGCGGCCAGGGGGTGCTGCGGGGCCTCCCTGACCCCTTCGAGGCGGTGCGCTATCACTCCCTGATAGTGGACCGCGAGTCCCTCCCGGAGGAGCTGGAAGTGACAGCCTGGACGGAGCGAGGCCTCATCATGGCGCTGCGGCACCGCCGGCTGCCAGTGGAGGGCGTCCAGTTCCACCCGGAGTCCATAGCCACCGGCGTGGGCAAGGACATCCTCCGCAACTTCCTGGCCATGCTCTAGGGGCCTCCCGTGCCCCTCCTGTGGAGCCAAGGGCGGCCTCGGGTATAATGGGCCAAAACTCCTTGAGGACCGGAGCATGATCCGCGAGGCCATCGCTGCCCTGGTGAACGAGGGACGCCACCTCAGCGAGGAGGAGGCGGCCGCCGTCATGGAGGAGATCATGGCCGGCGAGGCCACGCCGGCCCAGGTCGCCGCCTTCCTCGTAGCCCTCCGCACGAGAGGGGAGACGGTGGAGGAGGTGGTGGGGATGGCCCGCGTCATGCGTCAGAAGGCGCTGCGCCTCGACGTGAGCGGGCCCCTCCTGGACACCTGCGGGACCGGCGGCGATGGCCGCGGCACCTTCAACGCCTCCACGGCCGCCGCCATCGTGGCGGCGGCGGCCGGGGCGCGGGTGGCCAAGCACGGCAACCGCGCCGCCTCCAGCCACTGCGGCTCCGCCGACCTTCTGGAGGCCCTGGGCGCTCGCATAGACCTGGGGCCGCAGCAGGTGGCCCAGTGCCTGCAGGAGACGGGCCTGGGCTTCCTCTTCGCTCCGCTCTTCCACCCGGCGATGCGCCACGCCGCCGGGGTCAGACGGGAGATCGGTGTGCGCACCGTCTTCAATCTGCTGGGCCCCCTCACCAACCCGGCCGGCGTCCAGTATCAGCTACTGGGGGTGCCCCATCCCGCCCTGGGCGACCTGGTGGCCCAGGCGCTACAGCGCCTGGGGGTGCGCCGGGCCCTGGTGGTCCACGGGGCCGAGGGTCTGGACGAGGTGAGTGTCTGCGGCCCGACCCTGGTCTGGGAGGCCAGCGAGGAGGGGCTGCGCCACTACCAGATAACGCCAGAGGAGGCTGGCCTCTCCCGTTCGGCCCTGGGCAGCGTCCTCGGGCGTGACCCGGTCGGCAATGCTGCCCTGCTGCGGGCCGTCCTGGGCGGCGAGCGTGGCCCCCTGCGGGACTTCGTCCTCCTGAACGCCGGCGTCGCCCTGGTGGCGGCCGGCCTGGCCCGCGACCCGCGCGAGGGCACAGTCCTGGCTAGCGAGACCATAGACTCCGGGGCGGCCCTGCGCAAGCTGGAGGAGTTCGTGGCCACCACTCAGCGGCTGGCCGCCGCGGCCGCCCAGGCCTGACGGAAAGACGAAGCGATGAGCCCCGGCACCGTCCTGGACCGCATCCTGGCCGACAAGCGGGCCGAGGTGGAGGAATCGAAGCGGCGGCGCCCCTTGCCGGAGCTGCTGGCCGCCCTGGAGGGGGCGCCCCCGGCGCGCCCCTTCGCCGCTGCCCTGCGGGGCCCCGGCATACGCCTCATCGCCGAGGTGAAGGCGGCCAGCCCGTCCAAGGGCGTCCTGCGGGCTGACCTGGACCCCGTCGCCCTGGCCCGCACCTATGCCTCCGCTGGCGCCGCTGCCATCTCCGTCCTGACGGACCGGCCCTATTTCCAGGGCTCCCTGGAGCACCTGTGCACTGTCCGCGAGGCCCTGCCCCAGGGACCGCCCCTTCTGCGCAAGGACTTCCTCATAGACCCCTACCAGCTCTACGAGGCCCGCCTCCACGGCGCCGATGCTGTCCTCCTCATCGTCGCTGCCCTGACGCCGTCCCTCCTGGGCGAGCTGCTGCAGGGGGCCAGGGCGCTGGGCATGGACGCCCTGGTAGAGGTGCACCACGAAGAGGAGCTGCAGGTGGCCCTGGCGGCGGGGGCCGACCTCATCGGCGTCAACAACCGTGACCTCCGCACCTTCCACACCGATCTGGCCACCACGGAGCGGCTGCGCCCCCTGGTCCCTCCTCACGTCACCCTGGTGGCCGAGTCCGGAGTCCACACTAGGGACGACGTCGCTCGCATGGCGGCCTGCGGCGTTCATGCCCTCCTCATCGGCGAGGCATTGGTGGTGGCCCCCGACCCGGCGGCCAAGATCCGCGACCTCTTCCCCGAGATGTCATAGCCCCTCAGCGCGCAGGGGTGCCCCGCCTGATGTATCATTGGACATAACCCAGGGAGACACCGGTGAGTAGCAGCCACTGCCTCGTCAAGATCTGCGGCGTCATGGAGCCCCAGCACGCCCGGGCAGCGGCGGCGCTGGGCGCCGACTTCATAGGCGTCATCTTCGCCCCCAGCCGGCGCCAGGTGACGCTGGGGCAGGCCCAGAAGATAGCCATCGCCCTAGGGAAGCTGGACCGTCCGCCCCTGGAGGTGCAGGGTCCGGCGACCGCCGCCGACATCGAGCGGCTGCTGGAGCGCTCCCGGCCCCTCCTGGTGGGCGTCTTCGCCGACCAGGACGTCCAGACCATCAATGCCATAGCCCGGGAGTGTCGCCTGGACATAGTGCAACTGTCCGGATCTGAGCCGTGGGAGATGTGCGCCCAGCTCTCTCGCCCCGTCTTCAAGTGCGTCAAGGTGCGCCCTGGCCAGACGGCCGCCTCCGTCCTGGCCACCATCGGCGAGGGGGCGGTGCCCCTCCTGGAGCCCTACGTCCCGGGCGTTTACGGCGGGGCCGGGCGGGAGCTGGACTGGGCCGTGGCGGCCCAGGTTGCTCGCCAGAGGCCGGTGGTACTGGCGGGCGGCCTCCATCCAGGCAACGTGGGGGAGGCGGTGCGCATCGTCCGGCCGTGGGCAGTGGACGTCTCCAGCGGCGTGGAGACGGAGGGGGCCAAGGACGTGGAGAAGATCCGCAGCTTCATCCTGACCGCCAAGGCCGCGCCTACCATCTCCTGATGTCTGGCGTATCCTTAGCGACGTCGCTCATGTCTCTGAAGGTCGAAGTGAGGAGACATCAGGCGTTCGCCGTGCGGTGCATTTGGGTAGAATATTCGGAAGAGCAGGGCGAGAAGGCCCGGGGCCTGCTCTTCGTTACCGGGTGTCCTGGAGGAACCAAGGGGTCTTATGCGGACGGCATGGGCTCCTGGAAGGCAGTTAGCGCCGGCCCGGCCTCACGACTGCTTCTACCTGGCTCCCGGGACTCTTTTCAAGCGCGGGGCATGGAGGGTGGACGAGCGCCTGTACCAGCGAGCGGCCCGCCTTCTCCTCTCGCTGAGCTGTGTGGGTCATGACTAGCAAGGAGACGGGCCTCAGCCTGCCCGACCAACGGGGCCGTTTCGGCCCGTTCGGCGGCCGCTATGTGCCGGAGACGCTGGTGCCGGCCATCCTGGAGCTGGAGGAGGCCTATTTCGCCGCCCGAGCCGACCCCTCCTTCCAGCAGGAGCTGACATCGCTCCTGCGCCACTACGCCGGCCGCCCCACGCCACTCTACTTCGCCCGCAACCTGACGACCCACCTGGGAGGGGCCAAGCTTTACCTCAAGCGGGAGGACCTGGCCCACACCGGCGCCCACAAGATCAACAACGCCCTGGGCCAGGGACTGCTGGCCAAGCGGCTGGGCAAGCGGCGCATCGTGGCGGAGACAGGCGCCGGCCAGCACGGCGTGGCCACGGCCACTGTCTGTGCCATGCTGGGCCTGGAGTGCGTGGTCTACATGGGGGCCGAGGACATCCGTCGTCAGATGCCCAACGTCTTCCGCATGCGCCTCCTGGGGGCGGAGGTGCGGCCGGTGGAGACGGGCAGTCGCACCCTGAAGGACGCCATCAACGAAGCGATCCGCGACTGGGTCACCAACGTCCGCACCACCCACTATCTGCTGGGGAGCGCCGTGGGGCCCCACCCCTACCCCATGATGGTGCGGGACTTCCAGTCAGTCATAGGGCGGGAGGCGCGGGCGCAACTGCTGGAGGCGGAGGGGCGCCTGCCGGACTACGCCATCGCCTGTGTGGGCGGCGGCTCTAACGCCATCGGCCTCTTCCACCCTTTCTACGAGGACAGGGAGGTGCGCCTGGTGGGGGTAGAGGCGGGCGGGGAGGGTCTGGAGACGGGCCGCCACGCCGCCAGCCTGAACGCCGGCCGTCCGGGCGTCCTTCATGGCTCCCTCTCTTACCTGCTGCAGGACGAGCACGGCCAGGTGCAGACCACCCACTCCATATCGGCGGGGCTGGACTACCCGGGCGTGGGGCCGGAGCATGCCTACTACCGGGAGACGGGCCGCGCCCGGTACGTGGCCGTGACAGACGCCCAGGCGCTGGAGGGCTTCCAGCTCCTGGCCCGGACGGAGGGCATCATCCCCGCCCTGGAGCCCGCCCACGCCATCTACTACGCGGCGGAGTTGGCCCGCCAGCTCCCGCCACAGCAGATCGTCCTGGTATGCCTGTCCGGCCGGGGGGACAAGGACCTGGGGGTTGTCGCGGCCGCTCTAGGCGTTAATATATAGTCGCTCAGACTCTCGCAGGGGGCGCCCATGATAGACTTCCGCATACCGCCCGAGACCGCAGCCATCGTAGAAGGACTCCTGGGCTTTATCGACGGGACGGTGCGCCCCCTGGAGGAGGAGCACCGGGAGCTTCTGGAGGACGATCACGCCTACTATGGGCCGGACGGTCGCCTGACACCGCCGGTGCTGGATCTCATGCGACAGGTGCGCATGGCCTCCGCCCGGGCCGGCTACTACACCCTCTTCCTGCCGGAGGACTTGGGCGGTCGCGGCCAGGGTCCCCTCACCCTCTTCCTGGCCTGGGAGGCCTTATACCACCATGTGGGCGCCAGGCGGCCCCTCTCCTACCAGACGCTGGCCCACTGGGCCACCGGGCCCAACACCATCATGCGTGGGCTGGCGGAGCACCTGAAGGCGGAGGCACTACCTCGCCTGGTCAGCGGCGAGGTGACCTCCTGCTTCGCCCTCTCCGAGCCGGGCGCCGGCTCCGATGCCTGGGCCATCCAGACCCGCGCCGAACGGGACGGCGATGGCTGGACCATCAACGGCACCAAGAAGTGGATCACCAACGCTCCCTATGCCACCTACGCCCTCATCTTCGCCGTCACCGACCCGGAGCAGGTGGAGCGTCGCCAGGGGGGCGTCAGTTGCTTCTTCGTGGAGACCAGCAGCCCGGGCTTCATCGTGGAGGAGGTGATCCGCCTCTACGGCCATCCCGGGGGCAACGAGGGACTTCTGCGCTTCCAGGACCTGCGCGTCCCGGGCGACCGCCTGGTGGGAGAGCTGCACAGGGGCTTCGCCCTGGCCCTGAGCGGCGTCAATACCGGGCGCATATACAACGCCGCCCGCTCCGTGGGCCTCTCCCGCTGGGCACTGGAGCAGGCCACACGCTATGCCCAGGAGAGGGTGGCCTTCGGTCAGCCCATCGCTGAGTACCAGGGGGTGCAGTGGCTGCTGGCCGACTCCGCCATCGAGACCTACGCCGCCCGCATGATGAGCCTCAACTGCGCCTGGCGGCTGGAGCAGGGGCAGGCGGCGGTGAAGGAGACGGCCATGGTCAAGGCCTTCGCCACCGAGGCCGGCTACCGCACCCTGGACCGCTGCATGCAGGTGCTGGGGGCCCTGGGGCTCACCAACGAGGCCCGCCTCTACGACGCCTGGCACCAGTTGCGGACGGTGCGTATTGCCGACGGCAGCGGCGAAGTGATGCGCCGCACCATCGCCCATCGCCTGTTCAGGGGTGACCTGGAGTTCTAGGGGGAGCTGAGCGTCCCGGTGAGGTGGCCGCCGGTCCACCGGCCCCGGACGCCTGGCGAAAACCGAAAAGGGGAGGGCAGAGAGCGATGCTCGTGATGGGTATCTTCAAGCTCAGGAAGCCGGCGGGGATGTCCGACAAGGAGTTCTACACCGTCTGGCAGAAGGAGTCCGAGGCGGCCATGGAGGCGGTGCGCCAGGGGGCCATCAAGGCCGTCTGGAAGGCGGCCGGCAACCCCTGGGTCATCGCCGTCATCGACGTGGGCTCCGGCGACGACATAGACCACGCCCTCCAGGGCCTCCCCATCTGGCGGATGGGCTACCAGCAGATGGTGGAGTCCATCGAGTGGATACCCCTCCGCCCCTACGAGAACTGGGCCGAGGACCTGAAGAGGCTGGCGGCGGAGGCGGCCTAGGTCTCCTGAGGGGGCCGCTTCTCGTCCCGTGACCGACCGCTGACGGCCTGCCCGCCAGCGGACCGGACGATGTGTGTCGGGGAGGGATTTTTCATCATTTCTCGAGGAGGGTAATGGCCCCATGACACAGCCAGTGGTCTACATAGAACGCGACGGGCCGGTGGCGGAGGTGGTACTGAACCGGCCCGAGAAGCTCAACTCCCTGAGCTGGGAGATGATCGACCGTCTCGAGCAGGCGCTGAAGGAGCTGCGGGACGCCCGCGCCGTCCTGATCCGCGGGGAGGGGCGGGCCTTCTGCGCCGGCTGGGACCTCAGCCAGCTCGACAACTCCCGTGATATAGGGCAGGTGATGCGGGCCCGCGTCCATCCCGTCCTCCTGGGCTGGTACTCCTTCCCGGTGCCCACCATCGCCGCCGTGCACGGGGCCTGCCTGGGCATGGGGCTGGGCCTCGCCTTCGCCTGCGACGTCGTCATCGCCGCCGAGGACGCCGTCTTCGCCTCACCCTTCCGCCGTCTGGGGGCGGTGCTGGACTCCGGCGGCCACTACCACTTCGTCCGTTTGCTGGGACGGCACCGGGCGCTGGAGCTCATCTACACCGGCCGGCGGCTGAGCGCCCGGGAGGCGGAGGCCTGGGGGCTGGTGAACCGCGCCGTGGGCAACGAGGAGCTCCTCCCTGTGGCACGGGAGATGGCGCGCCACATCGCCGATGGCCCCACCGTGGCCTTCAGGCTCTCCAAGGAGATAGTCCTGGCCAGCGACCGCCTGGACCTGGCGGGGATACTGGAGGCGGAGGCCATCGCTCAGGTGGAGGCCGCCCGCACACAGGACTTCCGGGAGGGGATGCGCTCCTTCCGTGAGAAGCGGGAGCCCACCTTCAGCGGCAGCTAGCACGGGATAGAGGTGAGAGGATGCAGGTAGGCTTCGTAGGCACCGGGGCCATGGGTCTGCCCATGGCCCGCAACCTGTGCCGGGCCGGTTTCCATGTCGTCGTCTACAACCGGACCAGGGAACGGGCGGCACCCCTGGAGCAGGAGGGGGCGAGGCTCGTCGACCGCCCGGCCGACGCCTGCCGGGGGGCCGATGTGGTGGTCACCATGCTGGCCGACGACCGCGCCACCGAGGAGGTGGTCCTCCGGGACGGCGATTTCCTGCGCAGCCTGGGGCCGGAGGCGGTCCACGTCTGCGCCAGCACTATCAGCGTCGCCCTCTCCGAGCGACTGGCGGAGGAGCACGCCCGCGCCGGGCGGGCCTACGTGGCGGCGCCCGTCTTCGGCCGGCCCACGGTGGCGGAGGCGGGCAAGCTCCTCATCGTGGTGGCGGGCCCCTCGGCGGCCGTCGAGAGGTGTCGCCCCGTCCTGGAGGCCATGGGAGACCGCATCGTCGCCCTGGGGGAGCGAGCTGCCCTGGCCCACGTGGCCAAGCTGGCCGGCAACTTTCTCATCCTCTCCGCCCTGGAGGCCCTGTCCGAGGTGGCGGTCATGGTCCACAAGCATGGCCTGCCGCCGCGCCAGTTCTTGGAGATCATGACCAGCTCCTACTTCGACTCCCCCGCCTACCGCACCTACAGCGACCTCATCTGCAAGGGGGCCTTTGAGCCGCCGGGATTCCGGCTGGCCCTGGCCCTCAAGGACGCTGGCCTGGTGCTGGCAGCGGCCGAGGGGGCGCGGGCGCCCATGCCTCTGGCCAGCCTGGTGCGGGACCATCTGCTGAGCGCCATGGCACGCGGCTACGGAGAGCTGGACATGACGGCCCTCTCCCTCGTCATCGCTCAGGAGGGGGGTCTGGAGGGGCTGGCCACCTGACCCCTGGCCGCCCCGGCCGCTGTTCGCGGTGGCGCCGCCGACGGCCCGGGCTGCGACACCTCCTCCGTCTGTCTGGAGCAGCCCAGGAGGGCCAGCGCCAGGAGGCCGACCACCGCGGCCGCTAGTGCAGTTCCCGCACCGCCTCCTCGCCGGAGGAGCTCTCTCATACGTGGCCGTCTGTACAGGTGGACCGACGACACCTTCGCCCAGAGACTAATCCTTAACGAAAAGGGGAGCCGAGCACAGGTTGCGGCTTGGGACCAGCGGCCCGCGCGCTCGGCCGGATAGGCCAGAGGGACGGCGACCGGCTCAGGTGGCGTCCTGGCCAGCCGGGCCGGCGGTCTCTCCCACAGGGGTAGCCTCCCCTCGGGCGGCGCGGCTAGCGGCCAGGGCCAGGGCCCACCAGAGGATGAAGGAGAACTCCAGCAGGGCGTCCAGCAGGTAGATCCGGGAGATGCGCCCCCGCCCCACGTAGTAGACGTCCACGGCAGCCAGGGCGCCCGAGGCGGCGATGCCCAGGGCCGCCAGCTCCTGGGTGACCCGCTGACGGCGCGCCGCCAGGCCGAGAGCGCCACCGATGACGGCTATGAGCAGGCCTACCGTCCTGACCAGCCAGTCATCGGCCTTGGGCCCCGTGATGGCGACGAAGCTGCGGTAGTGCACCAGCGGCCAGAGGCCGCTGACGACGAACACCACCGCCTGCAGGGCCGCCGGGCCGGCCAGTGCGGCCGCGGCGGGCCGGTCCCTATGCCTCCTCCCCACCACAACCCCCTGTCAGCGGTACATCATGGTAACCCCGGACCGGGCAGGTCGCAAAGCGCCACGACATACCAATGTCGTTGCATCCTCTGTCCCCTCGTACCCCGAGAGGGCATGGCGGGGGGCGCGGTCGGGGGACGCGGCGGGCTCAGGCGACGCGCCGCCGCCCCTGGGGAGCCGGCGAGGGAGCGGCGACCTGGGGATGGGCCCAGAGACCGAGGGCCAGCTCCGCCAGTAGCCGTCGTTGTCCCGGAAGGAACTCCACCCTCAGCTCCTGCGTGCCGTCCGCCAGAGGTCGCGCGCCGCGGACGACGCAGCGCAGGGCCACCTCCCGGTGAGGCAACAGGAGGACGAGCCGCAGGGCATCCCCCGCCTTCGCTGGCGGGGAGGCCATGGCGACCAGGCGGGCGCCGGACAGGGATACGTCCCGGGTCTCGCAGGGGACGCCGTCGATGTTCCCCTGGAGGGAGACCGCGAAGCGGACGCCGCGGCGCCGCTCGCCCCAGAAGCGCCTGTCCACGACCCGCCAGATGGCCGCCCCCAGCAGAGCCGCATTGGTAGCGGCGAAGACGGCCGCCCCGGCGACGGCCCCTAGCTGGTGGTACACCGTCGGCGTGGCCCCGGCCAGGGTGGCACCGAACCAGGCGAGGGCGCCCAGGGAGACGACTAGGAGCAGCCACAGCAGAGAGGGCACCCGCGGCCGACGCCGCCCCGTGGCCCCCTTGGAGGTCACTCTGAAGGGCACCTCCCGCCGGGGCAGGAGCAAGATAAGGGTGGCGGGCAGCACCGCCGGCAAACGGAGGACCTCGAACACCAGGGAAAGCAATGGTGGGTAGTATCCGCGGGCCAGCAGCCGCAGGCTCACGAACTGGGCGATGAACGTGGCTAGGAACAGAGGGCCATACAGATAACCCGGGGCAGCGATGGGGATGGCGCCGCTGAAAATTACGACGGGAGGCAGCAGCATGTAGGCCAGCGTACGCCAGGAATCGAACCAAGCGAAGAGAGTGGCCCAGTAGGATAGGCGCTGCCCGAAGCTCAGGCCCCTGAAGAGAGGCCCCTCCACCTTCAGCACCTGCATGCCTCCCTGGGCCCAGCGCTGCCGCTGTGTCCAGTACTGGGCGGCGTCGCTGGGAGCCAACCCCAACACCAGCACCTCGTTGTGATAGACAGTGCGCCAGCCCTGGCGGTGCAGGCGCAGGGTGGTGTGCATGTCCTCCGCCACTGTCTCGGTGGCCACACCCCCCACCGACCGCAGGGCGGCCACCCGCAGCAGGGCGTTGGTGCCGCACCAGAAGGCAGCGTTGTAGCGGTTCTTCCCCGCCTCGATGACCCGGTAGAAGACCGCCTCCTCATACCACTGGCCCCCCTCGCCCAGGGAGGCATGTTCGAACGAATTCTGGTTGTAGAAGAACTGGGGCGTCTGCACCACCGCCACTCTGGGGTCGTCGAAGTAGCAGAGGGTGTGCACCAGAAAGTTGGGCATAGGCACTTGGTCGGCATCCAGCACGGCCACGATGTCGGCCTGGATGCACTCCAGAGCGTAATTCAGGTTGCCCGCCTTGGCGTGACGGTTGTCGGGGCGGGCCAGATAGCGGGCACCCAGCTCCGTCGCCATCTCCCGCACCCAGGGCCGACGCCCGTCGTCCAGCACCCAGGTCTCGTGCGGGGGCGAGAGGCGAACGGCTGCCGCCACTGTGGGCAGGAGCACCTCCTCGGGCTCATTGTAGGTGGGGATGAGGACGGCGAGGCGGTAGGGCGTCCTGTGCACCGGCCGCCAGGGAGGCCTGACATCGACGGCCCAGAGCTGGGTGGTGAACAGGAGGAGGCCCAGGGCGTTGTGAAGCTCGGCGGCGATGAGGGGCACCGAGACCCACCAGACCCCCAGGTTGACGGTGCCTGCCGCCAGGCGCCAAGTCAGGTAGCCCACCGTCAGGGCGATGGTGAAGAGGGCGAAGGAGCGTATGAAGGCCCGGCGAGCTGACGTCTCGGCGGGCAGCCCTATGGACGGTGCCGGTCGCGGAGAGGCCGGCCCGTGACGTTCCTCTCGCTGGCGCATCCCTGTCCGTAAGCGTGTGGCGGGCTGTGAGGAGTCCCGGACGCGGAGCCCGGCACAGCGCGTCTCATAGCAGGTGACGCAGCGGCAGGAGCGCTGTTACAGCGCCCTTTGCGCCAGAATGGCCGTTGTCAGGCCGCTCTGGCGTCGGTAGTCTATGGCCGAGGGGGAGAGAGGGGTGCGCTTCGGCATCATCTGTCTGGCCCGCTCGCTGGAGGAGGCGGTGGCCGACGCCCGGCTGGCGGAGGAGGTGGGCTTCAGTCTGGTGGGGGTGGCGGACAGCCAGTCCCTCTACCGTGAGCTGTACGTAACGGCCGCCCTGTGCGCCCAGGCCACGGGGCGGGTGTGGATAGGGCCCACCGTGAGCAACCCCATCACCCGCCACCCGGCGGTGACGGCCTCGGCCATTGCCACGCTGGACGAGGCGTCTGGGGGGAGGGCCTTCCTGGGCCTGGGGACAGGCGACAGCGCCGTCCTGAACCTGGGGGAGCGGCCGGCGACGCTGGCGCAGCTGCGCGCCTACGTGGAGGCGGTGCGCTCGCTGCTGGCCCAGGGAGAGGCCGAGTACGGGGGCAGACGGCTGCGGCTGAGCTGGCGCCGGCGGTCAGTGCCTATCTATCTGGCGGCGGAGGGACCGCGGACGCTGGAGCTGGCGGGCGAGGTGGCGGACGGCGTCATCGTCAACCTGGGGCTAGAACCCGGGGCGGTCAGGGAGGCCCTGGCCCGCCTGGAGGCGGGGGCCAGGCGGGCCGGCCGCGAGCCCGGGGCCATCGACGTCTGGGTGATGGTGCGGGTGAACGTGTGCGACGATGCGGCGGCCGGGCTGGAGGAGATCAAGATGGAGCTGGCCTCCAATGCCCACCACGTCTTCCGCTTCACCTTCGAGGGGAAGGGGGTGCCGGGGGAGCTGGTGGAGGCGGTGGGGCGGGTGCAGCGGGGCTACCGGCCGGAGCAGCACGAGGAGATAGAGGGGGCCAACGCCGCCCTCATCGCTGGGGAGCCGGCGCTGCTGCGCTACCTGGCGGAGCGCTTCGCCGTGGTGGGGCCGGCCGAGGCCTGTATCGCCAGGCTGCGACAGGTGGCGGAGGCCGGGGTGACCAACCTCCTGTTCACTGGCTTCGTGCGGGACAGGCAGCGTCTCATCCGTGAGCTGGGGGAGCGGGTGCTGCCCGGGCTGGTTGGCGGGCTCTCCTGAGGCCCTGTGCCGAGGCGATGACGGGGCGCTGGCTGACGGTGGTAGCGGTGGCCCTGGCCGCCCTGGGCTGCGGTGGCGGAGGCCACTCCACATCCCCTTCCCCTGAAGCGTCCCCGTCCCTGACGGTGAGCAGCGGCGCCTTCGCTCCCATGGGCGCTATCCCTGTGCGCTACACCTGCGACGGCGACAACGTGTCGCCTCCCCTCGCCTGGTCGGGGGCGCCCGGGGGCACCGCCTCCTTCGCCCTGGTGATGGACGATCCCGATGCGCCCCGCGGCACCTTCGTCCACTGGGTGCTGTACAACCTGCCCGCCGGCGTCCAGTCCCTGCCGGAGGGCGTCCCCACCGTGGAGCGCCTGGAGAGCGGTGCCCTTCAGGGGAGGAACAGCGCCGGGCGGCTGGGCTACACCGGCCCCTGTCCACCCCGGGGCCCGGCCCACCGCTACCGCTTCAGCGTCTATGCCCTGGACGCCACGCTGCCTTTGGCGCCCGGGGTTTCGCAGTCGGAGCTGGAGAAGGCCATGGCCGGCCACATCCTGGCCCGGGGCCAGCTGGTGGGCACCTACAGCCGCGAGAGCGGGCCGATGGGCTGACGACGGCCGGGCCCTCAGGGGACGGGCCTGGTGACGGACCAGGTGTCCCCGAAGGTGGGTACGAAGGTGTTGTGCAGGCCGCCGGTGGAGCCGGCCACCACGATCATGAACTGCTGGGGCTCCCGTACCATGGAGACCTGGTCGCCCCGGAGGCGGCCCGCCAGCTCCATCCGCTCCAGGGTGCGCCGCGAGAACCAGGAAAGGGGGGCGCGGGCGTTCTCGAACAGGTACTCCTTCAGGGAGTCCTTGCTCCAGCCGGCCTCCGCCAGGATGCGGGCGTGCAGGGGGTTCAGCACCAGGAGAGGCTCTCCCTGGCCGAGGACGAAGTTGTTCACTCCGGTGTTGACGATGCCGTGGGCCAGAGCGATGAGGATGTCATCGGCGTAAGGGCTGAGCTCCAGGATGTTGGTGGTGCCCTGGGCGCCCACAACGGTGACGGCGCTCTGATGAGGCGAGAGTCCTCGCTCCACGTGGAGGGGCTCCCAAGGCGACTCTTCCTCGTTCTCGCCGAAGCAGAAGGTGTACTTGCCCGGGTAGCCCTGGACCGCCTTGTCCACCATACCCGGAGCGGCCCCGCCTATGTTGAGGAGGACCAGCCGCACCGCCCGGCCTATGGTGGCGTTGGCCCGCCAGCCTGGCCCCATGCACCCGGCACCGCAGTTGATGCCGATGGCCGAACGCACGGGCCCGTTGACGATGACGAGGGGACCCACGGGGTTAGTGGTGGCCTGGATGCCCATAAGGTTGAAGCGGGGCTCGCACAGGGCCTCGATGGCGGCCACCAGGACGGGGAAATACTCGGGGAGGCAGCCGGCCATGACGGCGTTGACGGCCAGCTTCTCCACGGTGGCCGGCGCCATGGCGGGCGGCACCTCGGCCACCACCTGGTCCGGCGGCCGTCCCAGAGCCTCGACGAAGGCCCAGACCCGCTCGGGGGTAGGCGGCACCACGGGGAGGCCGTCGCTCATCCCCTGCTGGAGGAAGAAGTCGTAGACGGCCTCCCAGGAATCGGGCAGCCGCCGGCGGCGGGACGTGAGCTGGCCCTCGGGCAAGGGCGCTGTCGCCTCCCTCAGTCGATGGTCTGCTTGGAGGGCGCCTCCGGGTCGGTGAGGGCCTCCACTACCGCCAGGAGCGCCCGCCGGGCGATCTCCCGCACCTGAGCCTCGGGCAGCGTCTCGTAGGGGTAGGGCAGGATGACCTGACGCAGGTCGGGGGCGCCCCTACCCCGGGCGGTGGTCTCGGCCAGGGCCTCGAAGAAGCGGGTGGAGAGGGTGACGGTGGGGACTCCCCTCTTCTCCAGCTCGATGCTGTCGTGGATACACCACGACGTGCAGGAGCCTCAGTTGCCCAGGCCGGTTATGACGGCGTGGGCGCGGCGGGCCAGCTCCTCCAGGTCGGCCTGGGGGAGGGGGCTGGACTTGGCCTTGGCCTTGACGATGAACTCCCGCACCTCCCACTGGCTGCGCAGGAGGCGCTGGAACTCGTCATAGGTGGTGTCCAGGGAGAGCCAGCCGTTATTGATGAGGCCGATGGTGCTGCCGGCCAGGGCCTCCAGGCGGGGGGCTAGACGCACCTGCTGGTCGCCCTCCAGCTCCGGGGTGGGGAGGAGCACCTCGATCTCTCGCTCCGCCATACCGCATCACCTGCCAGAACTGGGCTGCGCAGAGAGTTTACCGAGATGCCAACGTCGCTGGCAAGGGGGTGGAGAGGGCACCGCTGCGGGCGCCCATATGAGCGGGGAGGAAGGAGCCCCCCTCACGGGAGTTTGAAGCCTAGGCGACGGCTAGGGCGCGGGGCCTACACGCTCACCACGGCGTCGGCGGAGAG
Organism: bacterium HR25; assembly: GCA_002898615.1. The sequence continues at coordinate 2,215 of BEIB01000008.1, read as the reverse complement.
GACGACGTCGTTGAGGGTGGCGGCGCCCACCACCTCGGCCCCCTCGATGAAGTCGCCCCGGTCCAGCCCCAGGAGCTGGCAGGACTGCTCGCAGACCAGGAGCCGCACGCCGGCTTGCTGGGCCTGGTCTATAACCTCCTTCAGGCTGGGGAAGGCGCCTATCTTCACCTTCTCTGCCTCGCCCTTCTTAAGAGCGGTCACGCCCTTGATGAAGAAGTAGATGATGGGTTCCTGTCCCATGGCGGCGGCGGTGGTGGCCAGAATGAAGGGAGCGTAGAGGCGCTCGGGCGTGTCCACGCCGCTGGTCTGAAGGTAGACAATGCGCTTCTTTTCGGCCATCTCCTGCATACCCTCCCCTGAAGTCCTCCGGCCCCTGCCGGCGTTAGCTACCCTTGCGGATGAGGACGCGCAGTTCGCCTCCCTCTTTCTCGAGGGCGATGACCTGATGACCGGCCCACTTGGCCCAGGCCTGGAGGTCGGCCTCGGCGGCCGGATCAGTGGCCAGCACCTGCAGGACCTCGCCAGGCGCCAGGGAGTCCATCTCTCGCCGGGCCTTTAGCACCGGCCCAGGACAGAAGTCGCCCCGCACGTCCAGGACCTTGTGCACCGTTGACTGTCTGGCCATCTCCGCACCCCCCTGCAGACTATTATCTGCTTTGTCACTCGATTTAGTCAATAATACTACGAGGGGAGCTGGTCATAGCCCGTGGGGCAGCGGTGTCATAAACTAGCGCCAGGAGGAGCGACCTATGGCGCGCCTGGAAGCGATGGAGGAGCGCCCTCACGTCCCCTGGGGGCTGGCGGACATCGGGCTGGCCCTGGTGCTGCTGGTGGTATCGGCCCTGGTGGTCCTGGTGCCGGTGTCCCTGGTCATCGTCCTGCTCACGGCGGATGTGGAGCTGGAGGAGAACCCCACTGCCCTGGCCCTCCTGCTGGGCGTCAACATGGGGTTGGAGCTCCTGTTGCTGGGCGTGGCGGCGGCCCTGACCCTGGGGAAGTACAACGCCTCCTGGGCCGACCTGGGCTGGCGACGTCCCCGCAGGGGGGCGGTATGGGTGCCGGTGGCCTCCCTGGCGGCGGCCTATCTCACGCTGGGCGCTTACGTGGGCGTCCTCCGGGCGACGGGCCTGGAGGACCTCCTCCCCGAGACGCCCTTCCCGGAGCTGGTCTTCCAGGAGCCGCTCCTCATCGTCATGGCGGGAGTGCTGGCCCTGGGCCTGGCGCCTCTGGTGGAGGAGACCTTCTTCCGGGGCTTCGTCTTCAGCGGTCTGCGGCGCTATCTGGGCGGCGTCGGGGCGGCGGTGGCCTCGGGGCTCCTGTTCGCCCTGTTGCACATCCAGGTGGGGACTATACTCCCCTTCACCATCATCGGGATGGTCCTGGCGTGGGCCTACAGCTATACGGGCTCCCTGTGGCCCAGCATCGCCGTCCATCTGGTCTTCAACGGCATAAGCTTCGGCGTGGCCGTGGCTGGCGGGGCCACCTGAGGACGGAGCAGAGGAGACGGATGGGCCGCATCGCCGATTGCTTCCAGAGGCTGCGAGAACAGGGTGAGCTGGGGCTCATCGCCTATCTGACGGTGGGGTATCCCAGCGTGGAGGGGGTGCTACGTCTGGTGCCCGCCCTCCTCTCAGCCGGTGCCCACATCGTGGAGCTGGGCATCCCCTTCTCGGACCCCCTGGCCGATGGCGCCACCATCCAGCGGGCCTCCCAGGCGGCGCTGCGTCAGGGGGTGACGCCGGCCGTCTGCCTGGAGACGGTGGGGGAGATGCGGCGCCAGGGCGTGGAGGCGCCCCTTGTCCTCATGACCTACTGCAACCCGGTGCTGGCCTACGGGCAGGAACGCTTCCTGGAGGACGCGGCGGTCGCCGGCGCCGATGGCCTGATCCTGATAGACCTGCCGCCGGAGGAGGCGGGCGAGGTGCGGCAGCGCTGCCGCCGTCTGGGGCTGGACCTCATCACCCTGGTAGCCCCCACCACCAGCGAGGAACGTCTGGCGCGTCTACTAGCCGAAGCCAGCGGCTTCGTCTACTGCCTGAGCGTCACCGGCGTCACCGGGGCCCGCGAGGAGCTGCCGGCGGAGCTCCCGGAGTTCCTGCGGCGGGTCAGAAGACTTACCTCATTGCCGATTGCGGTGGGATTTGGTATATCTAAAGCCAAACACCTGATGGCAGTCCGTCCCCTGGCGGATGCGGTCGTCATAGGCAGCGCCATC
>BEIB01000007.1 GCA_002898615.1 bacterium HR25 | reverse complement strand
TGATGATGACGCGCACCTCGTGCTCCTGGAGGCCCAGGTGCTTGGCCAGCAGATAGCGGACGATGTGCGGGTGCTGGTTGTTGAGCCAGACGGTGAGGGTCCAGCCGCCCTCCCTGTAGGCGGCGGTACAGCCGCGCGTCTCCAGGCAGAGGGCCGTCTTGCGGTGGAGGCGGAAGCGGCGTCGCACCACCAGGTGGGCGGAGCGGAAGGCGCCTTCCACGTCGCCGGCCTCGTATTCGCGGTCGATGAAGACGTTCCTGCCCGCCTCCTCGTGGACGAGGGGGGCCTCCGGCTCCAGGGCGGCGTGGACATCGGTGACGGCGGGGAGGAGTTCGTAGTCCACGTCTATGAGCTCGCATGCGTCCTCGGCGGTGGCGCGGTCCCTGGCGATGACGGCGCAGACGGGCTCGCCCACGTAGCGCACCTTGTCCACGGCCAGCCAGTGCTGGACGGTGGCGGGCGTGGCCGCGTAGCGGTTCTCCACGCTGCGGAACGGCTCCACCTGGCCCAGGAGGTCCCGGCCGGTGAGGACGGCCACCACGCCGGGGACGGCCAGGGCGGCGCTGACGTCTATGGAGCGGATGCGGGCGTGAGGGTGGGGCGAGCGCAGGAAGGCCAGGTGCAGGGTGTGGGGTAGCTGGACGTCGGCGGCGAACTGCCCCTCGCCCAGCAGGAGGGGGCGTGCCTCGTCGGGAAGGACGGAGGTGCCCACCACCTGGCGCCGGGTCTCGATTGTCGTCATGGCCCCTCCTCAGCGTTCGGCGCCGCCGGCCAGGCGCCCCCGTGGCGGACGGGAGGGCGGTCCAGGGCGACGGTGGAGGTCATGACGTCGCCGGCGGGGCGGGTCTGGCTTCGGGCGGTCCCTTCTCCCACCATACTTCAGGCAGCGGCGCCGGTCAGGATGTCCCGGCCTCGCCCAGAAGTCCCGGGACAGGCGTCCGGCTGCTGGCGAGTGTAGTCCCGGCGAAATAGGGTGTCAAGGGAGGCCCCCGCCCGGTCTGCTGGCCCTGGTTTGCCACTTACGCCCACCCTTGACCAGGGAGTCGGACTCTTACTTAAATACCTGCAGACGTCCCGGCCGGGCAGGAAGAAGGGGGGAAGCCATGTATGCCACCGTGATGGACCACCCTCTCACCATCAACCACATCTTATGGCGGATGGAGCGTCTCTTCCCCGGGAAGACGGTGGTGTCGCAGCGGTTGGAGGAGGGGCCGCCCGAACGAGCCACCTACGGAGAGCTGGTGCCGCGGGTGCGGAGGCTGGCCGGTGCCCTGTGGCGGGCCGGGGTACGCCCGGGCGATGTGGTGGCCACCTTCGCCTGGAACACGCGGCGCCATCTGGAGTGCTACTTCGCCATCCCCTGCATGGGGGCGGTGCTGCACACCCTCAACATCCGTCTCTTCCCGGGAGACCTGGAGTACATCGTCAACCACGCCCGGGACGGGGCCATCTTCTGCGACCGCTCCCTTCTGCCCCAACTGGAGCCACTGGCGGGGAAAACACCCACCGTCCGGCTCCTGGTCCTGATGAACGAGGGGCCGGAGCCCTCCCAGGAGCTGCGGCAGGCCTTCCCGGAGGTGGTGGACTACGAGGAGTTCCTGGCCAGCGGCGACGAGTCCTTCGCCTGGCCGCCCATCGATGAGCGGCAGCCGGCCACTATGTGCTACACCTCCGGCACCACTGGCCGGCCCAAGGGGGTAGTCTACACTCACCGCTCCACCCTCCTCTATTGTCTGGTGACGGCCCTGCCGGACACCGTGGGCCTCCAGGAGCGGGACGTGCTCCTCTCCGCCGTGCCTATGTTCCACGCCAACGGCTGGGGCCTGCCTTACACCGCTGGCCTGGTGGGAGCGAGCCAGGTCTTCCCTAACCGCTACCTGGACGCCCAGCGCCTGGTGGAGCTCATCGAGCGGGAGGGGGTGACGCTGACGGCCGGCGTGCCCACCATATGGGTGCCCGTCCTGGACCTGCTGGAGCAGACGGGGCGGCGCCTCCCCACCCTGCGGGCCATCTTCTGTGGCGGCTCGGCCGTGCCTCCGCCCCTCATTAAGGGCTTCCAGCGCCACGGTATCCAGCTCTTCCACCTCTGGGGCATGACGGAGACCACGGCCATCGCTTCCATGTCCCGCCTTCGCTCCTGGCTGGAGGGACTGGACGAGGAGGTGCAGCTAGGCTACCGGGCCAAGCAGGGGAACGTGGTGCCCCTGGTAGAGTGCCGGGTGGCCGACCTGGAGACGGGCCAGGAGAGGGCCTGGGACGGCCAGAGCATCGGCGAGCTGCAGGTGCGTGGCCCCTTCATCACCGGCACCTACTACGAGGACCCCACCGCCACCGAGAAGTTCATGGACGGCTGGCTGCGCACCGGCGACGTGGCCACCATCGACCCCGATGGCTACATACGTATCGTGGATCGTACCAAGGACCTGGTGAAGTCGGGCGGGGAGTGGATCTCCTCGGTGGAGCTGGAGAGCGTCCTCATGTCCCACCCCAAGGTGCTGGAGGCGGCGGTGGTGGGGCTGCCCCACCCCCACTGGCAGGAGCGGCCGGTGGCCGCCGTCGTCCCCCGGCCCGATGCCAAGGACAGCATCACGGCCGAGGAGCTGCGCCAGTTCCTGGCGGAGCGGGTAGCCCGCTGGTGGCTCCCGGACGAATACGTCTTCCTGGAGGCCATCCCCAAGACCAGCGTCGGCAAGTTCGACAAGAAGGTGCTGCGGGAGCAGCTGGTCCACATCGCCCAGCGCTGGGCGCAGGCATGAGGGGAAGGGCGGGCGCCCGGCCCCCGGAGGAGGTAGAGAATGGCCATCCGCATAGAAGAGAGATTCCAGGTGCAGGCGCCCCGGGAGCGGGTATGGGCCTTCCTGCTGGATCCCCACCAGGTGGCGGCCTGCGCCCCGGGAGCGCAGTTGCTGGAGGTGGTGGACGAGCGCACCTTCAAGGGGAACGTGCGGGTCAAGGTGGGTCCCATCACCGTCAGCTACGGCGGCCAGGCCCAGCTCCAGGAGGTGGACGAGGAGGCGGGCCTGGTGCGCATGCTGGCCCAGGGGAGGGAGACGGCCGGCAGCGGCTCTGCCCGGGCCACCATGGTAGCCCGTATCCAGCCCCTGGGCGGGGGCGCCACCGAGGTGCAGGTGGAGGCCGATATCGACGTGGCAGGGCGGCTGATGCAGTTCGGGCGGGGGATGGTGCAGGACGTGACTCGCCAGCTCTTCCACCAGTTCGTCGCCTGTCTGAAGGAGCGGCTGGAGGGGCCGGCCCAGGCCGGCGCCCCGCCGGCGGCCAGCGAGCCCATCTCCGGTGTCGCCCTGGCCAAGGAGGCCCTCCGCTCCTCCCTGGGGCGGCTGGTCCGCCGGCCCCGCCCGGAGGGCGAGGAGAAGGGCCCGCGGCGGTAGGGGAGGGGCCGCCTCGCCCGAGGTTGAAGTAGCCAGAGCGCCGCTGTAGTCTGGTCTCCAGATGCGGGGGCCGCCTCCCCGCGGCCGTCCCTGAGCTTCGGTCTTTCGCCTTCAGGGCCAAAAATGGAGCGGAGGTAAACGGTGAAGGTCCACGAATACCAGGCGAAGGAGTTGCTGGCCAGCTACGGCGTCCCCGTCCCCCGGGGCCGCCTGGCCGAGACGCCGGCCCAGGCCAGCGATATCGCCCGTGAGCTGGGGGTGCCGGTGGCCGTCAAGGCCCAGGTGCATGCCGGCGGCCGCGGCAAGGGCGGCGGCATCAAGCTGGCCCAGGGGCCACAGGAGGCCTACGACGTCGCCAGCCAGATCATCGGCATGAGGCTGGTCACCCACCAGACGGGGCCGGAGGGCCGGCTCGTTCGGAAGGTGCTGGTGGAGGAGGCGGTCCAGGTGGCCCAGGAGCTCTACCTAGGCATCGTCATAGACAACTCCCTGGGGATGCCGGTGGTGATGGCGTCCGACGCCGGAGGTGTGGACATAGAGGAGGTGGCGGCCACCGCGCCGGAGCGCATCCACAAGGTGGCCGTGGATCCGGCCATCGGCTTCCAGCCCTTCATGGGGCGACAGCTCTGCCTGGCCATCGGCCTGCGAGGGGAGCTGATGCGACAGGGCGTCCAGGCCATGGACGGTCTGTACCGCCTCTTCGTGGAGAAGGACTGCTCCCTGGCCGAGATCAACCCCCTGGTGGTGACGGGCGACGGTCGCCTCCTGGCCGCCGATGCCAAGGTCAACTTCGATGACAACGCCCTCTTCCGCCACCCGGACGTGGTGGCCCTGCGGGACCCGGCGGAGGAGGACCCATTGGAGGTGCAGGCCCAGTCCCTGGGCATCAACAACTACGTGAAGCTCTCGGGGAACATCGGCTGCGTGGTGAACGGGGCCGGCCTGGCCATGGCCACCATGGACGCCATCAAGCTGGCTGGCGGCGACCCGGCCAACTTCCTGGACATCGGCACCGTCAACAACGTGGACCGCGTGGTCAACTCCTTCCGCATCCTGACCAGCGACGAGCAGGTGCAGGCCATCCTCATCAACATCTTCGGCGGCATGGCCCGGGTAGACGTCATCGCTGAGGGGGTCGTCCGCTCCTTCCAGGAGATGGAGGTGCGGGTGCCGGTGGTGGTGAGGCTGGCGGGGACGAACCTGGAGGCGGGCGAGCGCATCCTGGCCGATTCGGGCCTGCCCGTAGTCCGCGCCCGCGACCTGGGGGAGGCCGCCCGCAAGGCGGTGGAAGCCGCCAACTCACGCGGTCGCTGAGGCCGGCAGTCACACCATGCCACAGGAGCGACGGAGATGAGCATTCTGGTCAACAGGGAAACGCGGGTAGTCGTCCAGGGGATCACGGGTCGGGAAGGCTCCTTCCAGACCCGCCGCTGCATAGAGTACGGGACCAAAGTGGTGGCCGGCGTCACTCCTGGCCGCGGCGGCGAGACGGCGGAGGGCGTCCCGGTGTTCGATACGGTGCGGGAGGCGGTGGCGGCCACGGGGGCGGACTGCTCCCTCATCTTCGTCCCCGCTCCCTTCGCCGCTGATGCTGTCCTGGAGGCGGCCTATGCTGAGGTGCCAGTCATCGTCTGCATCACGGAGGGGATACCGGTCCTGGACATGATGCGAGTGCGCCGCTACCTGCGGGGCAGCGGCATACGGCTCATAGGCCCCAACTGCCCGGGCGTTATCACCCCTGGCGAGTGCCGCGTCGGCATCATGCCCGGGGACGTCTTCATGCCCGGGCCGGTGGGGGTCATCTCCCGCAGCGGCACCCTGGTGTACGAGGCGGTGGCCCAGCTCACCGCCCGGGGCATAGGCCAGAGCACCTGCGTGGGCGTGGGAGGTGACCCCATCATCGGGACGCCGCCCCTGGAGGTGCTGAGGCTCTTCAACGAAGACCCCGATACCAAGGCCGTCGTCCTCATCGGCGAGATCGGCGGGACGGCGGAGCAGGAGGCGGCGGAGTACATTCAGCGGGAGATGTCCAAGCCCGTCATCGCCTTCATCGCCGGGGCCACGGCTCCCCCGGGGAGGCGCATGGGGCACGCCGGCGCCATTATCGTCGGCGAGGCAGCCAGCGCCCAGGCCAAGAAGGAGGCGCTGGCCCGCGCCGGCGCCGTCATAGCGGAAAGCCCGGCCGAGATCGGAGCCGTGACGGAGCGCGTCCTGCGAGAGCGAGGCATCATCTAGGACCGGCGGGGCGAAGCCGACAGGGGCTTGCCCCCTCTCGCCATATTAAGGTAGACTGGCAAGAGGACTGGAAGGACAGGGACAGAATCATGGCCTATAAGATCCTGGACTGGTGCATCGGCTGCACGGCCTGCAGCAAGCGCTGCCCCACAGAGGCCATCTCCGGGGAGCGGAACAAGCTGCACGTGATAGACCCCGAACTCTGCATCGACTGCGGCGCCTGTGGCGTCGTCTGCCCCGTCGAGTGCATAGCCGATGACCAGGGCGACATCTGCAAGGGCTTCCCCCGCCGCGAATGGCCCAAGGCCACCGTCATTGAGGACAACTGCATCGGTTCGGGCTGTGAGCTGTGCATCAACATCTGCCCCTTCGAGGCCCTCTATCTGGACACCAGCGGCGAGCGGGTGGGTGACTTCTTCGGGGTGGCCACCGTCATCGAGAAGCGCTGCACGGGCTGTCGCCTGTGCGAGGACGCCTGCGGCTGGGGCGCCATCTACATCGACCCGCCCCGAGAGGCGCTGAAGAAGAAGATATACGAGCCGGTGGAGATGGCCGAGGCCCGGCCATCTCCCTGAGGTACAACCCTTCGGCCCGCCGATAGAGTGAAGGTTCTGGTAAGCGGCTCTTCGGGCCTCATCGGCTCGGCGCTGGTGCCGGCCCTGCGGCAGGCTGGTCACCAGGTGGTGCGACTCGTCCGCCGCCGCCCTGAGCCGCCGGACGAGTTCTTCTGGCTCCCCGACGCTGGACAGCTAGACCGCTCCGCCCTGGAAGGTGTGGACGCCGTGGTCCATCTGGCGGGGGAGACCATCGGCAAGCGCTGGACGTCAAGCGCCAAGGAGCGCATCCGGGCCAGCCGCATAGAGGGGGCGCGCCTTCTGACGGAGGCGATGCGGGAGATGGGGACGCCACCCCGGGTCTTCGTCAGCGCCTCCGCCGTCGGCTACTACGGCGACCGTGGCTCCGAGATCCTGGACGAGAACGAGGCCCCGGGCCGCGGCTTCCTGGCCGAGGTCTGCAAGGACTGGGAGGCGGCCACCCGCCCGGCGGTGGAGCGGGGGGTGCGAGTGGTGAACGCCCGCACCGGCATCGTCCTGAGCGGCCGTGGTGGCGCCCTGAAGGCGATGCTGCCCCTCTTTCAGCTCGGCCTGGGGGGCGTCCTGGGAGACGGCCGTCAGTACATGAGCTGGATCGCCATCGATGACGTGGTGCGGGGCTACCTGCACCTGCTGGAGGACTCCGGCCTGTCGGGCCCCGTGAACCTCACCTCGCCCAACCCTGTCACCAATGCCGAGTTCACCCAGACCCTGGCCAAGGTGCTGGGCCGGCCCGCCTTCCTGCGCGTCCCCGCTCAGGTGCTGACCCTACCCCTGGGCGAGATGGCGCAGGAGACGTTGCTCGCCAGCCAGCGGGCCATCCCCCGCCGGTTGCTGGAGCGGGGCTTCCAGTTCCAGTACCCGGAGCTGGAGGGGGCGCTGCGCCACGTCCTGGGGCGCTGAACCGCTGCCCGCGGCCTAGGGGCCGTCAGCGCTGAGGGGACGTCGCCGCTGCCATATCTGCCAGCCGGCTATCCCCACTATCCCCACCAGATAGACCGCCAGCAGCGCCAGGCCCAGGAGGGCGCCCGGCGTGAGGGGGTCTCGCTCGGCAGGGGCCACGTCCGGCAGGCCGCCCGGCCCGGTGGCGAAGGTCTCGTCCACCACCGTGGAGCCGATGCTCCCCACCAGGCGGAAGCGGTACTGGCCCAGGGCTGGCGGGACGAACACCCCCTCGTAGACGCCGGGACGGTCGCGGGCGGGGCGGATGGTCACCGGGACATTGCGGCTCACGTCCTGTAGGGGGAAGACTCGCCCCTCCAAGCTCAGGGTGCGCTCCAGCCCTGTGACGGGAGAGCCGTCGCGAGTGTCGGTGACCTCTAGGACCAGGGCGTTGATATCGTCCAGGCGGGGCGGGTGGTCGTACTGGACGCGGAGGCGGTAGGGCCCTACCTGCCGCTCCAGGGATTCCGCCCCGGCGGTGGCCGTCCCCAGGGCCAGGGCGACGGCCAGAAAGAGCAATAAGGCCAGCCAGGCGGGACGGGTCACGGCCACACCTCTCCCAGGGTGTCCAGGAGCAGGCGGCAGCAGAGGGAGCCCATGAGGGCCGTCGGCAGGAGGAGACGTGGCTCGCCCCAGCGCCATTCGGTGTAGTGGGTGACGCCCTCCTCGCCCTCCGTGGACAGGCGGGGCGGCCACTCCTCGGCGGAGGCGGCGTAGAGGAGCATCGTCAGGACGGCGTCGCCCCGTAGCTGCTCGCCCCGGGCCAGCAGCTCGCCTGACCGCAGGGCGATGCCCAGCTTGTGGCGGCCCAGCCTGGCTATAGCCTCCTGGGGCGTCTCGCCCGGGCGTAGAGTCGCCGCCGGCAGTCCCCAGAGGCCGGGGAACTCCTCGTCCGGGGACTCGGGCCGGCGCACCAGGAAGAGGCGACCTCGTTCCCCCGGCTCCCAGATAGCCACGGAGACGGCCAGCGAGCGCGGCGGCGTCCTGGGCGGGGCGGCCTCCATGGCGTCGGTCAGACCTCCGGCCAGCGGAATTCCTCCACCTGGACGCCGGCGAGGGCCATCTCCAGCAGCTCCCCTATGTCCAGTCCCGCCTCCAGGCGCTCCAGTTGCTCCGGCGTGGAGGAGGTGGCCACCCGGGGCGGCACCAGGAACTGACAGCAGTCCATGTCCGGCTCGATGGAGGTTTCATACGTGCCGATGCGCCGCGCCTCGGCGATGATCTCCTGCTTGTCGAAGCCGATGAGAGGGCGCAGGACGGGCAGGCCGGCCGCCTGGTCTATGGCCACCAGGTTGTCCAGGGTCTGGGAGCCCACCTGCCCCAGGCTCTCCCCCGTCACCAGCGCCTTGCAACCCTCCCGCTGGGCGATGGCCCCGGCGATGCGCACCATCATGCGGCGGTACATCAGTATACGGTAGCGGGGCGGCACCGCCACCACGATGCGCTGCTGCACCTCACCCAGGGGGACTACATAGAGCCGGCTCTCCTGCTGGTAGCGAGTCAGCAGCCGCACCAGGACGCGGCACTTGTCCCAGGAGGAGGTATCGGTGAAGGGGTAGGAGGTGAAGTGAACGAAGACCACCTGGCAGCCCCGCTTCAGCATGCGGTAGGAGGCCACCGGCGAATCGATGCCGCCCGAGAGGAGGGAGACGACGCGTCCGCCCGTGCCCACCGGCAGGCCGCCCGGGCCGGCCACCTGCTCAGTGGCGCAGAAGGCCCCTTCGGGCTGCACCTCCACGTAGAAGGTGAGGGCAGGGGACGTCAGGTCGACGCGGGCCCCCGTCCGCTCCTTGATGCGGGCACCTATCTCCCGTTCTATCTCCTGGGAGGTGAGCGGGAAGCTCTTATCCCCCCGGTGGGCCCGCACGGCGAAGGAAGGCGGCGGCCCGGGGACGAGCAGCCGGGAGGCCTCCTCTATGGCCTCCAGGGTAGGGGGCACCCGCAGGCAGAGGAAGAAGCCCACCACGCCAAAGACGTGGCCCAGACGCTCCCGCACCTCCGGCCAGGCGCTGGCCTCCTCCAGCCAGACGAAGCAGCGGTTGGGCCGGATGGCGACGCGAGAGACGGGGAGCCCCCGCAGGGCCCGCTCTATGTTGCGCCGTAGCGCTCCCATGAACATCCGAAGATGGCCCTTCTTCAGGGCCACCTCGCCGAAGCGGACCAGCACCACCCAGCGGGCCTGCTCGCCCCCCAGGCGGAGGTCGGCCAGCCCGGCTGTCCCCGACTGCGATGCCAGCTCCATGAACGGGCGGTCTCCCTTCGTCACGGCCCTTCCCTTCCAGTATAAGGCGCTGCCCCGCCGATGGTTGACACAGCCGCCCCCCCGTGGTTTCTCTAAATTCGATTGGCGAGAACGAACAGGAGGGAAGCCGCATGAGCGTGGAGTACCGGCGCGAGGGCCGTATAGCCATCATCACCCTGAACCGGCCCGAGAAGCTGAATGCCATCTCGCCCGAGATGTACGAGGAGATATCCGCTCGCCTCCAGGAGATAGACAGAGACCCGGAGGTCTGGGTGGGTATCGTGACGGGGGCGGGCCGGGCCTTCTCTGCCGGGGCCGACCTCCTGACGATGCACGATCCCAACCTGCAGGGGCCGGGCTGGCGTCCCATCCGCCCCGACCGCTTCGACCAAGGGCTCGCCGTCCAGAAGCCCCTCATCGCCGCCGTCAACGGTTACTGCCTGGCCGGGGGCCTGGAGCTGGCCCTCTTCTGCGACATCCGCATCGCCGCCGAGGACGCCCAGTTCGGCTGCCCGGAGGTGCGCTGGAACCTGCTGCACGGCTACGGCGCCATGCGCCTGCCCCAGCTCATCGGCCTCTCCCAGACCCTCTACCTCCTCCTCACCGGGGAGTTCATAGACGCGCGGGAGGCGCACCGCATCGGTCTGGTGCATGAGGTGGTGCCCAAGGAGCGATTGATGGAGCGGGCGCTGGCCCTGGCCGGCCGGATCTGCCAGAACGCCCCCCTGGCCGTCCGCATGTCCAAGGAGCTGGCCTTGCGCAGCAGCGAGATGAGCCTGACCGCTGGCGTCCAGCTCTATCAGGAGTTCGTGCGCATCCTCAACAATACCGAGGACGGCCGGGAGGGAGATCGCGCCTTCCGGGAGCGTCGCCCGCCCGAATACAAGGCCCGCTGAGAGCTCAGCGTCCCCGACGCTTGAGGCGGGAGGCCACCTCTTCGGCCAGGCGCCGTAGCTGGGCGGCGTCCACCGGCTCCAGGCCGGGCAGGACGGGCTTGTCGAAGTCGTTTATCGCCGTCTCCTCCCGGAAGATATCCAGGAGGCCACTATCCACCTGGGGGCCTTCGTCCTCTTCGGCCCACAGGCCGTCGTTAGAGGGCGTCTCCACCCCCGCCTCGGGACCTAGCTCCCTCCACAAATCCCTGTCCTGGGGAGGCTGATAGGGTGCAGAGGCTTCCAGGGGCGGCGCCGGGGCCGGGTCGATGGGGTCGCTGCCCTTGGCCTGGTCTTCCTTCTTGCGCAGGATCCATCGCATCGCTTTCGTTCCTCCTTCACGCCATGATGGTGGTGAAGAGCAGGTCCATGAGCCGGGGTACGATGAGGAAGGCCATGCCGGTCATGGCCAGCATGATGCCACCGTGGTAGAAGAGCTTGAAGGGGTGGCCTCCGTAGGCGGAGTAGACGGCGTAAGCGTTGGCTATGGTGAGGGCTATCGTCACCAGCTTCATGAAGCCGGCGAGGAAGCCCATGTCCAGCCCTCCCTGGACGCCCAGCACCCCTGGCAAGGGCATGGCAGGCAACTGAGAGAGCTGGTCCTGGGATATCTCCGGCAGGTTCATGGCAGAGACTGCCCTGGAGAAGGAGCCCACCAGCTCCAGAGAGAAGAGGAGGAGCCCCACTATCACTAGGTGCAGGGGGAAGGAGAGCCAGGAGAAGGTATCGGCCACGGTGCGGCGCTTGGCCCGGAGGAGGGCCACCTTGAGGGCGTAGGCCGAGGAGCGGACACCCACCTCGGCGGGGTCGCCGCCCCGGCTGACGCCGTCCCAGAAGGCCCGCACCGTGCGCTCCACGAGGGCGCTGCCGCTGCCCTGGACGAAGTGGTGCCAGCAGTTCTCGGGCAGGAGCTTGCTGCGGAGCCAGGCCCGCAGCCGACGCACCTCCGCGGCCAGAGCGCCGGTGGAGCGGTTGTCCAGGTAGTTGAGGGCCTCGGTGAGGGTGGTGCCCATGGCCCGGCTCATGCCTCCCAGGGCCCGCACGAAGGTGCCTATGTCCATGTCCCGCAGGTGGATCTTGCGCTCGTCCCACATCTGCACGGCTCCCATGGGGACGAGACAGGCGGCGGTGGTGAGGAGGATCCATCCCACATCCGCCCGCAAGAGGAGGAGGAGGGCGGCCAGTACCACGGCGGCGGGGAGCAGCACCCTGGCCAGGAGGGCGTTCAGGCGCTGCTCGAGCGAGCCAGGGCCCATGTGGTGGGTGATGGGCTCCTGAGGGGCCACGCGGGCGATGATCCAGGCGCCGGCGAAGGCCGCCAGAGGGCCCAGGACCATGAGGGGCAGGAGGATGGCCTCGTGCAGGTGGTATACCATCAGGGTGAGGAAGGCGATGATGACCACCAGGGAAGCGGAGACGAGGAGGGCGCTGTAGGCGTCCGTCCACTTGCGCAGGGACTCGATCTGCCGTTCGTACTCCTCGCCATAGGCCTCGCCCTGGATCTGGGCCTCCCGCCAGAAGAAGGTCTCCATGGGCTCGCCGGAGGCGAGGGCGGAGGAGAGGCGGAGGAACATGAAGCGGACGTTGTCATCGCGCGCCCTCTCCCCCACGATGCGGAAGGCCTCCGCGTAGTCATACTTGAGCCCCTTGACCAGGCGGTGCACCTCCCGGAAGTAGCGCGTGGAGGGATAGGGCAGGGAAGAGGCGGCCTCGAAGAGGGCGTAGCGTGATATCCCCGCCGTGATGACGGAGGCCAGATAGGACATGTGAAAGAAGAGGTCGAAGGGCGGGACTACCCTACTAGAAGAGCCCTTGTCTTTGGGCCGAGGCAAGGACGTCGACAAGCTCGTAATAGCCCTTCACCCCCTTTTCGTGCAGGCGTTTGAGGAGGCGGGCCCGCCGGTCCAACTCAGCGTAGATCTGGCGGCGGTCCCGCATGCGGCGGCGCAGCGCTATCTTGTTCTCCAGCAGGTAGCTGTTCATCTTGCCGCTGAAGATGAAGGAGTCCGTTATGGGATCCCAGCGGAAGATCTCTACATAAGAGAAGGAATCGGACGAGGGGTCGTAGCCTATGATCTCGGCCACGCTGACAGCCCGCCGGCCGAGCTGACCCCCGGGCAGGCGGACGCTGTTCATGGCCACCACCACGTTCAGGTTGTCAATGTAGGACTTGGGGATGTTGATGGGGTTGCCCGTGATACGCTGGATGAGCCGCTCCACGGAGGAGGCGTGGAAGGTGCTCATGACCGCGTGGCCAGTCTGCATGGCCTGGAAGGCGATGGCCCCCTCCTCGCCACGGATCTCACCCACGATGATGTAGTTGGGGCGCTGACGGAGGGCAGCCTTCAGGAGCTCGAACATGGTGACGGCGCCATCCTTCTCCTTGGCCGCCGCCACCTCTCGCACCCAGTTCTGGTGGGGTAACTGGACCTCCGGGGTGTCCTCCACGGTGACGATCTTGGCGTTGATGGGTATGAAGGTAGTGATGGCGTTGAGCATCGTCGTCTTGCCGGAGGCCGTCTCCCCCATCACGAAGACGTTCATTCCCTCCTCCAGGATGAGGGAGAGGTAGGCGGCCATCTCGTAGTTGAGGGTGCCCCGCTCGATGAGCTCCAGGACGCTGAGAGGGGTGCTGCTGAACTTACGGATGGTGAAGTTGCTCCCCCGCTGAGAGACGTGACGGCCGTAGACGATGTTGATTCGGGAGCCGTCGGGCAGCGTGGCGTCCACGATGGGCCTGGCGATGCTGATGGGCCGCTTCACCCGCTCCGCCAGACGGATGACGAAGGCGTCCAGCTCCTCGTCGTCATCGAAGACGATGCTGGTCTGCAGGCTGCGGAAGATCTTGTGCTCTATGAACAGGGGCCCCAGGCCGCTGCAGCTTATGTCCTCGATGTAGCGGTCCTGGATGAGGGGCTCCAGCACGCCGAGGCCTATCTTGTCCCGCACCATCAGATAGTTGATGGCGTAGCGCTCTCGCTCGTCTACCTTCAGGGGCTTCGCCTTGTAGAGGAGCCTGGCCAGGAGGTCGCGGTGGCCGTTCTCCCCCTTGATGGCCTTGTCCAGGCAGCGCAGCAGGACCTCCCGCTGCTCCTCCGGCGTCTCTGCCTCAGCTATCAGGTCGGCGTAGTCGAAGAGGCGCTCCTCCACTTCACGGAGGAGAGGCGCCAGAGGGGTGGCGTCCATCACCGGCTCCACCGGTATGTACATGTCCCGGGAGCCGCTGGGGCTGGGACAGATATGGGCGAAGACCCCCCGCCCTATGGGGTAGATGAGGTTGGGGCGCTCCATCCCCTGCATATCGGGCGTGAGGCGGGGGTAGAACTGAGGGATGCCCATCTCCTTCAGGGGGACGTGGTGGAGGTACTCCAGCAGGTGCAGATTCTCCCGGGTCACCTCCTGGAGGGGTGCCGGGAGGAGCTTGTAGAGGCCGCACTCCAGGAGCCCCTGGCCATTGTGGGACTCCGCCGAGTGCCCGTTCTGAGAGAACGGTAGCTCTACCCGCGGCATCGCTCCTAGGCCTTGGCCTTGCTGACAGGGATGATGCGCATGCCGATGCCCGGCTCCACATCGAAGGCGACTATGTTCCCGGTCTTCTTCTCCGCCCCTCTCACCTTGGCCACCTCCAGCACCTTGACGAGCTGGTCTCCCACCTCCTCGATGCGCAGGCGCAGGTCAGCATCGCACAGGGAACGGAGGCGGATGAGCATCCGTTCGTCGAAGGCGTAGGAGTGGACTACCGTCACCACCGTCTTGCCCTGGTCGCACACCTCCCGCAGCTTCTCGAAGAAGCCGATGAGGCTGCTCTCGTCGGTCTCCCGCAGGAGGGCATGGGCGCCCAGGCCGGTGAGGGAGTCCACGACGAAGAAGTCGGCGGGGAGGCGGCGCATGCTCTCCTCTACCGCCTGGAGGACGCGGCGCACGGGCCAGTCCGGCTTGGAGAGGGGCATGGGGTAGAGCTTGAGGCGGCCCATGAGGAGATAGTCCGTCACGTCCAGGTTGAGGCTGATCATGTGACGGACGAAGCTGGGGAAGGTGTTCTCGGTAGTATAGAGGACGACCCTCCTTCCCTCCCGCAGGGCGCCCCAGGTGAGCTGGTTGGCCAGCACCGACTTGCCGGCGCCGGACTCGCCCTCCATGAGGGTGAGGGAGCCCACAGGTATGCCTCCCCCCATCTTCTGGTCTATCTCCCGGTTGCCCGTGGAGACGACGTTGTGTACCTGGACGCTGTCCTGCTCTTCTATCTCGTCCATGCCGTGCTACCTTCCTCCCGCAGTCCGGGGCTGGGCTGTCAGAGCTCCTGGCGGTCTCCCTCCCACAGGAGGGCGAGGAGGCCCATGTTGGCGCCGCCTCGCGCCCCCAGGGCGGCGTCCAGCCGCAGGAGGGCCAGGGTGCAGTCCCGCATGGTGACCTTGGCGGGTGGCTCCTCCTCGTCCGCCAGGTCCAGGAGCTGGCCCAGGGCCTGTCCGGTCTCTTCGGAGAGGTAGCCGCTCAACTGGTAGACGCGGACCAGGGCCTCGGCGCGGCGTCGTCCCACGCGGCGGACGGCCCACCAGGCCCAGTTGGCCAGGGCGCTGAGGGTGGCTATGTCCATCTGCCCCGTCTGGTGGCGGGTCAGCACGGGCAGGCCGCGGAAGTCCGGCAGGTCGCCGTCCAGGCCGTCAGGGGCGGGACGCTCCTCCTCCGGCCCCGGGGCGGGGGGCTCCGGCTCCTCCATCTTGGGGGGAGCGACGGGCCGGGCCGGCTCCTCTCGCTCCTTGGCGCCTGTGGCGGCCGGGGGCGTGTAGTCCGCGAAGGGGCTCTCCCAGTGGAGGATCTGTTCCCGTATGTCCAGGAGCACCTGCTTTATCTCATTCTTCAGGATGTTGAAGTCCTCTTCCAGACTGGCGAGGCGGTTGTTCAGCTCCATGTGGGAAGCCTCCTTTCTCTCAGAAGTAGACCGTATAACTGAGGCCGCTGGGGGTGCTCACTACTAGCCAGCGGTCCGTGTTGGCGGTGTCCACTGGCGGGTCCAGCCAGACCTCCAGGACCATCGTCTCGCCGGGGTCCACCATGCCGGGGTTGCGGCGGTCTCCCTGGATGGCGGTGATGGTCCAGGTGTTCTGTTGCAGGGGGCCATCGGCGTAGGGATACCAGGAGGAGTGCCGTTGGCCGGCCTGATCGGTATAGCTCACCATCAGGTCCATGAGTCGGGGGTCGGCTATGGGGGTACGTCCCCGGTTCTCCAGGGTGACGGTGACGCGGTCGCCGCCAGCGTTGAGGGACTTGTCGGTCACGCTGAGCTCCGTCCCCAGCCTTTGCTCCGCCGTGGCGACGGCCTCCTTGAGGGAAGGCGCGGTGCTGCTCCAGTAGGTCCTGGCGGCTCCCGCCACCACCAGGGAGGTCATGATCATGGCCGCCGCCAGGATGAGGGAGGGAATGGTCTGCTCCATGGCCAGGGCCTCTCTTCACAGCGAGAAGACAGTCTCCACGGAGAGCCCCGAGGGCAGCACCAGCTTGACGGTGTAGTCCTTGCCTGCCTGGAGGCCGGCCGTCAGATAGATGGTAAGCCGCACCGTGGCGAAGGGGCTCCACTCGGTGTCGTTCTCCAGGGCGTACTGCCAGCAGGCGGCGGTGCGCAGGGCGGGGTCGGAGCAGTTGCTGGAGGGGTCGTAGGTGATGCGCTGGAAGGCTCCTACCTCGCCGAAGAAGACGTCCGTGCGGTCGACGTTGCCTATCTTGACCGAGCCGACGTTCTTGACCCACACCTTGACGGTATCGCTGCCGGCCGAAGAGGCGACCTCTATGATACGCACATCGGTCCGGATGCGGCTGCTGACCTCTGAGCCGACACCGATGATGTCGCTGCCTGCCCGGTGCACCGCTGGCATGACTGTCCCCACCACGATGGAGCTGGCCACCGCCGAAGCTACCAGCAGGAGAAGGGTGACCAGGACCTTGTCCACTGACGGCTCTCCTCGCTCAGGGAGTAGTCCCGCCCCGCTGGGGCCCCCAAAAGGGGGGTGCTGCGGACGGCAGCGAGCACCGCTGCAGCAGCGCCCCTCCGCCAGCAGCACCCCCGGTTGCTTGCCAGACCGTGGTTAGCTCTCCACCTCCTCCTTTCTGTGACCTGCGGTCCACTCTCACATCCTTGAGTTGGCTTGCGGCCCGTCCTCCGTCCCTAGTGCAGGTTCATGACGGCGTCGATGGCGGAGGGCATGGTGCGGGCGATGAGCATGGTGCCGCCCTGGGGGGCCACCACCTCGATGGTGAAGTGCTCGTTGGTCCCCAGGTCCAGGCTGCCGGTGTTGACGGGGCAGCCCGTAGAGATGTCGTCGTCCCCTGCCAGGTTGACGGTCACCTCGAAGAGCTCCCCCGGCTCCAGCAGGTTGTCGCTATCGCCCTGGACCACGGTAACGGTGTAGGAGACGTCAGCCACCCGCACGTCCTGGTCCACGTAGTTGATGGCGACGGTGTTGATGGTGGCGGCAGGGTCGACGTTGACGGGGGCACCACCAGCCGCCAGGGCCAGGGAGAAGACCACCCGGTCGGGCTCGCCGTCGGAGCCGGCCTGCTCAACACAGCCGGTCCCCGGGTCGTTCCACTCGTTGAGGTCCGTCACCACCACAGAGCCGTGGAGCTCCAGGTTGGCCTGGGCCTTGTTGAGGCCGGCGAAGACGGTCTCCTTGCCCCGCTCGGCGGAGAAGAGGCCGGTGGAGAGGACGACGAAGGCGAAGACGGAGGCGACGATGACGAAGGCGATGAGGATGATGGCCGTCTCCAGCCCCGTTATCCCCTCCTGACCGGCCAGGAACCGCTTGATTCTGTTCATGTGCCTGCTCCCTTAGTGGAGATCCATGACGGCGTCGATAGCCGCCGGCATAGTGCGGGCGATGAGCATAGTGCCGCCCTGAGGGGCCACCACCTCGATGGTGAAGTGCTCGTTGGCCGCCAGGTTCTGGCTGCCGGGGGTGGTGGGCAGTGTTATGGAGACCTCGGCCAGCTCGCCGGGCTCCAGGAGGCTGTCGCCATCGCCCTGGATCCAAGTGACGGCGTAAGTAACGTCGGAGACGCGGGCGTTCTGGTCGATGTAGTTCATGACGACGGAGTTGGTGGTGGCGGAGGGATCAATGTTGACGGCGGTGCCGCCGGCGGCCAGGGCCAGCGAGAAGGTTATCTCGTCGGGCACCAGAGGAGAACCGGAGGCGGTCACCACCACAGAGCCGTGGAGCTCCAGGTTGGCCTGGGCCTTGTTGAGGCCGGCGAAGACGGTCTCCTTGCCCCGCTCGGCGGAGAAGAGGCCGGTGGAGAGGACGACGAAGGCGAAGACGGAGGCGACGATGACGAAGGCGATGAGGATGATGGCCGTCTCCAGCCCCGTTATCCCCTCCTGCCCTGAGAGCAGTCTCCTGAGTCTCTTCATTCGCTCCTCCTTAACGAGAGGTCTCGTGGGATATCTGGCTTCTGCTGCCTCTGTTTGCCCTTACGCTGGGATATCACCCCCTTTCTGCCTTCCGAATCAAGCGACGATTAGAGAGTGTTAACGTTACTCAGAGGCCTCTCGGGCCGCTCAGGGCTGTTTTCCACAATTTCTGAACACAGCAACTCAGTAAGCCAGGAACCGGCCTTGCAGGTTGATGGGCACCGGCGCCTCCCCTGACCCGTTCATGACCGTGAGCGCCACGTGCAGGTGGCTACAGCCCGGGCCGATGTCGGCCAGGCGGCCCAGGTATGTCCCCGCTCGCACGGGCACCGGATCCCCGGCGGGGCGAAGAGAGGCGGGGATGGAGGCGCTGTCCAGGTGGACCAGCCGCAGGCGAGCGTGCTCTCCTCCCGGCAGACGGAAGTCCAGCACCAGGGAGGCGCCGGCCACCGCTCCGGAGACCCACTGCCCCTGACAATAGGCGGTGGTGGAGCCGGCCAGGGCGGTGATCTCGCCGTCCACGGGCGCCCAGACGGGCGCGCCGGCGGTAGCGCCATCGCGGCGGACCAAGTCGAGGGCGTAGGCGTGGACGCCCTGGTGGAGGCCACAGTGGGGGCCGCAGGTCACGGTCCAGGCGCCCTCCACCGGCAGAGGCAGGCGGCCCGGGCGGGCTGATGCCGGGGGCCGGTCCTGCTCCTCCGTCCCTGCCGGGAGGGAGGGCGGCCGATAGTGTCTGGGCTGACGGGCCCGGGCCGCCCGCACGGTGGCCCGGGGGTCCTCCGGGCCCGGGGCGTCCGCCGGCCCGGCGGTGACGGTGGGCGTGGGCCCGGGCGTGACGGCGGGCCCCTCAGGCGCCGTCTGGGGCATCGCCGCCGAGGCTACGGTTCCCTCCCGGGCAGCCTCGCCGGCAGGGGACGGGGCGGGCAGGGGCGATGTCAGGGCCTGGCCGGTCTCCTCAGCCCCCGTCCCCGTCAGGGATGCCAGCGGAGGGGTGGCCGTCCCCTCCGCCCGGGGGACGGAGGCGCTGGCGGCCGCCGACAGCCCCACCGCCAGGGCGAGGCCTCCGGCCACCATGATGCCGGCCAGGGCGAGAGCGCGACGCGCCTCCCCCAGTATCTGCGCCAATAACCGGGACATGCGCTGCGTGAACGGTCAGTCAGTGTCGCTCCGTTCCACAGATAGTGATAGTTACAAGGCACTAAACGTTACACGGCGAGGGCAGATGAGGGGGCAACGGGGATGCCAGAGGGGGCCTAGATGGCCATGATGCGCCCACGGACGCTATCGGGGATGCGGATGTGGAGGAGGGTCGTGGTCAGGGAGGAGAGGACGGAGCGGAGCAGGCCGGCGATCCCCAGGACGGCCAGGGAGCTGTGGACGCCGGGCACGAAGAGGAAGAGGGCGGAGGCGGCAGCGCAGGCCAGCGCCACCGGCAGCACCATGCCGTGGGGGAGGCGCACCTGTCCCCAGGCGGCCAGCAGCAGGGCGCCCACCACGGCGCCCGCCCCCCGGGCGATGGCCATCAGGTCTCCCAGATGGGCGGCCTTCACCGCCGCCTCGCTGGCCGCCACCGGCAGAAAGAGGACGAAGAGGCGGTCCAGGAAGCCGGGGAACATGGAGACTAGGAGGAGGCCAGCCACTATGGGCGTGGCCTGCAGGTACCTGATCCCGTCCAGGAACCGATGCCCCACTTGGGCGTCCGCCTCTTCCCTGGCGGGCGGCGCCTGGAGGCGCCAGAGGGGGAGTAGCAGGAGGAGGGCCACGACGTACAGGGCGAAGTTGATGTAGAGGGTAGCCAGAGTCCCCAGGCCGCTCAGGAGAGCGGCCGAGAGGACGGGTCCCATCACCACCGCCATGCTGAAGGCGGAGTTCCCCAGGGAGACGGCGCAGAGGAGGTGCTCCCATCCCACCAGCCGGGGTAGGACGGCCCGCCGGGCCGGCTGGTCGAAGGCGAAGATGGCGGAGAGGAGGCCGTTGAGGACGATAAGGCCCCAGAGGGAGCCGCCGGCAGTGAAGTGGGCCGCCATCGCCAGGCTCACCAGGGCCAGGAGGAGCTGCGAGCAGAGGAGCATCTTCATCCTGTCCACGCGGTCGGCCACGAAGCCGGCCAGGGGAGAGAGGACCAATTTGGGGAGGAAGCGGGAGGCGGTGTAAGGGGCCAGAGAGACGGGGGTGGACGTCAGCGTCAGCACCAGCCAGGCCTGGATCCCGAGCTGGGCCCACTGGGCTATCTCGAAGAACAGGGTAGAAGACCAGAAGTAGCGGAAGGAGGGCAGCCGCAGGGCGGCGAAGGGCGCCGCCCCGCCCCGGCACATGTAGGCCGTCTTCACCTGCCCTCCTTCATCATCGGACAGTCCTTCCCGAACAGGTTGCGCCGAGGTCTATCACGGGGAGAGACGCCGCCCGGCCCTCCCTGTTACCCCACCGCCCTGGACGGCGCCCCAGGAGCGAGGGTGCTTCCAAGTAGTTAAACGTCGGCGCCCGCCATCTATGTCGTCCAGTATTGTGAAAAATCTAACGATGCCAAGCTAGCGGCCCGGGGCCCCGGGTGTCAAAGGCGTATACATATCCTGCCGGGTCGTCAGATGGTGCCACGGGCCGTGAGGGGCGTCGTCCTCGGGCAGGGTCAGCCTGCCGTCCCTATGCGCCCCTGTCGTTACCGTGTGGGGAGCCGGGGCGCTGCTATCATAGGGTTGGGGACGGACCCTCCCCGGGCGGTGGGAAGATGCCGGCCAATCTGCCACCCCAGTACCACGAGGCGGAGAAGCGCTACCGCTCCGCCCGCACGGTGCCGGAGAAGGTGGCCGCCCTCCAGGAGATGCTGGCGGTCATGCCCAAGCACAAGGGGACGGACCACCTGCGGGGGGAGCTACGGGCCAGGATGGCCCGCCTCATGGACGAGCTGGAGCGCCCCACCTCGCCCCGGGGCGGACGCCCTCATCCCTACTCCATACCCAAGGAGGGGGCTGGCCAGGCTGTCCTCATCGGCCTGCCCAACAGCGGGAAGTCCAGCCTCCTGGTAGCCCTCACCGGTGCCCAGGCGCGGGTGGCGCCCTATCCCTTCACCACCCGGTTGCCCCAGCCGGGGATGCTCCTCTACCAGAATGTCCACGTGCAGTTGGTGGACACGCCTCCCCTGACCGAGGGGCGGCTGGAGGCGCGCCTCTTCGGCCTCCTGCGCAACGCCGATGTCCTGGCGGCGGTGGTGGACCTGACAGCAGGCCCCGTCGGCCAGATGGAGACGGTGCTGGGCGCCCTGGAGCAGTGGGGAATGCGGGTCCTGGGCCCCCAGGAGGAGATGCCGGAGGGCGGCTTCCATACCCACAAGCGACTGGTCGTCGTCGCCAACAAGGGCGACCTGCCGGGCGCCCTGGACGGCTACCTGGCCCTGGAAGGGTCCTTCGGGGGGCGCTACCCTCTCGTCCTCACCTCCGCCACGGAGGGCGTGGGCCTGGAGGAGCTGGCGGGAGAGCTCTTCCGTGCCCTGGGCGTCATCCGTGTCTATACTAAGCGGCCGGGCGAGGAGCCCCGCTACAGCGAGCCCCTGGTGCTGCCCAGGGGGAGCACGGTGGAGGAGGCGGCCGAATCGCTCCACAAGAGCTGGCGTGGACGCCTCAAATACGCTCTGGTCTGGGGCTCGGCCAAGTTCGCCGGCCAGCGCGTCGGCCGGGACTACGTCCTGGCCGATGGCGACGTCATCGAGCTGCACGGTTGAGGCCCCGGTATGGACAGGGACAGCGGCGGTGTCCTATCCTCAGACCACCGGTCTTCAGGGCGCTGGAGGGCAGGAGACGGAGATGATCAGGGTAGCCACCCTTTTCCACGTGACGCATATGGTGGTCGATATTGAGGCGGCCACCGCCTTCTACCGGGACAGACTGGGCGCCACCACCTACAGCCTCCGCTACGCCGAATGGGAGGGCCGGGACGCCTGCTTCAACTTCCTGGCCGAGCTCTGCCTGGAGACGGTCTGCCCTCGGGTGGCGGAGCTGCCAGCCGGGCGCTTCGTCAGGCGCTACGGCCAGGACCTCCATTCTCTGGCCTGGACCATCGAGGGCGACTTCCACGAGGCCGTCGCTTTCTGCCAGGGCAAGGGCTACCAGGTGGTGGTGCCGCTGGAGGGCTACTTCTTCGTCCATCCCCGGGACGCCTTCGGCATCATGCTGGAGATATCCACGGCCGCCGTCCGCCGCGACCCGCGGGTGACGCCCGGCTGGTACGAGCGCTGGCGCCATGAGCACCCTCTGGGCCTTCTGTGGACCAACGCCACTACCTTCATCGTGCGGGACCTGGACGGGGCGATATCCTTTCTCCAGGGGCTCACGGAGGCGCCCCTGCTGGGCCGAGCTGCCGCGGAGGGCCGGGAGAGAGCCTTCCTCTGGGTCACGGACCATGCGATAGAGCTAGTGCGCCCTCTCAGGGACGATGTACCCGAGGCCCGCTACCTGCAGGAGAAGGGGCCCAAGATCTACTCCATCACCTTCCGCGTGAGGGACCTGGAGCGGGCCGCCCGCTATCTGACGGGACAGGGGCTCCACTTGCTGGAGCACCACCGGGGCCACCTGCTGATAGATCCCGCCCAGTCCCTGGGCGCCCGCCTCCTCTTCACCGAGGAGGCCATCCCCGACGACCCCCGTCTCTCCCGCTCCTGAAGCCAGGCACCTCGCCGCCCGGCCCCGGGCAGTAACCCCGGGTGGCCCCGGCCGTCTTTTTCCTTGTGCAGGTCAGCACCCCACGACGAGTAATATCGACTAATAGCTAACTTAGACTGATTGCATTTTAACCTGTAACCCGTCAAACAGATGGTTGACAGGCCGCGGCGGGGATGGATAGCCTTCAGGCCTGTCAAGGGCGCCAGAGAAGAGTCGGCGCGCCCGGTGGTCGTGGGGAGGGGACATCCATGGAAGCGCTGTAGCTGAGGGATGCTCAAGTCTGGACTGCTGGCGGCGGCCGTCCTGGGCCTTCTGCTGGTCGTCGCCTGCAACTCTACGGAGAGCGGCCCCCCGGACGGGACGCCTCCGGGGGTCACTGTCACCCCCGTCCCCACCGCTGATTCCCCCGTCTACCGGAACGGCAAGTACGGCTACCAGGTGCCGGTCCCCGCCGGCTACCGGGTGGCCTCCATCTTCATGGAGCGCTTCGCTCAGGAGACCTCCGACCCCACGCTTCTCCGCTCCCCGGAGGACTACGTCCTCCTGACTACCCTCCCCACCGAGGAGGAGAGACAGGCGGTAGAGGAGGCGTCCACCACCCCGGCTATCGGCCTGGAGCCGTGGTTGCGGTTCCAGCAGGGAGTGGCCATCCACATCCTGCCCACCCACCTGACCGAGGAGGCCTTTCTCCGGAACAGCCAGGAGGGGGGCCTCATAGTCGTCAACAGCGAGGTGAGGGAGGAGACGCTGGACTCGGGTCGCCGGGCGGTGCGTCTGACCCGGCGCGAGAT
Source organism: bacterium HR25 (assembly GCA_002898615.1). The sequence goes on along the minus strand of BEIB01000007.1, from coordinate 3,978 downwards.
CAGCGATAACGGCGACATCACCTACGATGCCGTCTATATCCCTATGGCGACCGGCGAGTGTCCGCCCTTCGGCGGTTGCCAGGGCTTCGTCGTCCGCATCGTCAAGACGCCGGACTACGCCCGCCAGGCCTTCGAGGTGGTGTTCAGGGGGTTCCGTGAGTCTCGCTAAGGGACTCGCCCGACGGCTCCTGCTTCTCCTTCTGTTCTCGTCCCTGTCTCTCGGCCTCTCCGCCTCCTCGGGGGGCGCCCTCGGCAGCATCATCGACGATGCCCTGAGCCCCACCGTCCGCTACCAGAACTCCACGGAGGGGGTATCGCTGGAGCTGCCGCCCGGCTGGCGCAAGGAGGAGAGGGCCACCGAGAACGGCTACTGGGCTGCCTGGGCCGACGAAGAAGCCCAGGCAGCCTCCCCCGACAGGTCGCCCCATCCGGGGCGGGGGGCCAAGATCGAGCTGCAGGTGCTCCATTTACTGCCCGAGGGCGGCATCGATGCCCAACTGGAGCAGGGGGTGGGCGAGGCGGCGCAGGTGCTCTCCCGGGGGAAGATATCGTTGGGGGGCGTGGAGGCCTACTTCCTGGAGACCCGCTCCCGCTTCGACGAGGGGGAGGACGAGGCGCGGGCCCGCAGCGTCAGCTTCGTCCATGGGGGGCGCTGGTACATCTTGACCCTGGCCATCTTCAACGAGGGCAGGTTGCCCCCGGGAGCGGTGCAGAGGTACCAGAGGGCCTTCGACCAGGCGGTGAGGTCGCTGCGAGTGGGGAGGCCACCGGTGGCGGGCGCCCAGGCAGCCCCCAACTTCCTGCGTCTCCCCGCCAACCAGAACCTGACGGTCCAGCAGGGTTGGTACTATACCAACGGTGGGCTTCACCGGGCCATAGACTACGTGGACGGCCCCCTGGACCGCCCCGCCTCGCCCTTCCCGGTCGTAGCCGCCTACGATGGCTACGCCGTGTACGTGGTGGGCGACGGCTGGAACGGGGGGCTGGGCCAGTATGTGCGCATCCGGCACAACGTCAATGGCCAGACCTTCTACACTACCTACGCCCATCTGTCGGGCTCGCCGTTGCCGGTGGGCGCCACCGTCTACGTGCGACGGGGCCAGCGCATAGGGACGGCGGGGAATACGGGCTACGTGGTGCCGTCCTGGTTCACTCACCTGCACTTCGTGCTGGAGGACGGCAGCGGCCGTCGCCTCGACCCCTACGGCATCTACAACGTCAGGAGCTACTATCCGCGCTGCAGCGGCGATCATTTCTGGGCGGTCTGCCCGCCCACCTACACCCTGCCCCGGGTCACTTTGGACGTGCCGGGGCCAGGGGCGGTGGTGCGGCAGCCGTTCCTGATGGGAGGCTGGGCGCTGGACCAGTTGGCGCCCAGCGTCGGCATAGACTACGTGCACATCTGGGCCTACCCGGCACGGGCGGACGGCGCGGTGACGGGAGGGCCCGTCTTCCTGGGGGCGGCCCAGCTAGGGGGCTACCGGCCGGACGTGGGCAACGTCTATGGCCGCCAGTTCGACCAGTCGGGCTTCAACCTGGTGACAGGTAGCCTGCCCCCCGGGTACTGGCGGCTCATCGTGTATGCCAAGAGCGCCCTCTCTGGCCGGGTGATCGAACAGCACCGCCTCGTCTACAGCGCCGGCGGCTGAGGTCGGCCGCCGCCCCGACTCGAGACCGCCCTCGAAAACCTCCGAACACCTTCGAACGTAAACCAGTTGACAAACCAAGGTATACATGTATATTCATTGTTAGCTTTGTCAGTTATATTTGAGTATATAAACTTAGTTCACTCTCATTATCCTTCCGGGAGGTGGGACAGGAACGGTAGCAGGGTGTCATGTCCTCCGCTTCTGGGAGCACTTATGGAGAAAGGAGGACCGAAAGGATGTGGCTCTTAAGGCGCTGGGTACCGTTCCTCATAGCGGGCGTGGCCTTATTCATGGCGGCCTGTGGCGGTGGCGCTCCCGAGGGGACGGCCACCAAGCCGCCCATCACTCTGGCCAGCACCTATGACGCCACCGGGCCTACCCAGCTAGTGGGCATCCCCATCAAGCAAGGGGTAGAGGACTATGTAGCCCTGGTGAACAAGCGGGGCGGTGTGGAAGGACACCCTATAAACTTCATCCTCGTCGAGCACGGCTACGAGGTGCCCAGGGGCGTGGACGCCTACGAACGCTTCAAGCGTGAGGGGGCGGTGGCCATCAACAACTACGGCACGCCTATAGCCCAGGCCCTGCTGGACCGCTGCAACGCCGACAAGATCCCCTGCCTGAACCCGGGCTACGGTATCGCTGCTACGGCCAACGGGGAGAAGTACCCCTATGTCTTCCCGGCTGCCGCCAGCTACTGGAGCCAGGGGGCAGCAGCGGTCAGGTTCGTCCTTGACCAGTGGCAGAAAGAGGGACGGCCGGGCAAGCCGAAGATAGCCTACCTCTACTACGACAACCCGGCCGGCCGTGAGCCTCTGGAGGTGTTGCGTGCCCTGGCCCAGCGGGAGGGGTTCGAGCTGCGGGAGTTCGCCGTGCCGGCGCCCGGGCTGGAGATGTCGGCCCAGGTGCAGGACATAGCGCAGCGCTACCGGGCGGACTGGGTGATAACCCACCTGTTCGGTCGGGCTCCCTCGGTCTCCATCAAGACCTTCCGCGAGAACAACTATCCGCTCAATCGGGTAGTGAGCCTCATCTGGGGGGCGGCGGACACCGACATTCTGGCCGCCGGCGGCTGGGAGGTGGCCCAGGGCTACTACGGTCTGCAGATCAGCCCCGTGGGGCCCGACCTGCCCGTCCTGAACGAGATCAGGAAGATGTACCAGGAGCAGGGCAAGCAGCCTCACGAGTTCCTGCAGCGGGGTGATGTCTACTACACGCGGGGCATCATCCTGGCGGCGGTCATGATCGAGGCGGCCCGCAACGCCCTGAAGAAGCACGGCTACCCGCTGGACGGTCCCAAGATGAAGGAGGGGCTGGAGAGCATCCGCGGCGAGGTGGCCGGCCTGGTGAGGTTGCAGATGAGCCCCCAGGACCACGAGGGCGGCGGCCTGGTGCGGGTCTATCAGGTGAAGGGCAACCAGTGGGAGCCGGTGACGGAGTGGTACAGCGCCTACCGCGACGTCATCGAACAGTTCCTGCGGCGCTAGGGGCATCGCCCGCCGGGAAGGCAGGGGGCCGGCATCCCGCCGGCCCCCTGCCTCTCACCGGGCAGGGCCATGGTCCTGGAGGGTGATCTCTTCGTGGAGGGGGGCGCTGCCCGCCAGCGCCCCGATCTCTTCGGCAACGCTGGCCCCGGGGCCACCCTCACCGGCCGGCGGTGGGAGTTCTGTCGCTCCTGGCCCCACCGGCGGGAGGTGGTGGTGCGAGGGCGTCCACCCCACAGGAGCTGGAGGGCCAGGCCCCGTCCATGGGCTGTCCCCTCTCAGCCGAGGGCCGCCGCCTGGCGGCGCTGCGGCTTCCGCACCAGAGCGAAGCAGGGGACGGCTAGCAGGCTGATGATGCTCCCCAGGAGGAAGGCGCCCCCGTAGCCGCCGGTGAGCTGGTACAGCAGGCCAGCGATGAACACCCCCACGCCCAGGAAGGTCCCTGAGATGGCGAAGACCACGCCGGCGATGGAGGAGGCATAGCGGCGTCCGAAGAGGTCGGCCAGCACCACCGACTGCAGGACGGTTATGGTGCCGTAGCTGAGCCCGTAGACCAGGGCGCCCAGGTAGGCCAGGGGCAGGCTGGCCAGGAAGGCCGAGAGGGCCATGATGGCGAAGGCCAGGGCCTGCACGACGATGGCCACCAGCATAGTGCGGAGGTGGCCGGCGCGGTCGGACAGGGGGCCGCCCAGCGTCCGGGCCAGGATGGAGCCCACGGCGATGGTGCTCAGGGTCAACGACCCCAACTGGGCGGAGCCCCCCAGCTCGTCCCGCAGGAAGGGCGGCAGGTGGATGGAGGGGAGATAGACCACCGACCACACCAGGGTCAGGGTGACGGTGACCAG
>BEIB01000006.1 GCA_002898615.1 bacterium HR25 | reverse complement strand
GGCGGCCCGGGCCGGCATCCAGGTGGACTACCTCGGCTTCCTGATACCCGATGACTTCGTGGTAGGCTATGGCCTGGACGCCGCCGAGCGCTACCGCAACCTGCCGGACGTCTGCGTCCTCGAAGGAGAGTGACCGTCATGGCCAGTCAGTTCCCGGCCCGCATGGAAGAGGTCATCGCCGCCGCCAGGGGCGACATCCCCGGCGACCTCCTGCTCAGGAACGCCCGCATCGTCAACGTCTTCACCTCCGAGATCGAAGAGGGGGACGTCCTCATCAAGGACGGCTACATCGCCGGCATCGGCCCCGGCTACGCCGCCCGGGAGACGGTGGACCTGCGGGGGGCCTACCTGATGCCCGGCTTCATAGACGGCCACGTCCACCTGGAGTCCTCCTACCTGTATGTGGACCAGTATGCCCGCGCCGTGGTGCCGCGGGGCACCACCAGCGTCGTCACCGATCTGCACGAGCTGGCCAATGTGGCCGGCCTCCGGGGTCTGCGTCGCTACCTGGCGGACGCCCGTCGCCTCCCCCTGGACGTCTTCCTGATGGTGCCCTCCTGCGTCCCCGCCACCTTCGACCTGGAGACCTCCGGCGCCACGCTGGGGCCGCGGGAGGTGCGGCGTGCCCTCCGCTGGCCGGAGGCCATCGGCCTGGGGGAGATGATGAACTTCCCCGGCGTCATCCAGGGGCATCACACCTGTTTGGACAAGCTCCAGGCCGCCTGGGGCCACCCTCTGGACGGCCACGCCCCCAAGGTGAGGGGCAAGGACCTCAACGCCTACCTGGCCGCCGGCCCCCGCTCCGACCACGAGACCACCCAGCACGATGAGGGGCTGGAGAAGCTGCGCCGCGGCATGTTCCTGATGATCCGCGAGGGCACCACCGAGAAGAACCTGGAGGAGCTGCTCCCCCTCGCCTCCGACGACACCTACCCCCGCTGCCTCCTGGTGGTGGACGACCGCTCCTGCCGCGACCTCCTGCACGATGGCGACGTGGACGCCGTGGTGCGCAAGGCCATCCGCCTGGGCCTGCGGCCCGTCCGGGCCATCCAGATGGTGACCATCAACCCCGCCACCTGGTTCGGCCTGCGGGACAGGGGCGGCATCGCCCCCGGTTACGTGGCCAACCTCATCGTCGCCGATGACCTCTACGACCTGCGCCCCCGCCAGGTCTACTACCGGGGCCAGCTCGTGGCCCAGGACGGCCGCGCCCTCTTCCAGGGGGTGCGGCGCATCCCCCGCTGGCTCCTCCAGACGGTGCGCCCCGTCCCCCTGACAGCGGCCGCCTTCCGCCTGCCGGCCCGCCCCGGCCCCCTGCCGGTCATCGAGATCGTCCCACGGCAGATCATCACCCGCCGCATCGAGGCGGAGGTGCCCCGGAGGGACGGCTACGCCCTGGCCGACCCCTCTCGGGACATCCTGAAGCTGGCGGTGGTGGAGCGACACCGGGGCACGGGCAACGTGGGCCTGGGCCTGGTGAAGGGCTTCGGCCTCCAGCGAGGGGCCATAGCCTCCTCCTTCGCCCATGACTCCCACAACATCGTCATCGTCGGCGTGGACGAGGAGGATATGCTTCTGGCCTGTCAGGAGATCTGGCGCATGCAGGGAGGGCTGACGGCCGTGGCCGGGGGGAAGGTACTGGCCTCCCTGCCCCTGCCGGTGGCCGGCCTCATGTCGCCGCAGCCTCTGGAGGAGGTGGCGGAGGCCCTGGACCGCGTGGAGGCGGCGGCCCGGGAGCTGGGCGCCACCGTCCCCGCCCCCTACGCCGTCCTTTCCTTCCTGGCCCTCCCCGTCATCCCCGACCTGCGGGTGACGGACAAGGGGCTGGTGGACGTCACGGCCGCCCGTCTGCTGGACCTGACCCAGGCGGCCTGAGCCGTGGCGCCCCTGCCGTGTCCCCGGCCCGATGTCCCGGGGACCTCCACGCCGGGGCGCTGGCCCGGGCCCGCCCCCTCGTCTAGCTGCCAGCCCACCGAGGCCCTAGAATCGTAAGCGAGACCCTCATGCGCTGGGACGACCTGCGAGAGGTGACGCTGCCCCCCGCCGTGCCGGGCCGGCTCTTCCTCATGGCCATGCCCGGGCGCCAGCGCCCCCTGGAGGGGGACATCGATAAGGCGCTGGCGGTGGGCGTTACCCGCCTCGTCTGTCTGGTGCCCCTGGACGAGGTGGCCGCCAAGTCACCCCGCTACGCCCAGGCCCTGGCCAGCGATGAGCTGCCCTGGCCCGTGGACCTCTTCCCCATCGAGAACGAGCACCGCCCACGGGAGCTGGAGCCCTTCGCCCGCTTCGTCCTGGAGCTGACGGAGGCCCTGAGGGGGGGAGAACGCCTCCTCCTGCACTGCGCCGCCGGCGTGGGGCGCACCGGCACCGTGGCCGCCTGCGTCCTGGTGGCCCTGGGGCTGGGGCTGGAGGAGGCCCTGGATACGGTGCGCCGCGCCGGCTCCTTCCCGGAGACGGCGGAACAGCGGGAGGTCATCGCCTGGTTCGCCGAACGCCAGCGACAGGCGGCGGCCGGCCCCTCGCCTTCCCCGGCGGCGGAGTCCTACGGCCCGGGCCGGCAGGCCCCGGAGGTCCAGGGCATAGACCTGGGCTGGCCCGACGGCTACTGACCCCATGGAGAGCTTCGATTACGTCATCGTCGGCTCGGGCATCGCCGGCCTGTACGCCGCTCTCCTGGCCCGTGAGCACGGCAGCGTGCTCGTCCTCACCAAGGGCAGCATCGACGAGTGCAACACCCGCTGGGCGCAGGGGGGGATCGCCGCCCCCATCGGCCCCCAGGACTCGCCCGAACTCCACCTGCAGGACACCCTGGCCGCTGGCGCTGGCCTGGTGGACGAGGCAGCGGCCCGCGTCCTCTCCCAGGAGGCGGCGGACCGCATCCGTGACCTGGTAGCCCTGGGCGTCCCCTTCGATACAGTGGAGGGGGAGGTGGCCCTCTCCAAAGAGGGCGCCCACAGCGTCCCCCGCGTCATGCATGCCGGAGGCGATTCCACCGGCGCCCACATCGAGACGACTCTGGCCCAGGCGATGCTGCGGGCTGGCATAGCCGTGCGGGAGCACTGCCTGGTGACGGAGATCGTCGTGGACGGGGGCGTGGCCGCGGGCCTGCGGGCCCTCGCCCCTCAGGGGGAGCGGCTGGAGGTGGCCTGCCGCTTCCTCGTCCTGGCCAGCGGCGGCGCTGGCCAGATGTACCGCATAACCACCAACCCGCCGGTGGCCACCGGGGACGGCATCGCTCTGGCCTTCCGGGCCGGCGCCCAGGTGATGGACATGGAGTTCTTCCAGTTCCATCCCACGGCCCTGCGCTGGCCAGGAGCGCGTCCCTTCCTCATCTCCGAGGCGCTGCGGGGCGAAGGAGGGGTGCTCCGCAACGTCCGCGGCGAGCGCTTCATGCCCCACTACGACCGGCGGGCGGAGCTGGCGCCCCGGGATGTGGTGGCCAGGGCCATCGTGGCCGAGATGGCGGCCACCGGCGCCGATCACGTCCTCCTGGACGTGACCCACCTCCCCCCGGAGCGCATAGCCTCCCGCTTCCCCCAGATTTACCGCTTCTGCCTGGGAGTAGGGCTGGACATCACCCGCCAGCCCATACCGGTGGCCCCCGCCGCCCACTATACCATCGGCGGCGTCCGCACCAGCGTCTGGGGGGAGACGACGCTGCCGGGCCTCTACGCCTGCGGCGAGTGCGCCTGCACCGGCGTCCACGGCGCCAACCGTCTGGCCTCCAACTCTCTGCTGGAGACGGTGGTCTTCGCCAAGCGCGTGGTCCGGCGCACCGTGGAGTCGCCGGGGAGGGCTGCCCCGCCGGCGGAGGCCCTCCCCCTACCGCCGCCCGTGGCGGGCGAGGCGCCGCCCCTCACCCTGGAGGCGCTGCAGGATCTCATGTGGGAGAAGGTGGGCATCGTCCGGGACGGCGAGGGGCTGCGAGAGGCGACGGCTGTCCTGGCCGCCTGGGAGGCGGCCCTCCCGCCGCCTGCCGACCGCCCCGGCCACGAGCTGGCCAACCTCCTCACCTGCGCCCGGCTGGCGGCGGAGGCGGCCCTGCGACGGGAGGAGAGCCGGGGCGCCCACTACCGCCGCGACTTCCCCCTGCCCCGGGAGGAGTGGCGTCGTCACCTGGTCTTCCAGCGCCCGGGGGCTTGAACTTCCCCCGCCGCGGGCGCAGGATGATGGTGCCATGCTGAGGGTGAGCGCCCGGACCGGCCCGGCCGACGGCGCCCCAGGGGGAGGGCGAGGGTGACGGAGGCCGCTCCCCTGGAACTGCACGCTGCCCACCTGCGGCGCCTGGCCGAGAACGCCCTCATGGAGGACCGCGCCTACGAGGACATCACCACCGCCGCCCTGGTGCCGGAGGAGCAGACGGGCCGCGGCCTCATCATCGCCAAGGGGGAGGGAGTCATCGCCGGCCTGCCCATGGCCGGGGCCGTATTCCAGGCCATGGACCCCTCCCTGGAGTGGCGTCCCCTGGTGGAGGACGGCGCCCGCGTCGCTCCCGGCGATCGCGTGGCGGAGGTGGCGGGCCCTCTGGCCTCCATCCTGCGGGCGGAGCGGGTGGCCCTCAACTATCTGCAGCGCCTCTCCGGGGTGGCCACCGCCGCCGCCCGCTTCGTCGCCGAACTGGAGGGGACGGGAGCGAGGCTGCGGGACACCCGCAAGACCACGCCCGGCCTGCGCACCCTGGAGAAGTACGCCGTGCGGGCGGGCGGCGGCACCAACCATCGCCTCCACCTGGCCGATGGCATCCTCATCAAGGACAACCACCTGGCCGCCCTCAGGGCGCGGGGCCTGGGGATCCGGGACGCCGTCCGCCTGGCGCGGGAGGCCAACCCCGGGCGGGCCGTCCAGGTGGAGGTGACGGGCCTGGCGGAGGCCGAGGAGGCCCTGGCCGCCGGGGCGGACTCCCTCCTCCTGGACAACATGTCCCTGGAGGAGATGCGCCGGGTAGTGGCCCTGGCCAAGGGGAAAGCGGAGCTGGAGGCCTCTGGCGGCATCACCCTGGAGCGGGCGCGGGCGGTGGCCGAGACCGGCGTGGACTACATCTCCGTGGGGGCCGTCACCCACTCCGCCCCCGCCCTGGACCTGAGCCTGGAGCTGGAGCTCTGAGGGCTCAGAGCTCCCGGCTGTCCAGGACGATGGTCACCGGGCCGTCGTTCACCAGCTCCACCTGCATGTAGGCGCCGAAGCGCCCCGTCTGGGTGGGGACGCCCAGCTCCCTGAGCGTCTGGGCGAAGGCCTCCACCAGCGGGGCGGCCTCCTCTGGCGGCGCCGCCTCGGTGAAGCTGGGCCGTCGCCCCCGCCGGGCGTCCGCCAGGAGGGTGAACTGGCTCACCACCAGCGCCTCTCCCCCCACGTCCAGGAGGGAGAGGTTGAAGCGTCCCGCCTCGTCCGGGAAGATGCGCAGCTCCGCCGTCTTCCTGGCCAGCCACTGGACCTCCGCCGGGCCGTCCCCCCTGGCGATGCCCAGGAGAACCAGGAGACCGCGGCCGATGCTGGCCACCGTCTCCCCCTCCACGCGCACGGCGGCCTGGCCCACCCTCTGCAGGACGGCCCTCATGCCTCGCTCGCCCCCGATGACGAAATGAAAGAAGGCCTGGAGCCCTCCAGGCCTCCCCCTCTGCGCGCCCCGTCTGGCCTAGAGCTTGGAGCCGGTCTCGCTCTCCTCCCTGCTGGCGCTCTCGCTGGTGCCGGAGTCCTCGTGGCGATGGCCGTTCTTGCGGTTATCGGTGCTGTAGAAACCGGAGCCCTTGAAGATGATGGCAGGAGGGCTGAGGACGCGACGGGCCCTGGCGCCACACTGGGGACAGTCCTGCTCGACGGGGGCGCTGAAGCTCTCCCACCGCTCATACTGGTGCCCCTGCGGGCAACGGTACTCGTAGATCGGCACGGCTCCTCCCTCCTGTGACCGAAGGTCTGCTCCGAGAGGCTAAGGCTGGGGACTCTTGCCCATTATAACGCCTGGCGGCGCCGTTTCGCAACGCGTCGCCCCCAGGGTGAGCGGTGACCCAAGGACGGCGCTGTGCTATACTGCCCGACGGACAGTCCTGGGAGGAGGCGATAGGTTGTCACCACCGGTAACCATGAAATCGCTGTTGGAGGCGGGGGTCCACTTCGGGCACCAGACCCGGCGCTGGAACCCCAAGATGAGGCGTTTCATCTTCACCCAGCGCAACGGCATCCACATCATAGACCTCCAGCAGACGGTCCAGAAGCTGGAGGAGGCCCTCGGCTTCGTGCGGGAGACGGTGGCCCAGGGGGGTACCCTCCTCTTCGTGGGGACGAAGCGCCAGGCCCAGGAGATCGTGGAGCAGGAGGCCAGGCGCTGCGGCATGCCCTACGTCAACACCCGCTGGCTGGGCGGGACCCTCACCAACTTCCAGACTATCCAGTCCCGCATCGACTATCTGGTACGTCTGGAGGACGCCCGGGCGCGAGGGGAGTTCGCCCGCCTCCCCAAGAAGGAGGTCGCCCAGCTGGAGCGGAGGATCGAGAAGCTCAACCGCCACCTGGCGGGCATCAAGGAGATGACGCAGCTCCCCGCCGCCCTCTACGTCATAGACCCCGGGCGGGAATACATCGCCGTGGCGGAGGCGCGGCGGGTGGGCATACCCATCGTCGCCATGGTGGACACCAACTGCGACCCCGATCTCATCGACTACCCCATACCCTCCAACGACGACGCCGTGCGGGCCATCAAGCTCATCACTGGCCAGATAGCCGATGCAGTTCTGGAGGGCCTGGCCGAGCGGGAGGCCCGGGCCAAGGTGGAGATGGAGGCGGGGGAGGAAGAGCTGGCGGCCCTCCGCGAGGCCGGCTACGTCTTCTCGCCCGATGAGCCGAGCCCCGAGGAAGAGGGCACGCCCCAAGAGTAGATCGGGCCAGAGATCAGGACAGCCGCTCTCGTAAGGAGGTCACGCGGTGGCGGTATCGGTACAGGCAGTGAAGGCGCTCCGCGACCTGACGGGCGCCGGCATGTTGGACTGCAAGCAGGCGCTGGAGGAGGCGGGCGGCGACATCGACAAGGCCGTGGAGCTCCTCCGCCAGCGAGGGATAGCCATGGCCGAGAAGCGGGCCGGCCGGGAGACGGCCCAGGGGGTCGTCCAGGCCTACATACACCACGATGGCCGCGTGGGCGCCCTGGTGGAGCTCAACTGCGAGACCGACTTCGTGGCCCGCACCGAGGAGTTCCGCACCCTGGCCCAGGAGCTGGCCATGCAGGTGGCCGCCATGGCCCCCCGCTACGTCTCCCGGGAGGAGATGCCCCCGGGCGAGGGCGACCCGGCCGACCTCTGCCTCCTGGAGCAGCCCTTCATCAGGGACCAGAGCCGTAACGTAGGGAGCCTCATCACCGAGCTCATCGCCAAGACGGGCGAGAACATAAGGGTCCGTCGCTTCGCCCGCTTCGAGCTGGGCCGCTACGACGAAGGCCCCAGCACCTAGGGGGGAGCCTATGGCCGGGCCACCCTACAAGCGCGTCCTCCTGAAGCTGAGCGGAGGGGCCCTCATGGGTGACCAGGCCTGCGGCATAGACCCATCGGTCCTGAAGGAGATAGCCCGCCAGGTCAAGCGGGCGGTAGACAGCGGCGTCCAGATGGCGCTGGTGGTGGGGGGTGGCAATATCTTCCGGGGCTCCCAGTTCGCGGCGCGGGGGATGGACCGCGCCACCGCCGATTACGCCGGCATGCTGGCCACCATCATCAACGCCCTGGCCCTCCAGGACGCCCTGGAGCAACTGGGCGCCGTGGTGCGCACCCAGTCCGCCATCACCGTCCAGGCGGTGGCCGAGCCCTACATCCGTCGCCGCGCCATCCGCCACCTGGAGAAGGGGCGGGTGGTCATCTTCGCCGCCGGCACCGGCAACCCCTACATGACCACCGACACCGCCGCCGCCCTGCGGGCCATTGAGATCGACGCCGACGTCCTCCTCATGGCCAAGAACAAGGTGGACGGCGTCTACGAGGCGGACCCCAACCTGGTGCCCACCGCCCGCAAGTTCCAGAGCATCTCCTTCCTGGAGGCCTTCCACCGACGTCTGGAGGTGATGGACGGCACCGCCCTCTCCCTCTGCCTGGAGAACAACCTGCCCATCATCGTCTTCGACCTGCGGGCGCCGGACAGCATCGTGCGGGTGGTGCGGGGGGAGCGGCTGGGCACCTTCATCGGCCCCGAGGTGGAGACGGTGCTGGAGCCCCTACCGACCGCCAGGGAGGTGGAGTAACGATGCGTGAGGCCATAGACCCCGTCTTCAAGGACGCCCGGGACCGCATGAGCAAGGCGGTGGAGGCGCTCCGACGCGAGCTGGCCAGCATCCGCACCGGACGGGCCACCCCCGCCCTGGTGGAGAACATCAAGGTGGACTACTACGGCGCCCCCACCCCCCTCAAGCAGATGGCCACCATCACCACCCCGGAGGCGCGGACCATCGTCATCCAGCCCTGGGACCGCAGCGCCATCCGAGCCATCGAGAAGGCCATCCAGCAGTCCGAACTGGGCGTCAACCCCAGCAACGACGGCACCGTCATCCGCATCGTCCTGCCGCCCCTCAGCGAGGAGCGGCGCCGCGAGCTGGCACGCCTCGTCCGCCAGCGCGTGGAGCAGGGGCGGGTGGCCGTGCGCAACATCCGCCGCGACATCCACGACGAGCTCCGGCGCCTGGAGCGCGAGCACAAGATATCCGAGGACGAGTTCCGGCGGGGGGAACAGGAGCTGCAGAAGCTCACCGATGGCTTCATCAAAGAGATAGACCAGTTGGGAGAGGCCAAGGAGGAGGAGCTGCTGGCCGTCTGAGGGGGGAACCCGCGCCCGCCCCGGCCGTTTCTTCCTGAAGAGGGACTATGGCCACCTTACAAGTCCAAGACCGCGCCCGCGCCCTGCCCCTGCCCCTGGCCCAGGTGCCCAGGCACGTCGCCATCATCATGGACGGCAACGGCCGTTGGGCGCGGGAGCGGGGGCTGCCCCGCCTGGCCGGCCACCGCGCCGGCACTGAGAACCTGCGCCGCGTCATCCAGCGCTTCGCCGACTACGGCGTCCGCTACCTCACCCTCTTCGCCTTCTCCACCGAGAACTGGCAGCGCCCCAAACGGGAGGTCCAGGGCCTCATGCGCATCCTGGGCCAGGTGATACGCCGGGAGGTCCAGCACCTGCACGAGAACGGCGTCCGCCTTCTCCACATCGGCAGCCTGGAGGGGCTGCCCCCTCGCCTGCAGCGCCAGGTCCAGGAGGCCATAGAGCTCACCAAGGAGAACGACCGCCTCACCCTCGTCATCGCCTTCAACTACGGGGGGCGGGCGGAGATCCTGGAGGCCATACGTCAGCTCCTGGCCAAGGGCATCCCCCCCGACGACCTGAGCGAGGAGCTCTTCGCCGAGCATCTCTACACCGCCGACATCCCCGACCCTGACCTCATCATCCGCACCGGAGGAGAGATGCGCATCTCCAACTTCCTCCTCTGGCAGGCGGCCTACGCCGAGTTCTACTCCACCTCCGTCTACTGGCCCGACTTCAGCGAGGAGGACATAGACGCTGCCCTCCTGGCCTACTCCCGCCGCAAGCGGCGCTTCGGGCGGCTGCCCCAGGACGAGAGCGACTACCCCCAGCCTCCGAAGGACGGCCGCCGTCGCCCCCGCTGATGCTCTGGCGGCGCACCGTCTCCGCCCTCGTGGGTGTGCCGGTCATCCTGGGTCTTATATACCTGGGCGGCGTCGCCTACGCCCTGGCCGCCGGGGCCGTCCTGGCCGCCGGCGCCCTGGAGCTCCACGCCGCCCTGGGGCCCGGCCACCGGCGGGGGCCTGACGGCTCCTGGCACCTGGTAGCCCAGCCGCCCCGCGCCTACCTGGGGCTGGCCCTCCTGGCCCTGCTGGTGGCCGCCGCCTACCACGGCCCCGACTGGTGGGCGGGGGCGCTGGCCCTCTCTCTGGTGATCACCTTCCTGTGGGGCTTCGCCCACCGGCAGCCGGCCGCTGCCCTGGAGGGATGGCTGGCCCAGGTGGCCGCCCTAGCCTATCTGGGCCTCCTGGGCAGCCACCTGGTCCTGCTCCGGCGGGTGGAGAACGGCCAGGACTGGGTGACCCTGGCCGTCTTCGGCGCCTTCGCCGCTGACACCTCCGCCTACCTGGTAGGCCGCCTCCTGGGGAGGCACCGCATAGCCCCCCACCTGAGCCCGGGCAAGACGGCCGAGGGCACCCTGGGCGGCCTTCTCCTGGGGGCGCTGGGCGTCGTCCTCATCAACTGGGCCACCGGGCTGCGGCTGGCCCCCCTGCAGATAGCGCCCCTGGCCCTGCTGGTGCCCCTGGCGGCCACCCTGGGCGACCTGGCCGAGTCCTTCCTGAAGCGAGGGGCAGGCGTCAAGGACGCCTCCCGGCTCATCCCCGGGCACGGCGGCTTCCTGGACCGCCTGGACAGCGTCCTCTTCGTGGTGCCGCTGGTATACTATTGGCGCCTGTGGGTGATAGGTTAAGGGCAGGCGACCCCCATGGACGGCAGGGCTAGAGGCATCGTCGTCATCGGCTCCACGGGCTCCATCGGCCGGCAGACGCTGGAGGTGGTGCGCTCCCTGGAGGGCCGCTTCCGTGTGGTGGGACTGGCCGCCGGCAACAACGTCAGCCTCCTCGAGGAGCAGGCCCGCCAGTTCCGCCCCCGGTTCGTCTACGTCAGCCGGGACGGCGAGGGCCTCCGTCAGCGTCTGCGGGGCCTGGGCATCCCCTGTCAGTGGGCCTATCCGGAGGAGATGGCCACCCTGCCGGAGGTGGATATGGTAGTGGTGGCCACGGTGGGCCGGGCAGGGCTCTCCCCCACGCTGGCCGCCCTGGAGGCGGGGAAGGTGGTGGCCCTGGCCAACAAAGAGGCGCTGGTGATGGCCGGGCACCTGGTGCAGGAGGCCCTCCGCCGGGGCGGTGGGGAGCTGCGGCCGGTGGACTCGGAGCATTCGGCCATCTGGCAGTGCCTGTGGGGGGAGGACGTGGGTGCTGTCTCTCGCCTCGTCCTGACCGCCTCCGGCGGCCCCTTCCGGGACGCTCCGCTGGAGGCGCTGGAGCGGGTAACGGCGGAGGAGGCGCTGCGCCACCCCACCTGGCAAATGGGGCCCAAGATAACGGTGGACTCGGCCACCCTGCTCAACAAGGGGCTGGAATGCCTGGAGGCCCGCTGGCTCTTCGACATCCCGCTGGAGCGGATCGAGGTGGTGCTCCACCGGGAGAGCATCGTCCACTCCCTGGTGGAATTCCAGGACGGCTCGGTGAAGGCCCAGCTCAGCCTACCCGATATGCGTCTGCCCATCCAGTGCGCCCTCACCTACCCGGAGCGTCTGGCTGGGGTGCCGGTGCCGCGGCTGGACCTGGCGCGGCTGGGTGCTCTCACCTTCGGCCCCGTGGACCTGCGCCGCTACCCCTGCCTGGGGCTGGCCCTGGCGGCCGGCCGTCAGGGGGGCACCTATCCCGCGGTCCTCTGCGCCGCCGACGAGGTGGCGGTGCAACATTTCCTGGCCGGGCGCATCAGATTCCTGGACATACCCCGCATCCTGGACAGAGTACTGGCCTCCCACCGTGGGGTGGCGGCGCCCTCCCTGGACGATGTCCTGGAGGCCGACGCCTGGGCACGGGCCCAGGCGGAGGAGATGGCGAGGGCCGTCTCCCAGGGGGCGTGAGGGTGCCGCCCCGCCCTCAGGGTGGTATGCTATCCGGTGCTGGGCCGGAACAGGAGGAGGTGCGTTCCTTAGGGGCCGCGGGAGCCTGCTGACGTCATGTTCCTTCAGTCCATCATCCCCTTCCTCATCATCCTGGTGGCGCTGATAGTGGTCCACGAGCTGGGGCACTTCATCGCCGCCAAGCTGGCCGGCGTGCGCGTCCTGGAGGCCGGCCTGGGCTACCCGCCCCGCCTCTGGGGGGTGAAGTTCCGGGACACCATCTACTCCATCAACCTGCTGCCCCTGGGAGGCTTCGTACGGCTCCTGGGAGAGGAGGACCCCAGCCACCCGGAGAGCCTGGCAGCCCAGCCTGCCTGGGTGAGGCTCATCGTCCTGGCGGCGGGCGCAGTCATGAACCTGCTCCTGCCCATCCTGCTCTTCGCCATCGCCTTCATGATCCCGCGGGACGTGCCGGTGGGGCTGGTGGGCATCAGCTCCGTGGTGCCCGGCTCACCGGCGGAGGAGGCGGGGCTGCGCCCTGGCGACATCATCCTGGCCATCGATGGCCACGAGGTGCGCAACCTGCAGGACGTGGGCCGCGAGATCCGCCTGCGCATGGGGCAGACGATAGACTTCCGCATCAAGCGGCCGCCGGAGGGGCAGTTGGGGAGCGTGGGCACGGGAGGCGGCGAGATCCTCACCATCCCCGTGGAGGCCCGCTACCGGACCGATGGCCCCACCGGCATCCGCATATACATGGCCTCCCTGGCCTACGTGGAGAAGGAGTCCTATCCCTTCTGGGAGGCCATACCCAAGGGGTTCATGGCCACGGTGGAGGTGCTGGTACTGGCCCGCAACGAGATCATCTCCTGGATCAAGGGGGGTGGGACGCCAGAGCTGGCCGGCCCGGTCGGCATCGCTCAGGCCACGGGAGAGGTGGTGAGCCAGGCGGGGTGGCAGGTGCTGCTGGACTTCGCCGCCCTGCTCTCCATCAACCTGGCCATCATCAACCTGCTACCCCTGCCCATGCTGGACGGGGGCCGCATGGTCTTCGTTCTTCTGGAGGTGGTGAGAGGCGGCAAGCGCATAGCGCCGGAGAAAGAGGCCCTGGTGCACCTGATAGGACTCATCGCTATCATCAGTCTGGCGGTGATCATCACCTACTTCGATATCCTGCGCATATTCCAAGGGGAGAGCCTGTTCCGATGAGCGAGCTAGAGGCAATGGAGACCCTGGCCCCGCGGCGCAAGACCCGCCCCATCTGGGTGGGCAGCGTCCAGATCGGCGGCGATGCCCCCATCGCCGTCCAGTCCATGACCAACACCGATACCGCCGACGTCCAGTCCACCCTCCGCCAGATACAGGAGCTGGCGGAGCTGGGCTGCGACATCGTGCGGGTGGCCGTGCCCGACCGCGAGGCGGCGGAGGCCCTGCCGGAGCTGGTCAGGAAGAGCCCCGTACCCCTCATAGCCGACATCCATTTCGACTACCGGCTGGCCCTGGCCTCCCTGCGGGCGGGCATCCACGGCCTGCGCCTCAACCCGGGCAACATCCGGGACGCCGACAAGGTGCGGGAGGTGGTGCGGGAGGCCAAGGCGCGCGGCGTCCCCATACGCGTGGGGGTGAACGAGGGGAGCCTGCCACCTCTGCCCCCCCTCCAGGAGGGGGAGATGCCTCCACCCAAGTGGAAGCGCATGGTAGACGCCGCCCTGTGGGAGATCCAGATCCTGGAGGACATGGGTTTCTCGGACATCAAGGTCTCCCTCAAGGCCTTCGATGTCCCCACCATGGTCACCGCCTACCGGGAGATGGCCAAGCTGGTGGACTACCCCTTCCACCTGGGGGTGACGGAGGCGGGGACGCCCAAGGCCGGCTCCATCCGCTCCGCCATCGGCATCGGCATCCTGCTGGCAGAGGGCATCGGCGACACCATCCGTGTCTCCCTGGCCGCCGACCCTCAGGAGGAGGTACCGGTGGCCTACGAGATCCTGAAGTCCCTCAACCTGCGGCAGCGGGGGCCCACCATCGTCGCCTGCCCCACCTGCGGCCGTATCGAGATAGACCTGATACCGCTGGCCAACCAGGTGGAGGCCTACTTCCAGAAGCTGGGGAAGCCCCTGACCATCGCCGTCATGGGCTGCGTGGTCAACGGCCCCGGCGAGGCCCGGGAGGCCGACATCGGCATCGCCGGCGGCAAAGGGAAGGGGGCCATCTTCCGCAAGGGCGAGGTGGTTCGGATAGTCCCGGAGGGGCAGTTCCTCTCCGCCCTCATCGAGGAGGGGCACAAGGTCATCGCCGAGAAGTTCGGGGAGGCGCCACCGCCGCCGCCCGCCGCCCCCGCCCCGGACGAGGTCATCACCCTGACGCCGGTGGAGGGGCCAGGCCCGGGGCGAGTAGCCCGCCGGCAGCAATCCTGAGGCCTCTGCAGAGGCGAGGAGTGGCGCAGTGGACGAGGTGCTGGGCTATTTCTTCCGCCAGAACCTGTGGGCCAACCTGCGACTCATAGAGGCCTGTCGCGGCCTCACCGACGACCAGCTCGACTTCCAGGTGGCGGGCACCCTGGGCAGCCTCCGCCAGGCCCTCCTCCATATCCTGGCGGCGGAGGCCCGCTACGTCACCGTCCTGCGGGGCTCCCCACCCGAGGTGACGGTGGACGAGATGAGGCCGTGGCCAGGCTTCGGGGCGCTGGCGGAGGCGGCCCACACCAGCGGAGAGGCCCTCATCGCCCTGGCCTCGGAGGGGCTGGCCGGGCGGCAGGTGGAGCGCCGGATGGGAGACCGGGGCTTCCGCGTGCCGGCCACGACGGTGCTGGTGCAGGCCTTCCAGCACGGAACCGACCACCGCTCCCAGGCCCAGACCATCCTCAGCCAGCTGGGCGTGGAGCCGCCCGCCCTGGACACCTGGGCCTACGCCCGGTCCGTGGGCGATTTCGTGGAGTTTTAGCGCCCGCCGGGGCCCTGGATCAGGGCCAGCCGCACGCCCAGGCCGGGCGAGACGAGGCGCTGGCCCCCGGGCAGGCCCGGCTCGGGGGCGAGGCTGCCTCCCCGCTGACTCAGGTAGGCGGCGGCAGTCGCCATGTCCCCCACTCGCAGGCAGGCCCGGAAGGGGCCGGGCCCCAGGGCGTCCAGCTCCTCCCTCGCCTCCCCGGCGGCCACGGGGGCCAGCAGCTCCAGGAGGCACTCCCCCAGGCGCAGGCGGGCCCGCCGCGCCGCCAGCTCCGGCACCCCGTCCTCCCCTTCCAGGGGGAGGCCCAGGACTTCGTGGTAGAGGGTCAGGGCCTGGGCCAGGTCGGGAACCAGGAGGGAGACGGCGGCCACGGCGCTGGCCCCCAGAGGGTGCTCCCCCGGCCGCTCCCACTGCAGGCGGACGTCGTCCGGCTCGTCCCAGCGGATGAAGAAGGGGAGGGGGCAGCGCCAGGGGCCGCCCCGCGGGAGGAGGAGCCGCCAGCCCAGGCGGCGGCCATCGGGGCGCTGGCGGGACATGGCGGTGGGGCCCACGTAGTCCAGACCGGCGGCGGCCAGGCGACGCGCCAGGTCGTCTATCTCCTCCGAGGCGAGACAGAGGCCGGCCAGGGCCTCCTCCCGGCGCTCCAGGAGGGAGAGGAGGGGGGCCATCAGGCCGCCGGCACGGGCCTCGGCCGGGTCGTGCACCGCCAGCAGCTCCAGGTAATCGGTGCCGAAGCGGACGATGGCGTTGTGAGTGCCGACGCCGGGGTGGCGGCCACCTGGCTGGACATCGAGGCCGAGATGGCGCCAGCGGGCCACCGCTGCATCCAGGTCGCGCACGGCGACGACGAGATGGTCGAACCGCTGGACGAGGCTGGCCATGGGCGGGAGTTGGCGGCATTATAAGCAGGGCGAGGGACGGGGTCAAGGCGGGCCCTGGCCGGGCGGTGGCCGAAGCGCCGCAGGGGGCGAGAGGCCCTGGAGGTTGCCCATCGTGACGGTAGAGGCAAGGGCGGCGTTCCTGGCCTTCTTCTTCGTCGTGTGGGCGCTGCTGGGGCTCCTGCCCTGGGTGGCCGCTGCCCTGTGGCGACGCGGCCGCGGCGTTCTACTAGCCCTCCCCCTGGCGCTCCTGGCCGGGGCGGCCGGCGGCGTCGCCGTCCCCCTCGCCGGCGCCGACGACGCTCGCGGCTTTCTCTTTAGCTTGGGGGCCGCCCTCCTGGCCGGAGGGCTGGCCACCGCCCTGGGCGTCTGGCTGGAGGGTGGCCTCGTCCGTCGCCCTGGCGAATAGGAGGGCGCCGGTGCTAGCCTAGACTTGAGGGATGGTAGAGGTATCGCTCTCCACCATGTGGGCCCAGGGGCGCTTCGCCAGCATGGCGGAGTTCGCGCGGGCCGCCCGCAGGCTGGGCTTCGCCAACGTGGAGATCAACTACACCGTAGGGCCGCAGGGGCTGGAGGAGCTGCTGGCCTGCGGCCTCGTCCGCTTCCCCTCCCTGCACGCCCCCACGCCCCGCGTCCAGGTCAGGGACGGGCGCTGGAGCGAGTCCCTGAACCTGGCCTCCCTAGACGAAGAGGAACGGGCCCTGGCGGTGGAGCTAGGCCGCCGCACCCTGGAGCAGGCCGCCCGCGCTGGCGCCCGCTACGTGGTCTTCCACCTGGGAGGCATAGGGGACGCCCGTCCCCTCCGGGAGGCGGAGGAGGCCCTCAGGCGGCTCTACCGTGAGGGAGTGCGCGAGGGCGAGGAGGTGGAGGCGCTGCGGCGACGCTGCCGGGAGCTGCGGGCCCTCGCCGTACCGCCCCACCTGGAGCGGGCCCGCCGCTCCCTGGCCGAACTGGCGGAGACGGCCGCCCGCCTGGGCGTCGCCATCGGCCTCGAGAACCGTTACCACTACCACGAGATCCCGGGCGTAGACGAGATGGCGGAGCTTCTGGCCCCCTACCCGCCCGGCCTAGTGGGCTACTGGCACGATATGGGCCACGCCGAGGTGCTGGACCGCCTGGGGCTGGTGCCGGGGCACCGCTGGCTCCAGGAGCTGGGCCAGCGCTGCCTGGGCGCCCACATCCACGACGTGGACGGCGTCATAGACCACCGCGCCCCCGGCCGGGGCGACGCCGACTGGGAGCACATCGCCCGCTACCTGCCCCGGGAGGCGCCCCGCGTGCTGGAGATCAACCAGCGGGTGCCGGAAGAGGAGATAGCCGCCGCCCTGCCCTTCCTGCGGCAACGGGGCGTCCTTCCCTAGGGTGGACTCTTGACGGCCCAGCCCTCGGGCCCTACTCTCCCTCTGGGATGCGCCTCAGCCAGCTCTTCGGCAAGACGCAACGACAGGCCCCCGCCGAGGCGGAGACGCCCTCCCACCGCTTCCTCCTCCAGGCCGGGCTGGTGGCCCAGGTGGCCGCCGGCGTCTACGCCTACCTCCCCCTGGCCTGGAAAGTGCTACGCCGCATCGAGCAGATAGTGCGGGAGGAGATGGACGCCGCCGGTGGCCAGGAGCTGATGCTCCCCGTCCTCCACCCCATAGAGGTCTGGCAGGCCTCCGGGCGCGACGTCACCATGAAGGAGATACTCTTCCGCCTCCAGGACAAGCGGGGGCGGGAGTTCGTCCTGGGCCCCACCCACGAGGAGGTCATCGTTGAGGTCTTCAGGCGACACGTCCGCTCCTACCGCGACCTGCCCCTGATGCTCTACCAGATCCAGACCAAGTTCCGGGACGAGCCGCGGCCCCGGGGCGGCCTCATACGCCTGCGCCAGTTCACCATGAAAGACCTCTACAGCTTCGACGCCGACTGGGAGGGGCTGGAGCTCTCCTACCAGAAGATGTACCGGGCCTACGAGAACGTCTTCCGCCGCTGCGGCGTCCCGGCGGTGCCCGTCATCGCCGATGCCGGGGCCATGGGCGGCCGCGACACCCACGAGTTCATGTTCCTGACGGACGTGGGGGAGGACTCCTGCCTCTTCTGCGGCGCCTGCGGCTACGCTGCCAACGCCGAGATCGCCACCTTCCAGAAGCGTCCCGCCCACGCCGACGAGGCCCCCCGGCCCATGGAGGAGGTGGCCACCCCGGGCGTCACCACCATCGCCGCCCTGGCCCAGTTCCTGGACATCCCGGCCAGCAAGACCTGCAAGGCCGTCTTCTATTCGGCCGATGGCCGGCCCGTCTTCGTCGCCATCCGCGGCGATATGGAGGTCAACGAGACCAAACTGAAGCGGGCCCTGGGCGCCGTGGAGCTCCACTACATGACCGAGGCGGAGGTGGCGGAGGCCGGCTTCGTCCCCGGCTCCGCCTCGGCGGTGGGACTGCGGGGCGTCACCATCGTCGCCGATGACCTGGTGACGCAGGAGCACAACCTGGTGGCCGGCGCCAATCGCCCCGACTTCCACCTGCTCAACGTTAACTACGGCCGGGACTGGCAGGCGGACATCGTGGCCGATATCGCCCTGGCGGGGCAGGGCTACCCCTGCCCCCAGTGCGGGGCGCCCATGGAGCTGCGGCGGGGCATCGAGATGGGCCACATCTTCAAACTGGGCACCTACTACTCCGAGAAGATGGGCGCCACCTTCCTGGACCGGGACGGTCAGCTCAGGCCCGCCATCATGGGCTGCTACGGCATCGGCATCGAGCGATTGCTGGCCGCCGTCATCGAAGCCAACCATGACGAGAACGGCATCATCTGGCCGGCGGAGCTCGCCCCCTACCAGGTGCACCTGGTGGCCCTCTCCCCGGAGCGGGAGCCGGTACGGCAGGCGGCAGAGGAACTCTACGGCCGTCTCCAGGCCGCTGGCCTGGCCGTCCTCTACGACGACCGTGAAGAGACGCCGGGCGTAAAGTTCAAGGACGCCGACCTCCTGGGGATGCCCGTCCGGGCCACCGTGAGCCCCCGCACCCTGGAGCAGAGCGCCGTGGAGCTGAAACGGCGCGCCGACTCCCGGACGGAGCTGGTCCCCCTGGAGGGGGCGCCAGAGGCGATCAGAGAGCGCCTCTCCCTCTAGGCCCCGGGGCTGGGCCTTGCGGCCCCGGGAACGTTATGCTAAATTGACACTGGAATATTACCTTGCCCGAAGGTGGGGCAACCCACCTTTTTAAATTCTAACGGAGGCGGCTGGCGGAGGTCGATCCGGCCATGAAGAGCGAGCTGCTCATAGCGATAACGCAGATGGCGGCGGAAAAGAACCTGCCCCGGGAGGTAGTCCTGCGGGCAGTGGAGGCCGCCTTGGCCTCCGCTTACAAGAAAGACTCCGGCCTCCAGGGCAACATTACCGTCCACATAGACCGGGAGCGGGGCACCGTTCACGTCTACCAGCACCGCACCGTGGTGGAAGAGGTGACCGATCCCAAGGTGGAGATCGGCCTGGAGGAGGCCCGCCGCCTCAAGCCGGACGCCCGCCCCGGGGACACCATCACCACCGAAGTGACCCCCACCAACGCCGGTCGCATCGCCGCCCAGACGGCCAAGCAGGTGGTCCTGCAGCGGCTGCGAGAGGCGGAGCGGGACAAGATCCACGAGGAGTTCGCCAGCCGCCGCGGGGACATCGTCTCCGGCGTCGTGCAGAGAGTGGAGCCGCGTCAGGTCATTGTGGACCTGGGGCGAACGGAGGCGGTGCTCCCGGCCGCCGAGCAGGTGCGCACGGAGCAGTACCGGCCTGGGCAGCGGCTTCGCTTCTACCTCCTGGATGTCCAGAGGCAGGCCAAGGGGCCGCAGATAGTCCTCTCCCGCACCCACAAGGATCTGGTGAAGCGGCTGCTGGAGCTGGAGGTGCCAGAGGTGGCCAAGGGCGTGGTAGAGATAAAGGCCATCGCCCGGGAGCCCGGCTACCGTACCAAGGTGGCGGTGGCGGCCCGCCAGCCCGGCGTAGACCCCGTGGGCGCCTGCGTGGGGCTGCGGGGTCTCCGCATCCAGAACATCGTCAACGAGCTGGGAGGAGAGCGTATAGACGTGGTGGAGTGGGACCGTGACCCGGCCCGCTTCGTCGCCAATGCCCTCAGTCCCGCTCAGGTGAGCCGCGTCATCATCAACGAGGAGGAGAACACCGCCATCGTCATCGTCCCGGACCGCCAGCTCTCCCTGGCCATCGGCAAGGAGGGGCAGAACGCCCGGCTGGCGGCCAAGCTCACCGGCTGGCGCATCGACATCAAGCCCGAGTCCGTCCTGGAGAAGGTGGCGGCCGCCCACCCGGGCGCCATCGCCGAGGCGGTGGAGGAGACGGCCGCCGCCCCGCCGCGAGAGGGGGCGCCCCCGGAGGAGCGAGAGGAGGAGCGACCTCTCCAGCCCTGGGAGGAGGTCATCGAGCGGGGGCCTGTCTCCGCCGAGGCCGAGGCCCCGTCTGGCGAGGCACCCCAGGCGTCCCCGGCGGAGGTGGTCTTCCTGGCCACCCCGCGGCCCGTCATCCGCTTCGCCGAGGACGTGCTGGGGACGCAGGCCAAGGGGAAGTCCGCCCGGCCAGAGAAGGAGGAGGCCAAATCCCGCAAGGCCCGTAAGGGCGCCCGCCGCGTCCGCATAGAGGAGGACGAGGAGCTGGAGCTAGACCTGGAGGACCTGGAGGAGTAGCCCCCTGCCATGGTGGCCCAGGCCCGTCCCAGGAAGCACATACCCTTGCGCACCTGCGTGGGGTGCCGCCGCACCTCCGCCAAGCGGGAGTTCGTGCGCATCGTCCGCACGCCGGAGGGGAGGGTGATGGTGGACCCCACCGGGAAGCGCTCGGGCCGGGGCGCCTACCTGTGCGCCGATCCTAGCTGCTGGCAGGCGGCCCTGCGACGAGGGCGGCTCGACCGTGCCCTCCGCACCCAGATCGGTCAGGAAGACCGCCAGGCCCTCCTGGCCTACGCCGAGGCCCTGAACAACAGAGAAGGGTGACAGATAGCATGACGACACGAGCAGGCGGAGAACGGGCACCGGCCGCCAGGGGCGGCACAGCAGTCCTCCTCCCGGAGGCCATTACCGTGCGGGAGCTGGGGGAACGGCTGGGCATCTCCCCCATAGAGGTCATCAAGGGCCTGATGCGACGGGGGATCATGGCCAACATCAACCAGACCGTTGAGTATGAGGCGGCCGCCGCTCTGGCCCAGGAGCTGGGCTTTGAGCCCCGCCCCGAGGCGGCCCAGGCCGCCCGGCCCGCCGAGGAAGAGGAGGACCCCAGCCAGCTCCAGCCACGTCCCCCCGTGGTGACGGTGATGGGACACGTGGACCACGGCAAGACCAGCCTCCTGGACGCCATCCGGGAGACCAACGTCACCGCCCAGGAGGTGGGCGGCATCACCCAGCACATCGGCGCCTACCAAGTGGAATGGAACGGACACAAGATAACCTTCATCGACACCCCGGGCCACGAGGCCTTCACCGCCATGCGGGCCCGCGGCGCCCAGGTGACGGACATCGTCGTCCTGGTGGTGGCCGCCGATGACGGCGTCATGCCCCAGACGGTAGAGGCCATAGACCACGCCAAAGCGGCCGGCGTCCCCATCATCGTCGCCATCAACAAGGTGGACCTGCCGGACGCCGACCCGGAGAGGGTGAAGCGCCAACTGGCCGAGCACGGCCTCCTCATAGAGGAGTGGGGGGGCGACGTCATCGCCCTGCCCGTCTCGGCCAAGACGCGCCAGGGCCTGGACGACCTTCTGGAGCACATCGTCCTGGTGGCAGAGATATCGGAGCTGAAGGCCAACCCCAACCGTCCCGCCGTGGGCACCATCATCGAATCGGAGCTGGACCCGCGACGGGGCCCCATGGCCACCGTCATCGTCCAGAAGGGGACGCTGCGGGTGGGCGACGCTGTGGTGGCCGGGGACACCTGGGGCAAGATCAAGGCCATGTTCAACGAGCGGGGCCAGCAGGTACGGGAGGCCGGCCCCTCCACTCCCGTCCGGGTGATGGGGCTGGAGGAGGTTCCTCAGGCCGGCGACATCCTGCGCGTCGTCCCCGATGAGCACGCCGCCCGCGAGCTGGTGGAGGCGCAACGACAGGAGCGCACCGCCACCCGCGCCGCCCGCACCATCACCCTGGAGGAGATGGCGGGTCAGATAGCGGCCGGCGCCATCAAGGAGTTGAACGTCATCATCAAGGCGGATACCCAGGGCACCGTGGAGGCCATACGGGGCGCCCTGGAGCGCCTGAACAGCGAGCGGACGCGAACCAACGTCCTCCACGCCGGCACCGGCAACGTCACCGAGTCCGATGTCCTCCTGGCGGCGGCGTCGCGGGCCGTCATCATCGCCTTCCAGGTGCGGATGGAGCCGGGCGCCCGCCGGGAGGCGGAGGCCAACGGCGTCCAGGTGCGCCACTACCAGATCATCTACGAGCTCATCGAGGATATCCAGAAGGCGCTGCAGGGGCTCCTGGAGCCGGAGACGGTGGAGGTTACGGAGGGCCGGGCGGAGGTGCGGGCCGTCTTCAAGGTCCGCCAGGGACGGGTGGCCGGCTGCTACGTGCGGGAGGGGGTCATCGTCCGCAACGCCCCCTGTCGGGTCATCCGCGGCGGCGAGGTGCTGCACACCTCCCGCATCGCCAGCCTGCGCCGCTTCCAGCAGGACGTGCGGGACGTGGCCGCCGGCTACGAGTGCGGCATCGGCGTGGAGGGCTTCGACGACTTCCAGGAAGGGGACGTCATTGAGACCTTCCGCCGCCAGCGCAAGGCCTAGAGCCCCCATGCCACTTCCAGGGGGTGGTCCCTATGAGCAGACGCCTGGAGCGCCTCGGCACTCTCCTGCGGGAAGAGCTGTCCGACCTTCTGCGGCGGGAGATGCAGGACCCGCGCCTCGCCCAGCTCATCACCATAACCCGCGTGGACGTCTCCTCAGACCTCCAGTACGCCCGCGTCCACGTGAGCGTCATGGGGAGCGCTGAGGAGAAGGACGCCACCCTGGCCGCCCTCCGCAAGGCCAGCGCCTTCCTCCGCTACCACCTGAGCCAGCGCCTCACCATCAAGAAGGTGCCCCTCCTCCAGTTCCGCCTGGACGAGTCCCTGGAGCGGGGCGACCGCCTCCTCCGCCTCATGGACCAGGTCTCCCGCGGGGGCAGCGCCTAGGCCCCTGGCCGATGTGGACGGCTTCCTGAACCTCCACAAGCCCCCCGGGCCCACCTCCTTCGCCATGGTAGCGAAGGTGCGGCGCTGGTCACGAGCGCGGCGCGTCGGCCACGCCGGCACCCTCGACCCCCTGGCCAGCGGCGTCCTCCCTCTCCTGCTGGGGCGCGCCACCCGCCTGGCCCCCTATCTGCTGGAGCTGCCCAAGGTCTACCGGGCGGAGGTGCGACTGGGCCAGGCCACCACCACCTACGACGCCCAGGGACAGGTCACCTGGGAGGGCGACCCCTCCACGGTGGACGAGGCGCGCCTGCGGGAGGCCCTCGACCGCTTCCAGGGGGAAGTGGAGCAGACGCCTCCCCTCTACAGCGCCCTCAAGGTGGCCGGCCGCCCCGCCTACCTCTACGCCCGGGCCGGCCAGCCGCTAGCCCTGCCCAGCCGGCGCGTCCGTATAGACCGGCTGCAGCTACTGGAGTTCCAGCCGCCCCTGGTGCGGCTGGAGATCGAGTGCAGCCGCGGCACCTACATCCGCTCCCTGGCCCATGACCTGGGCCTGGCCCTGGGCTGCGGCGCCCACCTGACCTCTCTCGTCCGTCTCCGTCTGGGGCCCTTCACCCTGGAGCAGGCGGCATCCCCGGAGGAGGTGCAGGAGGCCTTCGCCAGCGGCGCCTGGCCCCGCCTCCTCCTCCCCCTGGACTTCGGCCTCTCCCACCTGCCGGCCGTCCATCTGACGCCGGAGCAGGCGGAGGCGGCCCGCCACGGCCGCCTCCTGCCCGGGAACTCACTGCCCAGCGCCGACGCCGATCGCCTGCGGGCCTACGGGCCGGACGGCGCCCTCCTGGCCATCCTCCACCGGGAAGGCCCGGGCTGGCGCCCCCGGACGGTGCTGGCGCCGGCCCGGCCCTCGCCTCCCTCAACCGGGGAAGGCTAGGGGGGGCACCCCTCGACGTCGTCCACGCCCTTTCCGTCGCACAGATTGTCGCCGGGGCCGGAGTTGCGGGCGCCCTCGGGCAGCGCCGCCGGCTCCCCCAGCGCCGGGTTGCCCACCGAGGGCTTGCCGTTGTTCAGTACGAAGACATCATTAGCGACCTGGATGTCGCCCGCGCCATCCCCGTTAGTGTCCAGCCAGACATCGGCGAAGCCGCCAGCCGTCCGCCCTCCCGGGTTGGTGGGCTCCGTCACCTGTCCCGTGGCGAGATTGACGATGACGTCCCCTATGTTGCCAGCGCCATCGGGCTTGTTGGCGGGGAAGCAATGGGCTGCCAGCGCCTCGCCGCCGCCTGCCAGAAGGAACACGCCTGCCGCTACCGCCACCGCCGCTAATACCTTCCTCAAGGACCCGCACCTCCTCTGAAAAGATGGCTAATTATGCGATGGCCAGCCGACCCTGTCAAGCGCAGGGGGCTGGCGTTTTCCGACCAAATGTTCTATAATCCCCGGCGTCTTTGTCATGGGACGCACAGGCGTAGCACATCTCCCTCTGCACGACGGGGCGACGCCGCCCTGGCTCTTCCAGCGCATGCGTCTCCTCTCCCGCTACGTGGTGCTGACGCTGGTGGAGGAGTTCGGCCCTGGGGAGGTGCTGCGCCGCCTGGCTGACCCCTTCTGGTTCCAGGCCCTGGGCTGCCTCCTGGGGTTCGACTGGCACTCCTCGGGCCTCACCACGGTGGTCTGCGCCGCCCTGAAGGAGGGGCTCCAGGGACTGGAGCAGGACGCCGGTGTCCTAGTGGCCGGCGGCAAGGGTCGTACCTCCCGGCGCACGCCGGCCGAGATCGAGGCGCTGGCCGAGCGCTTCGCCTTTGACCCTCGCCCTCTGGTCTACGCCTCCCGCATGGCGGCCAAGGTGGACTCGGCGGCTCTCCAGGATGGCTACCAGATCTACCACCACACCTTCTTCTTCACCCCTGACGGCGCCTGGGCCATCGTCCAGCAGGGGATGAACGAGGCCACCCGCTACGCCCGTCGCTATCACTGGCTGTCGCAGACGGTCTCGGACTTCGTCTGCGAGCCCCATGCCGGCATAGTGGCCCAGCGGGTGGGAGCGGCCCTCAACATGGTGGCGGAGGAGGCCGGCCCCGCCCGCGCCCTCAGCGCCGAGCTGGCCCGGGAGGGCCCGGCCCGCCTGCTGCGGGACTGGGAGCGGCTGCGCCGCCTCGACCTGCCCGCCCGCCACCACCTACTGCCCCACGACCTCGACCTGGCCCGTCTGGAGCGAGGGGTCCGCCGGGCCTACGAGGCCCAGCCCCGGGACTTTGAGGCCCTCCTGGGGACCGAGGGCGTGGGCCCCAAGACGGTGCGGGCCCTGGCCCTGGTGGGCGAGCTGGTGTACGGGGTCTCCCCGTCCTATCGTGACCCCGCCCGCTACACTTATGCCCACGGCGGCAAGGATGGCCACCCCTACCCCGTGGACCGGGCGACGTACGACCGCACGGTGGAGGCGCTCAGGCGAGCAGTAGAGCGGGCCCGGCTGGGCCAGCGGGAGAAGCTCCAGGCCCTCCGCCGCCTCGCCCTCGCCCTGCCCACAGAGGGATGCTAGGGGGCCGCGCTGGCCCCGGAACGTCCCCGAGGACGTCCCTCGAATGGCGGCGGCTGTGCTACGCTGGTGGTGCTGTGCGCGTGAGGGAGCTGCACCCCTGGGACGTGTCCCCGGCCGAGGCCATGCGCATCCAGCGGGAGCTAGCGGCCCGGGTGGTGGCCCAAGGGGGGCCGTCCCAGGTCCGCTACGTGGCAGGGGCTGACCTCGCCTTCGTGGAGAGGGACCGGGCGCGGGCCGCCGTCGTCCTCCTCTCCTACCCAGAGCTGGAGGTGGTGGCCCAGGTGGTGGAGGAGGCGGCGGTCACCTTCCCCTACATCCCGGGCCTCCTCGCCTTCCGGGAGGTGCCGGCCCTGGCGGGGGCCTTCGCCCGGCTGGAGCCATCGCCTGACCTGGTGGTGGTGGACGGCCACGGCCTGTCCCATCCCCGTCGCTTCGGCATCGCCTGTCACCTGGGCCTGCTGCTGGAGGTGCCCACCATCGGCTGCGCCAAGTCCCGTCTGGTGGGGGAGCACGAGCCCGTCCCCGAGGAGGCGGGGAGCACCCGGGAGCTGCGGGACGGCGGCCAGGTCATCGGCATGGTGGTGCGGACCAGGGCCGGCGTCTCGCCGGTGTACGTATCGGCGGGCCACCGCATCGGCCTGGAGGAGGCGGTGCGGTGGCTGCTCCGCCTCTGCCGCAGCCATCGCCTGCCTGAGCCCACCCGCCTGGCCGACCAGCTCTCCAAGGGGCGGGCGCCGCAGCGGCCCCCCGGCCCGGCCGAGCAGCCCCGGCTTCTTTGACGCGCCTGCGCATGATCGTGTTCTACTGCCAGGCGGGGCGCGGGACGCAAAAGAGGGCCACGGCTCACGTCGTGCCTCCGCATGGTCGCATTCCGCCACCAGGCGGGGCGCGGGGGCGCCCTGGCGGGCAAGCG
The DNA here is from genome assembly GCA_002898615.1 of bacterium HR25. The sequence continues at coordinate 2,655 of BEIB01000006.1, read as the reverse complement.
TCAGTGGGGTAAAATGGTTACCGGAGGTTCTTGACCATGCAGGAGACCGGCACTCTTCTCATGCACCTCAAGGGACGGCTGGACCAGCTCCTGGACCGTCTTTGACATCCCCGGACTGGAGCAAGAGATCGAGGGGCTGGAGCGGCAGGCCGCCCAGCCCGACTTCTGGAACGACCCCCAGACCGCGCAGCGGCTGATGCGCCGCCTGGCGGAGGCCAGGGAGCGGGTGTCTACCTGGCGGGGCCTGGAGTCCCAGCTCACCGACCTGATGGAGCTCTGGGAGCTCGCCACCGCCGAGGGCGATGAACGGGTGACGGCCGAGGTCGCCCAGGAGGCAGCCGCCCTGGCCCAGCGCCTGGACGAGCTGGAGCTCTCCCTGGCCCTGGCCGACGAGTACGACCGTCGGGACGCCATACTGGAGGTCCACGCCGGCGCCGGCGGCACCGATTCCCAGGACTGGGCGGAGATGCTCCTCCGTATGTACCTGCGCTGGGCCCAGGCCCACGGCTACCAGACTACCGTCCTGGACCTGATGCCGGGCGAGGAGGCCGGCATCAAGAGCGCCACTGTGGAGGTGGCCGGCCCCTACGCCTACGGCTACCTGAAGGCGGAGCGGGGCGTCCACCGCCTGGTCCGCCTCTCCCCCTTTGATGCCGACCACGCCCGACACACCTCCTTCGCCCTGGTGGAGGTGCTGCCGGAGGTGGAGACGGCCACCGAGGTGGACATCCGCCCCGAGGAGCTGCGCATAGACGTCTTCCGCGCCAGCGGCCACGGCGGCCAGCACGTGCAGAAGAACGCCACCGCCGTCCGCATCGTACATATACCGACGGGCATCACCGTCTCCTGCCAGAACGAGCGCTCCCAGCAGCGCAACAAGGAGCTGGCCCTGAAGGTGCTGCGGGCCCGCCTTCTGGAGCGGGAGCGTCAGCGTCAGGCGGAGGAGCAGGCCCGCCTCAAGGGGGAATACGTGCCGGCCGAATGGGGGAACCAGATTCGCTCTTACGTCCTCCACCCCTACAAGCTGGTGAAAGACCACCGGACCGGCCACGAGACGAGCGACGCCGAGGCCGTCCTGGACGGCGAGCTGGACGAGTTCATTCGCGCCTACCTGAAGATGTCAGTGGGGAAGCGAGGCTGATGGGCTGGTGGCGGCCCCTGTTGCTGGCGGGGGCCATAGCAGTCTGGGGAGCTGTCTGGGCGCCCGCTGCGACGGCCCAGGCCCCTATAGAGATCTCCCAGCAGCAGGCCGAGAACGCCTTCCCCCAGGGCGTCCGCTTCCGGCTCACCGCCACGGCGGAGGGGACGGTCCAGGAGGCCAGGCTGCGCTATCGCCTCCTGCCGGACGGCGTCCCCGCCCTCATCGCCGCCGAGGTGACGCCCGGCCCCCGCCTGGAGGTCTCCCTGGAGCTGGGATGGCCTCGCCTCTACATCCCTCCCGGCACCACCATCGAGTACTCGTGGGAGCTGCGGGACGCCCAGGGGAACGTGGTGGAGACGCCCGTCCAGTCCTTCACCTATACCGACCCCCGCTTCCCCTTCCAGGTGGAGGAGAGCGGACCGGTCCGTCTCCACTGGTACGCCGGCGGACGCGAGCAGGCACAGCGACTGCTGCAGACCGCCAGGGAGACGCTGGAGCGACTGCAGGCCCTCCTGGGCACCCAGGTGGGCTTCCCCGTCCAGGTGTGGGCCTACGCCAGCCCCCAGGACATGCGAGAGGCCCTGCCCCGGCGCAGCGAGGCCTACGAGGCGCGCGTCGTCACCGCCGGCATGAAGGTCTCCTCAGATACCGTTCTGCTGGCCATAGGGGCAGGCGGGCTGGACACCCTCCGTCATGAGCTGGCCCATATCGTCACTGCGGCCGCCGGCGAGGGCCCCTTCGGCGATCTCCCCGCCTGGCTGGATGAGGGCACCGCCGTCTACGCCCAGGAAGACCCCGGCGGCTACCGCCTCGCCTTCGAGCGGGCGCGGCGGCAGGATGCCCTCCTGCCGCTGGCCTCCTTGGGCTCCTACCCCGGTGACGCCAGCAAGGTAGATCTTTTCTACGGCCAGTCCTGGGCCTTCGTCTCCTACCTTATCGAGACCTACGGGGAGGAGAGGTTCGCCCGGCTCTTCGCCACCTTCAAGCGGGGGGCCACGGTGGACCAGGCCCTGGTCCAGGTATACGGCATGGACACCTATGACCTGGAGAACGCCTGGCGCCAGTCCCTGGGCCTGCCGCCGCGGCCCCGTCCCCAGGCGCCGGCCAACGGCCCCGTCCCAACGGTTCCCCCCTCCACGGGGCCCGTCGCCTCGCCAGGGGCCTCAGGGACGGACTGGGGCCTCCTGGGGGGCATCATCGGCGGGGCGCTGGCGACGGCCGGCCTCATCGGCCTGGGCGGCTATGCCCTCTATCGCCGTCTGTCCTAGGGGATGATGAGGCCGCTGGGGCGGCGTTCCCCTCCCTGAGGACCCTCGCCCTCCTCCGTCGGGGATGTCTCCCCCTGGGGCGGCGGCCCGGCCAGGGGGCCGCCGGCCGCCTTCAGCACCTGCTCCACCAGGACGTTGGGAGGGACAGCGCCCGGGATGGCGACCTTATCGTTGATGACGGTGAGGGGGACGGCCCGCACGTTGTAGCGACGGGCCAGCTCCGGGAACTCCGTCACCTCTATGACC
>BEIB01000005.1 GCA_002898615.1 bacterium HR25 | reverse complement strand
GGGCGGCGGCTGCGGCAAGGCGGGACAGATGCCCCTACCCGTCTCCAACGGCTCCCCCCACATCCGCATCCGCCAGTGCGTGGTGGGAGAACGGTAGCGGGCCGTCTTATAACTTATAACTGTACCTTGTAGACCGCCGGATGCTGCCCGCAGATGCTGATCAGTTTAATAGCCCCCTCCACACACCGCCATGAAGGGTAGTGAGTCTCAACATATATGCTGTCTACGGACCTAGGGTTTTTGAAAGGGATGCCACCAGGGTGGTGAGGAGTCCTCGCGACCAAATATCTCTTACCCCACTGGACAGGCACGCGCTGCTCAAGCACCCCGAGCCTTAGCAGATAGCGCGCCACTTCAACCAAAAGCTGGTTCCATTTGACGATGGGAGTTGAAGACCCGTCTGGGAACATTAGGCGCATAGGTGGCTTGGACCCGCCCTGAGCCTGCTTGACGAAGTCCGACAGAGACACGGCCTTAGTTACAGAAGAGGTTACAGTAGGTGAGACTGGTGTCCGCACAAGGGGTGACCATAGCATACGTGCTAGCTCCAAAGCCGCTTCTTCAGGCCGCCTTGTCGTGTCTCCTAGGGCTATCTTCCCCCGCTGGACCAGGCTTGGATACTCGTAGAACTCCCACAGCAGCCCATTGCTGATGACAAGCTGCTCGACTGGCTTGCCGCTATGTAACAACAGCCCGGCATACTTGATGACCTCTGTCGTAGCTATGGGCGGCAGCTTCTGGGTGGCCTTCTTCGCCTCGATGAGGAAGAGGATTCCTCCATCTGAGTTCAGCAGCACGTAGTCGGCCTTGCCGCCGCCAGCGCTTTCTTCGACTCTCACCTGCTCCGGGTCGGCGGTGTCCCAGCCGAAGGCACGCAACAGGGGGTCTATCAGACAGTAGCGCGTCAGGGCCTCGCTCTGGGAAAGGAAGCCCTGGTGCTTCCTAGCCGTCTCCCGGACGCGCTCCACCGCCTGTACCAGGTCATCGAGGCCCATAATAGCCTCCATTGTGCCCCGGTTAGCACAACTTTACACTGCACCGGGCACCATTGGCAACGTTTGTTCTATCGCTGGCATGCGGAGCTGTGCCTGCTATCATGTAGGTAGACGTCCCTCTGGAGAGAGCGCATGTTAGAGGAGATCGTGGAGCTTGCCCGCAAACGCGGCGCCCAGGAGGCGGAGGCCTTCTATTCGGCGGTGGAGGAGCTGCCCGTCTCCTTTGAGGCTAATCGCCTCAAGCAGGTGAGCGCCCGTCAGACGAGTGGCACCGCCCTGCGCGTCATCGTCGGTGGACGGCTGGGCGTGGCTGCCTCCAGTCGCCCCGGCGACGTGGCCGGCCTGGTAGAGATGGCCCTGGAGACGGCCCCCTTCGGCCCCGAGGCCCGCTTCCACTTCCCCGGCAGCGATAACTACCCCCAGGTGGAGGTCTATGACCCGGAGGTGGAGCGCCTCTCCCTGGACGATATGGTGCACCTGGGCCAGGGCCTCATCGATGCCCTCCGCCGCGAGGAGCCGGAGCTGGTCTGCGACGGCGCCGTGCGACGCGCCCTCCAGACCGTCCGCTGTCTCAACTCCAACGGCGGCCAGTTCAGCTACCGCCGCAGCGTCTTTTCACTGAGCGTGGGCGGCACCCTGGTGCGGGACACGGACATGCTCTTCGTAGGAGACGGCGAGGCCTCCTGCCGGCCCCTGCGGGAGGGCCGCGCCCTGGTGGAGAGGGTCGCCCGGCAGCTACAGTGGGCGCGTCGGACGGCCCGGGCGAGCACGGGGGAGATGCCGGTGCTCTTCACCCCTCTGGGGGTGGCCAGCGCCCTGGTGGGCCCCCTCACCCTGGCCTTCTCTGGCCGCCTCGTCTACCAGGGGCAGTCCCCGCTGACGGGGAAGCTGGGGGAGCGGCTCTACGACTCCCGCCTCACCCTGTGGGACGACCCCACCCGGCCCTATCGCCCGGCCAGCCGCGCCGCCGATGACGAGGGCGTGGCCAGCCGTCGCCTTCCCCTCATCCAGGGCGGCGTCGTCTCCACCTTCCTGTACGACCTCCAGACGGCCGGTCTGGCCTCCGCCCAGCCCACCGGCAGCGGCAGCCGCGGGCCGGGCGGCGTCGTCTCCATCTCCCCCTCCTGCCTGGTCTTCGAGGAGGGAGTGGACGGACTGGAGGACCTCATCGGCGGCATCAAGGAGGGCCTGGTGGTGGAACAGCTCATGGGCGCCGGCCAGGGCAATGTCCTGGGCGGCGATTTCTCGGGCAACGTCCTCCTGGGGTATAAAATAGAGAACGGCGAGGTCGTCGGCCGGGTGAAGGACACGGTGGTGGCAGGGAACGTACATGCCGCCCTGGGTGGCGCCCTCATGGCCATAGGAAGCGACGGCCGCTGGGTGGGCGGCTCCCTCTACACCCCCTCCCTCCTCTTCCACCGGCTGAGCGTCGCCAGCAAGGGCTAGCCATGTCCTGGCAGGACACCCTCCTGAGCCTGGCGGACGCTTCCGCCCCCCTGCGGGCCTCCCATCTGGTGCGGCTGGCCAACCTCTCGCCGCCGCTGCAAGAGGAGCTGGCCCGCCTGTGGCCTCGCATCGAGGCGAGGAGGCGCCGTCAGATAGTGGCCAGCCTGGTGGAGCTGGCCGAGGACAACGCCGACCTCTCCTTCGAGGCGGTCTTCCGCATCGCCCTGGCCGACGAGGACGCCGATACGCGTGTGGAGGCCGTGCGGGGCCTCTGGGAGAGCGAGGACAGGGGCCTGATACCCGTCTTCCTGGGCCTCCTGCGGGAGGACAGGGAGCCCCGGGTGCGGGCGGAGGCGGCCCTGGCCCTGGGACGCTTCGTCCTCCAGTTCGAGCTGGGGCACCTGCGAGAGAAGCACTTCCTGCCGGTGGAGGAGGCGCTCCGGCAGGTCATAGAGGACAGGCGGGAGGAGCCCCAGGTGCGCGCCCGTGCCCTGGAGGCCATGGGCGCCTGCACCAGCCGCCCCTGGGTGCGGGACGCCATCCGCGCCGCCTACGAGAGCGACCAGTACCGCCTCCGCATCGCCGCCATCCACGCCATGGGGCGCAGCGGCGAGGATCGCTGGCTCCCCCTCCTCCTGCGCGAGCTCGCCAGCGACGACCCGGAGGCCCGCTATGAGGCGGCCCTCGCCTGCGGCTCCATAGCCGACCCCCAGGCCGTCCCTCACCTGGCCCCCCTCCTCCACGATGATGACCAGCAGGTGCGGCAGGCCGCCATCTCCGCCCTGGGACAGATAGGCGGGCAGCAGGCCAAGGAACTCCTCCTCTCCCTCCAGGACGACCCCTCGCCCGCCATCCAGGACGCCGTGGCCGATGCCCTGGCGGAGGTGGAATTCGCCGAGTCGCCCCTCTCGCTGCGGCTCTTCCTAGATGAAAGGTAAACGCGCATCACGGTTACGCGTCGAGGACGCTGTCTCCGCCGGCGGCGTCGTCTACCGCCAGGGGAAGGACGGCATAGAGGTGGTCATCTGCGGCCGCACCAGGGACGGCGTCTGGGGCCTGCCCAAGGGCACCCCCGCCCCCGGCGAGGCGCTGGAGGAGACGGCCGTCCGCGAGGTGAGCGAGGAGACCGGCCTCCAGGTGCGTCCCGTGGCCAAGATAGGCACCATCGAGTACTGGTTCGTGCGGCCCCAGGAGAAGGTCCGCGTCCACAAGCGCGTCCACCACTACCTGATGGTCCCCATCGGCGGCAGTCTGGACCAACACGACTGGGAGTACGACCGCGTGGAGTGGGTGCCTCTGGAGGAGGCGCTGCGCCGCCTTACCTACAAGAACGAGGCCGACATTCTCCGCCGCGTCCCCGAGCTGGTCCGCGAGGTGGAGAGCCGTGATCACTCCTCGTGACGAGGTGGTGGCCCGGGGACGGCGCGTCGTCCTCCGCCTCAAGCGGCTGAGCGACGCCGCCCAGGACTACGCCTGGCGGGCGGACGAGGAGCTGGCCCGCTTCGATGCCACCTCTCCCCTGCGCCTCTCCTTCAAGGAGTACCTGCGCAACTGGGAGCTGGACATGCGCTTCACCGATATCGCCCGTCGCACCCTGGCCATTGAAGACGAGGAGGGGCGGCGCATCGGCAACCTGATGTACTACAACGTGGACCGCTGGCGCAAGGAGGCGGAGGTGGGCATCAGCATCGGCCTCCGCGAGTACTGGGGGCGCGGCTACGGGACCGACGCCATGCGCGCCCTCGTCCGCTACCTCTTCCGCAGCACAGACTTCCGCCGCCTCTACCTCCACACCCTGGACTGGAACGTACGGGCGCAGAAGTCCTTCCGCAAGGCGGGCTTCGTACCCTGCGGCACCGCCTACCGCGACGGCCACACCTTCATGGTGATGGAGGTGCGGCGGGAGTGGCTCTTCCCCCTAGACGTCCCGGCCGGGAACCTTTAGGTCCGGCGGCGGGGGCGCCGGGTTTACGAGGTCGAAGGTCAGCAGGTTGGGGACCAGGTGGATCAGCTCGTCCACCGTCCACTCCGTGTCCCCGCCCGACTTGGTCATCTCCCGTAGCGGTATCTCCTCCGAGGCCAGGCTGATGTACCCCCCGCCCACGTGGAAGATCTTGCCGTTGACGTCCCAGGCATCGTCGCTGGCCAGGTAGACCACCAGGGGCGCTATGTGCTCGGGGGTGTAGCGCTCCGCCTCCTCCTTGACCACGCCGATCTGCCGCAACAGCCGCTCGTCCTGGACGGCCTGGGAGCCGAGGCGAGTGGTCAGGGCCACCGGGGCGATGGCGTTGCAGGTGACGCCGTAGCGACCCAGGTCACGCGCCACCACCCGCGTGAAGCCGGCCAGCCCCGCCTTGGCTGCCCCGTAGTTGGCCTGGCCGGACATGCCGCTCAGCCCCACCAGGGAGGAGACGTTGATGATGCGGCCGAAGCGCTGCTGTCGCATCAAGACGGAGGCCGGCTTGGTGCAGTTGTAGGCGCCCTTCAGGTGGACGGCGATGACGGCGTCCCACTCCTCCTCCGTCATGTTGAAGATCATGCGGGGGCGCACGATGCCGGCGTTGTTCACCAGGATATCTATGCGACCGAAGGTCTCCACGCACTGACGGATGATGTTCTCGCCGCCCTCCACGCTGGCCACATTATCGTAGTTAGCGACGGCGTTGCCCCCCTGGGAGCGGATCTCCTGCACCACCTGGTCGGCCGGGCCCTGGTCGAAGCCCACGCCGTCCGGGCCCACGCCGGCGTCGTTCACCACTACGTTGGCCCCCTCGGCGGCGAAGGCCAGGGCGATGGCCCGGCCGATGCCGCGGCCCGCCCCGGTGACCACTGCGCAACGTCCCTTGAGCCTGTCTCCCATCGGTTGACCTCCGCTAGGCTAGCTGGCTGGCTGTTCCTGCTTGCGAGGCCGCCCCGGTATCTCCAGGTCCTCGGGCGGCGGCGCCGGGTTGCGGGTCCCCTCCAGCAGGGAGGGCATCACCTGGGCTATCTCGTCCGCCGTCCACAGGCCCGGCTTGTAGACGGTCCGCCAGGGCACCGGGGGACGCAGCAGGGCCACCGTCCCGGCGTAGACCATGAACACCTGCCCGTTGATGTTCCAGGCGTAATCGCTGGCCAGGTAGCAGACCATGGGCGCTATCAGCTCCGGCCGCAGCCGTTGCATCCGCTCCACCAGCTCTTGCTGCTGGGCCTGCCGGCCGGGTATGGTGGCGGTCATGCGCGTCCAAGCCCGGGGGGCGATGGCGTTGCAGGTGACGCCGTAGCGACCCAGGTCACGCGCCACCACCCGCGTGAAGCCGGCGATGCCGGCCTTGGCCGCCCCGTAGTTGGCCTGGCCGGCGTTCCCCCAGAGGCCGGACTCGGAGGTGAAGTTGATGATGCGGCCGAAGCGCTGCTGCCGCATCAGGACGGAGGCGTGGCGGGTGCAGTTGAAGGTGCCTTTCAGGTGGACGGCGATGACGGCGTCCCACTCCTCCTCCGTCATGTTGAAGATCATGCGGTCGCGCAGGATGCCGGCGTTGTTCACCAGGATGTCCAGACGGCCGAAGTTGTCCAACGCCGTGCGGATGATGCGCTCCGCCCCCTCCATGGTGGCCACGCTGTCGTAGCTGGGGACCGCCGTCCCCCCCTGGGAGAGGATCTCCTGCACCACCTGGTCGGCCGGGCCCTGGTCGAAGCCCACGCCGTCCGGGCCCACGCCGGGGTCGTTCACCACTACCCTGGCCCCCTCGCGGGCCATCAACAGGGCGATGCCCCGGCCGATGCCACGGCCCGCCCCCGTGACGATAGCCACCTTGCCTTCCAGCCTGCCCATGTGTCTTCCTCCCGAGAGTTGAGGTGGGACGGAGAGGCGGACTAGCCACCCCTGGAGGGGAGGGCCACCACGGCTGTGCCCGGCGTGGTCCGCTGTCCGTCCTCGGACTCCGTCCAGACGTCCAGCTCGACGAGGTTCTCGCCGTCCTGCTGGTATTTCTTGGTGACCACGCCCTTGCAGGTGACGTTCTTCCCCACCAAGTCCATACCCCGGTACTGGACCGCCAGCCGCTTGATGCGGCCCTGGTAACGGATCCACTCGTGCAGCATGCGCCCCAGGAGGGCGTGCTTCAGAGCGCCGTGGACGATCCGCTCCGGCAGCCCGGTGCCGATGGCGAAGTCCTTGTCGTAGTGGATCTCATAGAAGTCGCCGGAGCCGGCGGCCCACATGACCAGGCGCCGGGCGTCGCACCGCTCCACCAGGGTGGGGACTTCCTGCCCTACCTCCACGTCCTCGAAGTAAAGCTGCTGCTCCGCCATGGCGTCCTCCTGGCTCTTGGTCAGTAGGAGATGAGGGTTCCTCGCATGACGGCGACCACCTTGTCGCCGCGGCGATAGGTGATCTCGGTGACGGTTATGAGCATGGGCCCCAGCCGGCCTTCCCGCTCCTGGAGGTCCACCAGTTTGCTAGTGGCCGTCAGGACGTCGCCGGCGCAGATGTCGTCGAAGTACTGCAGGTCGTTGCCGCCGTTGAGGAGCCGCTTGTAGGGGATCTCGAAGGGCGGCAGGTAGTCCAGCCGCTGCGGCCTGGCCGGGTTGTAGATGGTGTGGCCCAGGAAACCCGGGGGAGCCAGGATGCTGCGGTAGCCCTTGCTCTTGGCGAACTCCTCATCATAGAAGACGGGATCCGTGTAGCCCACGGCGCGGGCGAAGATGCGGCAGGCGGTCTTGTCCACCTCCACCACCACCGGCGCCGACTCCCTGCCCAGATAGGAGCGCATCTCCTCTGTGATGATGGACCGTTGCGTCATAGGCCCCCTCCTGCACGTAAGCGTTAGGTGCACCGCTACGGCCGATGGAAGAATACATCACCCGCTGGCGGCCGTCAAACCTGGGCGCGGTCCAGCCACAGGGCGCGGAAGCGCCCCCGTCGCAGCGCCTCCAGCAGGTCCTCCAGCCCCTCGATGCGGCCGGTGAATTCGGTAGCGCAGCGCCCCACGTCCTCCCGGGCATGGGCGTCGCTCCCAGCGACGATGGGGAGGCCCAATCGCTCCGCCACCTCCAGGGAGAAGCGGTTCTCCGTCTCACTCCCCCGGCCGTTGAGCCCCTCCACGGCGACGACGACGCCGTAACAGGGGTTGCGCAGCGCCCGCTCGATCGCCTCCTGCCAGCGGCCGTCGTCCCCGGGCTCCCAGGGTATCTGGCGGCGGTAGGGGTGGGCGGCCAGCAGCACCGCGCCCTCCTGGGCGGCCAGCCGGGCCAGCTCGCTCACCCGGTGCATGCCGTAGCGGTAGCCGCTGAGGCCGAAGGCCAGGACGTGCCCGTGCTCGGTGTTCACCTCCATGCCGGGCAACACCAAGAAACGGTGCCGCCGGGCCAGTCGTCCCACCTCCTCCGGGTCCCAGGCGAAGTCGTGCTCCGTCAGGCAGATGCCGTCCAGGCCGGCCGCCTTGGCCGCTTCGATGAGCTCGTCGGCCGTGAGGGAGCTGTCGTGAGAGAGGGGGAGCGTGTGGGCGTGGAGGTCTATGAGCACTGCTGCTAGTCCACTCCCAGGATGGCCGTGGTGCTGGCGCTGAGGGTGCCGCCCATGCCGTTGATGAGGGCGAGCTTCGCCCCTGGCACCTGGCGGGGGCCGCATTCCCCCCGGAGCTGCCGCACTGCCTCTATGATGAGGAAGATGCCGTACATACCGGGGTGAGTGTAGGAGAGGCCGCCACCGCTGGTATTGAGGGGGAAGTCGCCACCCGGGGCCGTCCGCTGCCCGGAGACGAAGGCGCCCCCCTCGCCCTTCTTGCAGAAGCCCAGGTCCTCCAGCTCCGCCAGCACTGTGTAGGTGAAGGAGTCGTAGACCTCCACCACGTCTATGTCCTCATGGCGGACGCCGGCGATGGCCAGGGCCCGCGGGCCGGAGAGCTTGGCCGGCGTCTCCGTCAGGTCAGGCATGGCAGTGAGGGACTGGTGGGTGTGGGCGGTGGCCGCTCCCAACAGCCGCACCGGTCGCTTGCGACAGTCACGCGCCCTCTCGACGCTGGTGACCACCACGGCGCCGGCGGCGTCCGTCACCAGGCAGCAGTCGTAGATGTGGAACGGGTAGACCACCCAACGCGAGGACAGGACGTCCTCTAGGGTGAGGGGGTCACGCATGAGGGCCTTGGGGTTGAGCTGGGCCCACTTGCGAGTGGCCACCGCGATCTCCGCCAGTTGCTCGTGGGTGGTGCCGTACTGGTACATATGGCGCATGCAGGCCAGGGCGTAGTTGCCGGGAGGCGCCCCGATGTAGTAGGGCGTCTCAAACTGGCGCAGGGGCTGCCAGGCGTCGAAGGGGGCGAGCCGCCCGCCCCGGAAGCGACTGGAATAGCCCGTCTCGCCGTGGGTGATGAGGGCCACCCGGCACACCCCGGTGGCGATGGCCAGCGCCGCATGCTCCAAGTGGGTCAGGAAAGACGTGCCGCCGATGTTGGTGCTGTCGGTGAAGCGGGGGAAGATGCCCAGGTACTCCGCCACCTGGACGCTGGACATGGGCCCGGCCGAACAGGTGAGGACGGCGTCCACCTCCGACTTGTCGATGCCAGCGTCGGCCAGGGCGTTGCGGGCCGCCTCGGCGTGCATCTGCAGCGTCGACTTGTGGGGGACGATGCCGATCTCGTCCGCCTCGTCCACGCCGACGATGGCGACGCGGCGGAAGAGCTCCCGCAGCTCCCTGTTGGTGAGCTCCTCGCTGGGGGCGGTGGCCTCCGTCACTGGTCTCCTCCTCGGGCAGCGTCCAGGGGGCGGAACTTGGGTAGGGCTATCTCCTCCGACACATCATCGAAGACGACCTCCACCGGCATGTCGCAGTGCACCTTGGACGGGTCAGGCTCCACGTCCACCAGCACGGTGTAGAGGCGAACCCCCTCCTCCAGCTCCACGATGGCCGTCACATAGGGGATGTCCGGCTCCCAGCGTGGGTCGAAGGCCCGGTAGTGGATGGCGAAGGTATAGACCTTGCCGCGGCCGCTGGCCCGCCGCCACTCCACCTCCCACTGGAAGCAGCGGGGGCAGAAGTCCCGCGGGTACCAGAAGAAGCGCTGGCAGTGGCGGCAGTAGGGGAGCCAGAGCTCATGGCGCTTGCAGGCTTCCCAGAAGAAACGGGTCTCCGGGCTGGGGCTGGGCAGGACCTTCGTGTACTCCTGTCGGGCCAAGGCAGCCTCCCCTGAGCTGGCGATTAACAAGAAGAGGCCCGGCGGGCCTCTCCCAGACCTGTTCGCTGGCCCGATGTTAGCCGCCGCCGTCCTTCAGTGTCAAGCGAGGGGGCACCCCACCGGCCGGCCTCTCTACTTGTCCCATCCCGGGCCCTGTGCTATACTACCGCCCGACAAGCGCCCGAATTCACAAATCTGCCTGCAATGCTCTCTGAGTGGGGACACGTAGGGTTTCTCCTGGTACTGGCCCTCATCTTCCCCGTGGGAGGCATCGTCACCTCCTGGCTGATGGGGCTGCTGCGGCTCCGCCCTGACCGTCCCAACCCCGTCAAGGAGGACACCTACGAGTGCGGCATCCCCACCGAGGGCACCAGTCAGGTGCAGTTCAAGGTCAGCTATTACTTCTTCGCCCTCCTCTTTGTCATCTTCGATGTGCTGGCGGTCTTCCTCTTTCCCTGGGCCCTCTCGTTCTCGAGGCTAGCGGTGGCGGGCTATGTGGCGGTGCTTCCTTTCACCATCGCCATCTTCCTGGGTCTCCTCTACGCCTGGCGGAAGCGGGCCCTGGAGTGGGTGTAGCCCATGGCGACCCGTCTCATCTCCGGCCTCCAACTGGCCCACGCCCTGGAGCAGCGCTTCCCCGGCGCTGTGGCGGACGCCAACCCGGAGTGGGTGGAGGTGCGGCCGGAGCACCTGCTGGACGCCTGCCTCTTCCTGCGGGACGACCCGGAGCTGGACTTCAAGTTCCTGAGCTGTCTCACCGCCGTGGACCGGCTGGACCATTTCGAGGTGGTCTATCACCTGCAGTCGCTCCGCCTCAACCAGATGGGGGTCCTCAAGGTGCGGCTCTGGGACAGGGAGAACCCGGTGGTGCACTCTGTGACGCCGGTGTGGCTGGGGGCCGGGCTCCAGGAGCGGGAGGCCTATGACCTGATGGGCATCCGCTTCCAGGGGCACCCGGACCTGCGGCGCCTCTTCCTCTGGGAGGGCTTCCCCGGCCACCCCCTGCGCAAGGACTGGCTGGCGATGCCCGGTCAGCGGATGCCGGGCCTGCAACGCTTCCCGGGGGAGCCCGGGGAGCCGGACACGGGGAGGGGCTAGGGAGAGATGGCCTTCAAGACGGAGCCCTTCGTCGTCAACATAGGGCCGCAGCACCCCAGCACCCACGGCGTCTTCCGTCTCAAGGTCACCCTGGACGGGGAGCGCATCATCGGTTGCGACATGGTGATGGGCTACCTCCACCGCAGCATGGAGAAGCTGGCGGAGGAGCGCAGCTTCACCCAGAACATCCCCTTCACCGACCGCACGGACTACCTGGCGGCCATGACGGGCAACCTGGCCTACTGTCTGGCGGTGGAGAAGCTGGCGGGGGTGGAGGTGCCGGAGCGGGCGCAGTGGATACGGGTCATCATGTCTGAGCTCCAGCGGCTGGCCAGCCACTGCATGGCCATCGGCACCTTCATCAATGACTGCGGCGCCTGGCACACACCCCTCCTCTACATGATGCGGGAGCGGGAGAAGGTGCTGGACCTGTTCGAGCTGGCCTGCGGCGCCCGCCTCACCACCAATTACATGCGCATCGGCGGCGTCTCCCGTGACCTGCCGCCGGAGTTCCTCCCGCGGGCTCGCCAGTTCGTCAAGGAGATGCCGCAGCGCATCGCTGAGTATGAGGAGCTGCTGGTGGAGAATGAGATCGTGGTGGCCCGCTCCCGGGGCGTGGGCGTCCTGCCGGCGGACAAGGCCATCTCCTACTCGGTATCGGGCCCCATGCTGCGGGGCTCCGGCGTGGCCTGGGACCTGCGCAAGGCCGACCCCTACGCCGCTTACGACCGCGTGGACTTCGAGATCCCCGTGGGCACCAACGGCGACTGCTACGACCGCTTCTTGGTGCGGCTGGCGGAGATGCGCCAGAGCGTCCGCATCCTGGAGCAGGCCCTGGAGATGATACCCTCCGGCCCTTACCAGACGCCGGTGCCCCTGGCACTGCGGCCGCCCCCCGGCGAGGCCTACGGTCGCATCGAGTCGCCGCGGGGGGAGCTGGGCTTCTACGTGGTGAGCGATGGCAGCCCCGCCCCCTTCCGCTTTCACATACGCTCCCCCTCCCTCATCAACCTGACGCCCCTGCCGGAGATGGTGCTGGGGCTGACGGTGGCGGACGCCATCATCACCCTGGGCAGCGTGGACATCGTCGTGGGGGAGGTGGACCGGTGATGCCCCCCCTTTCCCCCTGGTGGGACCTGCGGGACCTGGGGAATGCCGTAGGCGCTTTCCTGGGCTGGCTGTCGGACCAGGGGGCCCCGGCCTGGGTGCCCTACGTCCTCTCTGGTGTCATCGGCATGCTGGCGCTGCTGGGCTGGGCGGTGTTGAGCCAGCTCGCCTTCATTTGGATAGAGCGACGCCTCCTGGCCCGCATCCAGGTGCGTCTGGGGCCTAACCGGGTGGGCCCCTTCGGCCTCCTCCAACCCCTGGCCGATGCCCTGAAGGTGCTGGCCAAGGAGATGATCACCCCCCGCCACGCCGACCGCATCCTCTTCTGGGCGGCGCCGGTGGCGGTGGTGGTGCCGGTCATCCTCATCCTGGCCGTCTTCCCCTTCGGCCCGGGGATGGTCCTGGCCGATCTGAACGTGGGGGTCCTCTACATCGTCTCCGTGAGCTCGGTAGGCACCATCGCCGTCTTCATGGCCGGCTGGGCCTCCGGCAACAAGTACTCCCTGCTGGGGGCGATGCGCAGTGTGGGCATGCTCATCAGCTACGAGGTAGTGATGGTGCTGGCCCTCCTGGGGCCGGTGGCCTTCGTGGGGAGCATGCGGCTGCGGGAGCTCGTCCTCTGGCAGGGCGATTACAACGCCTGGCTGATCTTCCTGCAGCCCCTGAGCCTCCTGGGCTTCATCATAGCAGGAGCGGTGGAGGTGAACCGCAGCCCGGCCGACATCGCCGAGGCGGAGTCGGAGATCATCGCTGGCTATCACACGGAGTATGGGGGCATCCGCTGGGGGATGTTCCAGCTGGCGGAGTACATCGCTGGGTTCGGCATCGCCGCCACCATCGTCACCCTGTACCTGGGCGGCTGGACGCTGTGGGGACTGGAGGAGTGGGTGCCGGGCTGGCTCATCTTCCTGGCCAAGCTGTACGCCACCTTCTTCCTCTTCATCTGGATGCGGGGGACGTTGCCCCGCCTGCGCATAGACCAGCTCATGAACTTCGCCTGGAAGTACCTGCTGCCCCTCATGATCCTCAACCTGCTGCTGGTGGGGCTGGAGGTGCTGGTGTGGAGGGAGACGGGCGCCTCCGCCGGGGTGGTGCTGCCCGCCTTCGCTGTGGGCAACCTGGCCCTGGCCCTGCTCCTGGGTGCCGGCTGGGCGGCCCTCCTGGGTCAGCTGCGGCCGGAGCGGCGTCCCAAGCAGCCCATCCTGGTGCGGGAGGTGGGGGGCATCTACTATCAGCCCTACACGCCTGGAGGTTCCTGAGATTGGACGATGTAGGCAGCGTGGTGGCCTTCTGGCTCCTGGCCGCCCTCACCGTGGTCTCCGCCCTGACGGTGGCGGTGGTGCGGGACTTGGTGAAGGCGGTGATGGCCCTGGTGCTGAGCTTCCTGGGCGTGGCCGGCCTCTTCGTCCTCCTCTCGGCCGATTTTCTGGCCGTGGTCCAGGTCCTCATCTACGCCGGGGCGATCTCCGTCCTCATCGTCTTCGCCATCGCTCTGACGCCGCGGGCGGCGCGGGACAATGCCGAGACGGCCATGCGCTGGCCGGCCCTGGCCCTGGCGCTGGCGGTGGCTGGCCTGGTGGCCGCCGTGGCCCTGGTGACAGACTGGGGCCCCGCCCTGGGCCAGGGGTTTCAGGAGACGGCCTCCGCCATAGGGGAGGCGTTACTGAGTCGCTATCTGCTTCCCTTCGAGATAGCGGCAGCCCTCCTCCTCATGGCGGTGCTGGGGGCCATAGTGCTGGTGCGAGAGGAGTGAGGGATGACGGTAGGCCTGGAACACTTCCTGCTCCTGGGCGCCCTCCTCTTCGGCATCGGCCTCTTTCTCGTCCTCTCCAAGCGAAACGTCATAGGCATCCTCATCGGCATCGAGCTGATGTTCAACGCCGTCAACCTGACGCTGGTGGCCTTCGCCCGCTTCGTGGAGTCCACCAATGCCCTCTCGGGGCAGGTGTTCGTGGTCTTCAGCATCGCCGTGGCGGCGGCGGAGGCGGCGGTGGCCCTGGCCCTGGCCGTGGCCATCTACCGTCAGCGGGAGACGGTGGACGTGGACAAGATAAACCTGCTGCGCTGGTGAGCCACTATGTGGTACCGCTTCATGGAAGTGAAGAACGCCTACGTGGCTGAGATGTGGAAGGAGCTTCTGAACGCCGAGGCGGTGTCGGTGCTGGTGGTGCCGGCCTCGGGCTGGAAGGAGGCGGCGGAGCTGGAGCCCCACACCGTCTACGTGCCCTGGGGCAAGGCCCACGTGGCGCAGGAGATTCTGAGGAAGGTCTGAGATGTTGGACCCGATACCGGAGGCAGCCGCTTGGGCCATCGTCCTACTGCCTCTGGGCTCCTTCGCCGTCATCGCCCTCGCCTCTCTGCTCTCGGTCAGCGGGCTCCCCTTCTGGCGGCCTCGCTGGAGCGGCTACCTCACCGTGGCAGCCATAGCAGCCGCCTTCGTCCTGGCCCTGTGGGCGCTGGACTCGGCGGTGCAGAGCGAGGGCCACGCCGTGGGCTTCCCGCCCCATGAGTGGGTAGCGGTGGGGCCGTTGCGGGTGGACATCGGCTTCCGCCTGGACGGGCTGGCGGCGTTGATGCTGGTGGTGGTGACCGGCGTCTCCCTGGCCGTTCAGGTCTACTCTCAGGGCTACATGGCCGGCGACCCCGGCTATTCCCGCTACTTCGCCTTCATGTCCCTCTTCACCGGCTCCATGCTGGGGCTGGTGGCCGCCTCCAACCTGCTGCAGCTCTTCGTCTTCTGGGAGCTGGTGGGCCTCTGCTCCTATCTGCTCATCGGCTTCTGGTTCCAGCGGGACGCCGCCCGCCGGGCGGCCACGAAGGCCTTCCTGGTGACCCGCCTGGGCGACCTGGGGCTCCTCTCGGCCATCCTGCTGATATGGTGGCAGACGGGCGAGCTGGACATAGCAGCCATCCAGGAGGCGGCCCTGGCCGGGGTGGTGGGGACGAGCGTCATCGCCTTCTTCGCCGGCGGCGTCTTCGCCGGGGCGGCGGGGAAGTCGGCCCAGTTCCCCCTCCACGTCTGGCTGCCCGATGCCATGGAGGGCCCCACCCCCGTCTCCGCCCTCATCCACGCCGCCACCATGGTGGCGGCCGGCGTTTACCTGGTAGCCCGCCTCTTCCCCGTCTTCGCTCTCTCCGAGGAGGCGATAACCACGGTGGCCGTCATCGGCGCCGTTACCGCCCTCGCCTCCGCCCTGGTGGGACTGGTGATGACGGATATCAAGCGGGTGCTGGCCTACTCCACCATCAGCCAACTGGGCTACATGATGGCGGGGCTGGGGGTCTTCGGCTTCGCCGTGGCCATCTTCCACCTCTTCACCCACGCCTTCTTCAAGGCCCTCCTCTTCCTGGGCGCCGGCTCCGTCAACCACGCCACCGGCACCTTTGACATGCGGAGGATGGGCGGCCTGGCCCGCCACATGCCCATCACCTTCCTGACCACCGCGGTGGCGGGCCTGGCCCTGGTAGGGATATTCCCCCTGGCCGGTTACTGGAGCAAGGACGAGATCCTGGCCGTGGCCTGGGAGGAGCGGCCGGTGGTCTTCTGGGCGCTGCTGGCGGGCGTCTTCGTGACGGCGCTGTACGTGGGACGGATGCTCTTCCTCACCTTCGGTGGCAGCTACCGGGGCGGCGAGACGCAGGGCCACGGCAGCCACGGTGGCCAGCCCCACGAGTCCCCCTGGGTGATGCTCCTGCCCATGCTGGCCCTGGCGGGCCTCTCGGTGGGGGCTGGCTTCGTGAACCTGCAGCACGGCCTGGAGCACCTGCTGGCCGGCTCTCTGCCAGCGGGGACGGAGGAGCTGGCGGCGGAGCCCCACTTCCGGATGGGAATCGCCGTCGCCTCTGTGGCGGTGGGTGTGGCCGGTCTGGCGCTGGCCTGGCTCCTCTACGGGCTGCGACTCTTCAGCCCCGAGGCGGTCCGCCGCGCCCTGTGGCCGCTCGCCACCCTACTGGAGCGCCGCTACTTCCTAGACGACCTGTACGAGGGGCTGATAGTACGGCGCCTCTTCCTGAGGGGCATCGCCTTCGGTCTCCAGATGTGGGACAGGGTGGTGGTGGACGGCGCAGTGAACGGCCTGGGCACCCTGACCCGCTATGGGGGCGGCGTGCTGCGCCTGGCCCAGGCGGGGCAGGCCCAGGTCTACGGTGCCGCCATCGCCGTGGGCGTCGTAGTGGCGACGGTGGTGATACTGCTGGTCTGAGAGGTCAGGCAAGGTGCTGTCTCTCCTGGTCTTCCTGCCACTGCTGGGGGCGGCGCTGATAGCGCTCCTGCCCCGAGAGCGAGAGGGCTGGGCCCGCTGGTTGGCCCTCCTGACCTCCCTGGCGGCGCTGGGGATAGCGGTGGCCCTCTTCGTCGCCTATGACAGGAGCGGGGAGCAGTTCCAGTTCGTCGACCAGCGTACCTGGATCAGCTCCGAGGTGGCTCCCTTCACCGTCCAGTATCTGCTGGGGGTGGACGGTCTCTCGTTGCCCCTGGTGGCCCTGACGGCCCTCCTCACCACGGTGGCCGTCCTGGTCTCCTGGAATATAGGGCTGCGGCCGCGGGAGTACTTCGCCTGGCTCCTGGTGCTGGAGACCTCCCTCCTGGGGGTCTTCGCCTCCCTGGACCTGGTGCTCTTCTTCCTTTTCTTTGAGCTGGAGCTGCTGCCCATGTACTTCCTGATCTCCATCTGGGGGACGGGACGGCGGATCTACTCGGCCTGGAAGTATGTCCTGTTCACCTTCTTCGGCTCCGCCTTCATGCTGGTAGCCATCCTGGTCATCGGCTTCGCCGCCGAGACGTTCGACATGCGTCAGCTCCAGGAGATGGGGCCGCTGCGGGACGCTGTGTTGCCGGCCACCGTCGTCTTCGCCTTCCTGATGATCGCCTTCGGGGTGAAGCTGCCGGTGGTGCCCCTCCACACCTGGCTGCCGGACGCCCACACCGACGCCCCCACCGCCGTGAGTGTGATGCTGGCGGGGGTGCTGCTGAAGATGGCAGGCTACGGCATCCTGCGCCTCTGCTTCTCCATCCTGCCCGACGTGGCCCGCGACGCCTCCGCCTGGCTGGCCGCCCTGGCTGCCCTCAGCATCCTTTACGGCGCCGTGGCCACCCTGATGCAGAGCGACCTGAAGCGCCTCATCGCCTACTCCAGCGTGAGCCACATGGGCTACGTCCTGCTGGGGGCCTCCGCCCTGGGCACGGTGGGGCTGACCGGGGCGGCGATGCAGATGCTGACCCACGGCCTCATCACCGGCCTCCTCTTCGTGATGGTGGGGCTGGTCTACGAGCGCACCCACACGCGCCAGATCGGCGAGATGCAGGGCCTGGCCCGCGCCATGCCCTATCTGACGACGGTGATGGTCATCGCCGGGCTGGCCTCGTTGGGGCTGCCCAGCCTGGCCGGCTTCGTCTCGGAGGTAACGGTCTTCCTGGGCACCTTCCCCCGCCACCAGTTCCTGACGGTGCTGGGCGTCACCGGGGTGCTGCTGGCGGCCGGGTACATCCTCTGGATGGTGCAGCGTGTCTTCTGGGGGGAGCTCACGCCCCGCTGGCAGGGGTTGCAGGAGGCGGTGGCCTGGTGGGAGAGAGTCCCCACGCTGGCCCTGGTGGCAGTCATCCTGCTGGTGGGCATCTACCCCAGGGTGGTGATGGACCTGGTCGAGTCCGGAGTGCTGCCCATAGCCGAGCGGCTAGGCTAGGGTAGAGCTATGGAGAGCGTGAACCGTCTGGGGCCCGAGCTGATCCTGCTGGCGGTGGCCGGGCTCGTCCTCATCGTGGACGCCTTCTCCAGCCTCATGGGGAGGGGCCTGCGCCCCCTGTGGGAGCGCGGGGGAGCGGCCGGCCTGGCCCTGATGGGAGCGGTAGGGGCCCTGGCCTGGGCGGCAGCCCTCATCGTCACCGGCAACCGTGGCAGCGCCTTCAGCGACGTCTACCGCCTGGACGACTTCTCCCTCTTCTTCGCCGTCCTCTTCGCCGGGGTGGCAGCGGCGGTGGTGCTGGCCTCCGTGGAGTACCTGTGGGGACGGCCTCACCAGGCGGAGTACTACGTCCTGGTGCTGACCACGGCCGCCGGCCTCTCCCTGCTGGCCGGCGCGGTGGATCTGATACTTATCTTCGTGGCCCTGGAGCTGACGGCCCTCTCCCAGTACGTGCTGGTGGGCTTCCTGAGGGACCAGCGCTCCAGCGAGGCGGGTCTGAAGTATCTGCTCATCGGGGCGGTGAGTGCCGCCCTCACCCTCTACGGGATGGCCTTCCTCTTCGGGCTGTCGGGCTCCACCAATCTGGTGGACATCGCCCGGGCCGTCTCCTCCGCTGGCGACGACGCCCGGGCGGGCTACGTGCTGGCGGCGGTGCTGCTGGCGGCCGGTCTGGGCTTCAAGATGGCGGTGGTGCCCTTCCAGATGTGGGTGCCGGACGTCTATCAGGGGGCGCCCACGCCGGTGGCCGCCTTCCTCTCGGTGGGCTCCAAGGCGGCCGGCTTCGCCGTGGCCATCAGGCTCTTCGTTGAGGGGCTGGGAGACCGCTTCATCGCCCAGGACTGGGGGGTGCTGTTCGGGGTGCTGGCGGCCCTCTCCATGACCATAGGCAACCTGATGGCGTTGCCCCAGATGGACATCAAGCGGCTGCTGGGGTACAGCTCCATCGCCCAGGCCGGGTACTTCCTCATCGGTCTGGCGGCGGTCTCGGCGGGAGAGCCGCAGCCCCTCCTGGGGACGGGCGCCGTCATCTTCTTCCTGGCCGCCTACGCCTTCACCAATCTGGCGGCCTTCGCTGCCGTCATCGCCATCTCCCAGCGCATCGGCAGCGACTTCATCGGCGACTACGCAGGGATGGCCCGCCGCTCCCTGCCTCTGGCGCTGGCCCTCACCCTGGCCCTGGTCTCCCTGACGGGTATACCGCCCACGGCCGGCTTCGTGGCCAAGCTGTATATCTTCAACGCTGCCGTGCAGGCGGACCTGGTCTGGCTGGCGGTGCTGGGCGTGGTAAACAGCGTCGTCTCCGCTTACTACTACCTTCGGGTGGTCCTGACCATGTTCGTGGACGAGCCTCGCCGCCCGGAGCCGCTGCGGCCAGCCCCGGCCATAGGCCTGACGGTGCTGCTGGCGGTAGCAGGCCTCCTGGTGGTAGGTGTCTTCCCCTTCCCCCTCATTGATGCGGCCGAGGCGGCGGCCCGCGTCCTGGGCTAGACGCCGCGATCGGACGGCGTCCCCCCGCCCTGCCCCTGCGCCATGAGGGAGCACGTCATACTGGTGAGCGTGGAGGAGCCCTTCTCCTCCCGCCTCGACGAGACGTGGCTCAGGGAAGTGGCGCGCACGGTCCTGGCAGGGGAGGGCGTGCCGGCGGCGGAGCTGGACGTCCTCGTCACCGACGACGCCACCGTCCAAGAGCTGAACCGTACCTACGCCGGCGAGGACGAGCCTACGGATGTCCTTTCCTTCTCCCTGCAGGAGGGGGAACAGATGGTGGCCGCGCCGGACGGACTCCTCCACCTGGGAGAGGTCATCATCTCCTACCCCACGGCCGAGCGCCAGGCCAGAGAGCGGGGCCACCCGGTGCAGCGGGAGGTGGCCCACCTGCTGATCCACGGCGTCCTCCACCTTCTGGGCTACGACCACGCCCTGCCGGAGGAGGAGCGCCTCATGCAAGCGCGAGAGAACCTATATCTAGGACGCGCTCCCGCGCCCTGATCACGGCCGCGGAGGGGCGCGGGAGTAGTTTATAATGGACTTAAAGTCAGACCGGTTCACGTGTGGCCATGAACGGCCAGCGTGGCAAGGAGTCGTAGTCACATCACTGGAAGGGAGGAGGAGAGCATGCAGACGGGCCACAAGGCGGCCGCCGTGAACATAGGCCTCGCCCAGGCGCAGCGTGAGGAGGTGGCGCGCCTCCTGGGCCGGCTCCTGGCTGACGAGTTCACCCTTTACACCAAGACCCGCAACTACCACTGGAACGTGGTGGGACCCCGCTTCTATGCCCTGCACACCTTCCTGGAAGAGCAGTACAAGATGCTGGACGAGTTCGTGGACGAGGTGGCGGAGCGCATACGGCACCTGGGGGGCTGGGCGCCCGGCACCATGACGGAGTTCCTGCAGCAGACCGGCCTAAAGGAGGAGCCGGGCAGCTACCCCGACTCCCAGACCATGCTCGCCAACCTGCTGGCCGACCACGAGGCCATCATCAACTGGCTGCGCGAGCAGATACAGACCGTGGGCGAGAAGCAGGGGGACGAGGTGACCAGCAACTTCCTCCAGGACCTGGCCCATCGGCACGAGAAGATGGCCTGGATGCTGCGCGCCCACCTGGAGGGCGAGCTGGCCTGACGCGACGCGGGGGGCGGGCCAGCGCCCGCCCCCCACCCGACAGCCCCGACCCTGACGCTCACCCCTAGCTAGCCAGCGACGCCCCACCTTATACTAGCCTCGGAGTGAACGGCGAGAGCTTCCCCCGACGCGAGCAGGTCCTCTACCGCAAGTGGCGCCCTCAGACCTTCGCCGAGGTGGCAGGCCAGGACAGCGTGACCAGGACCCTGCGCAACGCCATCGCCAGCGGCCGCATCGCCCATGCCTATCTCCTCTGCGGACCCCGGGGCACCGGCAAGACCAGCCTGGGCAGGCTCATCGCCAAGGCCGTCAACTGCCAGTCCCCCCAGGACGGGGAGCCCTGCAACCGCTGTCCCTCCTGCGAGAGCTACCTGGCCGGCCAGGCGCCAGACCTGCTGGAAATGGATGCCGCCAGCAACCGCGGCATCGATGAGATCAGGCGGCTGCGGGACCGCGTGGGGCTGGCCCCCATGGGCGGCCGCTACAAGGTTTATCTGGTGGACGAGGTCCACATGCTCACCCAGGAGGCCTACAACGCCCTCCTGAAGACGCTGGAGGAGCCGCCGCCCCACGTCATCTTCGTCCTGGCCACCACCGAACCGCAGCGGCTGCCGGCCACCATCATCTCCCGCTGCCAACGCTTCGACCTCCGCCGCGTTCCCCTGACGGCCGCTGTGGCCCGCCTGGGCCATATCTGCCAGGCCGAGGGCTTCGCTCTGGAGGAGCGGGGCCTGGAGGAGATCGCTCGCGCCGCCGGCGGCTCTCTGCGAGACGCCATCAACCTCCTGGAGCAGGTGGTGGCCTATTACGGCCCCAGCCCTACCACGGAGCAGGTACGGGAGGCCCTGGGCCTCCGCTCCGACGGACGCGCCCGTGAGCTGGTGGCCGCCATTGTCCGTCGGGACCTGGCGGCCGCCCTGCGCCTGGTGGCTGCCGCCCACGACGACGGCCTGGAGATGCGACAGCTCGCCCGGGAGGTGGTGGCCGGCCTGCGCTCCCTCCTCCTCATCAAGGCTGGCGCAGCCGACACGCTGGAGCTGGGCCAGGAGGAGCTCTCTCAGTTGACGCATCTGGCCCAGCAGACGGAGAGCGAGGCCATAATGCGGGGGCTACGCCTGCTGGCCCGGGCCGACTTCCGCGACGACCCTTACTCCCCCCTGCCCCTGGAGCTGGCCCTGGTGGAGGCCCTGGGCCAGGAGAGGCCGCCGTCCCCTGCCTCCTCCCCGGGCCCCGCCGCCCAGGCGAGTCCCCCACGGGAGGCCCCGGCGGCCCCCCAGGACCCTCCAGCCTCCGGCTCTCTGGCCCTTCCGCCGGACTTTCTGGAGCGCCTCCGCCTTTCCTGCCGGGAGGTGGACCGTCACCTGGCAGCCCTCCTGAACGGCTCCTGTGAGGTCAAAGAGGTGCGGGAGGGCACCATCGTCCTGGGGTTCTACTGGCGGTTCCACCTGGACCAGGTAGGGCAGCCCACCCGTCAGCGTCAACTGGAGGAGGTAGCCTCACGGCTCCTGGGACAGCCCGTGACCGTCCGCTGCGAGATGACCCAGGCGCCGTCACGTCCCAGAGGGGGCGGCCACCTGCTGAAGGAGGCCCTCCGCCACGGCGCCGTCCCCCTGGCACAGGAAGAAGGAGGCGAGGAGGATGTCCCAGCAACCGCGAATGAATCGTGACCTCATGCGCCAGATCCAGGAGCTGCAGAATCGCATCGCCGAGGCGCAGCGCACCCTGGAGGAGACGGTGGTGGAGACCTCCGCTGGCGGTGGCGCCGTCACCGTAGTGATGAGCGCCCGGCCTCAACTTCAGTCCATCACCATCCGCCCCGAGGCCGTGGACCCCGACGACGTGGAGATGCTCCAGGACCTCATCCTAGCGGCGGTGAACGACGCCCTGGAGAAGGTGCGGGAGGCCCAGATGCGACACCTCTCCAGCCTGGCCGGCGGCTTCGGCCTGCCCGGGCTTCCCCGCTAGGGCCTAGCCCCTGGCCCCTTTATAATGGGCGTAGCGAATGGGGAAGGGGTGTTGAGTTTGCAGGATTCTATACCTGCCGCCGGGCCCGTCGCCCGGCTCATCGAGGAGTTCCACAAGCTGCCAGGCATCGGCCCCAAGAGCGCCCAGCGCCTCACCTACTACGTCCTGCGGGCCCCCCTGGCCGAGGTGCGGGCCCTGGCCGAGGCCCTTCTGGAGGCCAAGGAGCGCATCGTCTTCTGTTCCGTCTGCCAGAACCTGACGGACGTAGACCCCTGCCGCTTCTGCAGCGACCCCCAGCGGGACCGTTCCCTCATCTGCGTGGTGGAGGAGCCCCTGGACGCCCTGGCCATCGAACGCACGGGCCGCTTCCGCGGCCTCTATCACGTCCTCCACGGAGTCATCTCCCCTATGGACGGCGTCGGCCCCGAAGACCTGAAGGTGGGGGAGCTGCTGGACCGCCTGCGTTCCGGCGAGGTGAAGGAGGTTATCGTCGCCACCAACCCCAACCTGGAGGGGGAGGCCACCGCCCTCTACCTGGCCCGCCTGCTGCGGCCCCTGGGCGTGAGGGTCACCCGCCTGGCCCGCGGCCTCCCCATGGGCGCCGACCTGGAGTATGCCGACGACGTGACCCTGGGCCGGGCCCTGGAAGGGCGCCAGGAGGTCTGAGCCCTTGGCGGAGCCCCCGCGCCTCTTCAAGACGGAGGCCTTCGTCCTGCGCCAGCGCGACCTGGCCGAGGCCGACCGACTGGTGACCCTTCTCACCCCCGCCCACGGCAAGCTGGAGGCCAAGGCCCGCGGCGTGCGCCGGCCCAAGAGCCGTATGGGCGGTCACCTGCAGCCCCTCACCCGCGTGATGGTCCAGCTCGCCCAGGGGCACACTCGCTACGTGGTGGCCGGCTGCCAGACCCTGGAGAGCTTCCCCGCCCTCCAGGGAGACCTGGAGCGCCTCGCCCTCGCCCTCTACGCCTGCGAGGTGGCCGACCGCTTCCTCCCTCCAGGGGCTGAGGCCCATACCCCCTACCGGCTGCTCCTGGAGACTGTGCGCTGGCTGGAACGGGCGCCCCAGCCGGAGCTGGCCGTCCGCCGCTTCGAGGCGCGCCTTCTGGCGCTGAGCGGCTTCGGCCCGGAGCTGGACCATTGCCTGGGCTGCCGCCGTCCCCTGCCGGGGGAGGGGCTGTTCTCGCCCCTGGCCGGGGGAGTGGTCTGTCCGGACTGCGGCGCCGGCCAGGCCGGCGCCCGCCCCCTGAGCCAGGGCGCCCTGAAGGCGCTGCGGCTCCTCCAGCGGTCGTCCCTGCAGGAGGCACAGCGTCTCCGCCTCCCCACCCCGCTGGCGCGAGAGGTGGAGCTGCACCTGCGCAGCTATCTGGCCCACCTGCTGGAGGGGGAGGCCCGCTCCGCCCAGATGCTGGAGCGGCTGCGCCGGGGCCTCACCATCATGCCCAGCCCGGGGCAGATGCCCTAGCTCCGCCGCTCCAGGATGTAGTAGGTCAGCTCCTCCAGGGTGCGGCGGGCCTCGGTGCTGGGGAGGATGGAGATGGCCTCCAGGGCGCGCCCGCAGTAGTCCCGCGCCATGCGGTAGGACTCCTGCGGTATGTCGGACTCCCGGACCATCAGCACCGCCTGCTGCACGTGCTCGTGGCGGCGGTCGGCGAAGAAGCGGTGGATGGGATTGTCCCGCGGGTAGCGCTGCAACAGCAGGAGGGAGGGAAGGGTGAGGGTGCCCTGGAGGAGGTCGCTGCCCACGGGCTTCCCCATCTCCCCCTCGTCCCCCGTGAAGTCCAGGATGTCGTCCACTATCTGGAAAGCGATGCCCAGGTTGTAACCGTAGTGGCGGAGGGCGGTGATCCACTCCTCCGGCTCATCGGCGACGATGGCCCCGCCCTCGCAGGCGGTGGCGAAGAGGGAGGCCGTCTTGCCACCGATGCGGTTCAGGTACTCTTGCACGTCCTGTCGGCTGTCGTAGGCCCGCATGTCCTGGCCCAGCTCGCCCTTGGCCATCACCATAAGGGTATGGGCGAAGAGGCGGATGACGCGTATGTTGCCAGTGCGGGCCACCAGTTCGGCGGCGTGGGCGAACATATAGTCCCCCAGCATGACGGCGCTGCTGTTGTGGAAGAGGCTGTTGGCGGTGGGACGGCCCCGCCGCGTGTCGGCGTTGTCGATGACGTCGTCGTGGACCAGGGTGGCCGTGTGCAGCAGCTCCACGGAGGCGGCCAGGGGCACCAGCAGGTCCAGCCGGTAGTCGCCGAAGGTGCCGGCCAGCAGGACGAGGGCAGGGCGCAGCCGCTTCCCCGAGCCCGAGAGGACGACGTCCATCATGCGGGCCAGGAAGGGGAAGTCCACCTCCCGCAGGGAGTTGAGGGTCTCGTCCACCAGGGCGAGGTCTTTCTGGATGGGGCCGTAGAGCTGTGCCGCTACCACTATCGGGACTCCTCCCCCAGGTCTCCTAGGCCGAAGAGCCAGGCCGCCGCTAGGGCGGTGCCGCTGCTCACCCGCTCCTGGCTCTCTCCCCGCAGGCGAGCGATGGCCTCCACCGTCTCCATCAGGTAGGCCGGCTCGTTGCGCTGACCCCGCCGTGACTGCGGCGGCAGGTAAGGAGCGTCCGTCTCCACCGTCAGCCAGCGCAGGGGCACGCCGGCGGCCACTGAGCGCACCTTCTCGCCGTTGGGGTAGGTGCAGGTGGCAGCGATGGACACCAGGAAGCCCATCTGCACGTACTGGAGGGCCAGGGCTATATCGCCCGAGAAGCAGTGCATCTGGCCCAGGGGGCGGTCCTTGGGCCAGAGCCCCAGCATCTCCCTCTCGTAGGCGCTGACGATGGCCAGCGTCTCCTCCTCCGCCTGCCGGGAGTGGACCACCACGGGCCGGCGCAGCTCCGCCGCCAGCTCCAGTTGCTCGCGGAAGGCCCGCCGCTGCGCCTCCGGTGGAGACAGGTTGCGGTAGAAGTCCAGCCCCGTCTCCCCCACTGCCACTACCTTGGAGGAGTGGCCCAGGCGATAGAGGGAGCGGCGGGTCCGCCGGCCCCAGGTGTTGGCGAAGTGGGGGTGCACCCCGATGACGGCGTAGACATCGGAGTGCTCGTCGGCCAGGGCCACCGCCCGCCGGCTGGACTCCAGGTCCCAGCCCACCACCACGAAGGCGCGGACGCCCGCCTGCCGGGCCCGCGCCAGGGCCTCCTCACGGTCGGCGTCGAACTGCTCGTCCTGGATGTGGCAGTGAGAGTCCACCAGCATGGTCAGGTGCCCAGCCGGGCCTCCTCTTCGGCGACGATGGCGGGGTCCAGCTTTTTGAAGAGGGGCTCCAGCTCTCGCAGGGTCTGGCCGGGCCGCGGCATATCGAACCGCCAGCCCTGGGACTCCAGGGTCCCCTTGTAGCCCAGCATGTGGTGCAGGCGCTGACTGGTGAAGGGGAGGTAGGGGTAGAAGGCCACCTTAAGGCCGTTGATGGCCGCGATGGCGGTGTAGATGACGGTGGCGCAACGGGGTCGGTCCTGGTTGATGAGGCGCCAGGGGGCGCTCTCCTCCAGGTAACGGTTGGCCTCCCGGGCAGCCGCCATCGCCTCTTCGATGCCGTTGCGGAAATGGCACCAGTAGATGTGCTCACCGGTGCGCTTGAGGGCCTGCTCGGCGCGGTGGAGGAGCATGCGGTCCCGCTCCAAGAGCTGGGCGGGGGCGGGAACGGCCCGGTCGAAGTGGCGGTAGGCGAAGGTGAGGACGCGGTTCACCAGGTTGCCCCAGGTGGCCACCAGCTCATCGTTGTTGCGGCGGACGAAGTCAGCCCAGGTGAAGTCGGAGTCCGAGGTCTCGGGCATCGTCACCGCCAGATAGTAGCGCAGGGGGTCCGGGTCGTAGCGGGAGAGGAAGTCCAGCACCCAGACCGCCAGGTTGCGGCTGGTGGAGGCCTTGGCCCCCCGCACTGTCTGGTACTGATTGGCGGGGACATCGTAGGGGAGATTGTAGTGCTCCCCTGTGGCCTCGCTGTAGGCCATGAGCTCCGCCGGCCAGATGAGGGTGTGGAAGATGATGTTGTCCTTGCCGATGAAGTAGTAGGTCTTGCAGCGGGGGTCCTGCCAGAACTCCCGCCACTTCTCGGGGTCTCCCTGGCGCTGGGCCCACTCCTTGGCAGCGGAGAGGTAGCCGATGACGGCCTCAAACCAGACGTATATGCGCTTGGTCTCGAAGCCGGGGAGGGGTATGGGGACGCCCCACTCGATGTCCCGGGTGATGGCCCGGTCCTTGAGCCCCTGCTCCAGTACGGAGAGGGAGAAGTTGAGGACGTTGCGCCGCCAGTGCTGCTTGTCGGTGGAGAGCCAGTCCCTGAGCTTGCGGTTGTAGGCGCTGAGCCGCAGGAAGAAGTGCTCCGAATCCCTGATCTGGGGCGTCGCCCCGTCGAACCGGCAGCGGGGGTCTACGAGGTCCACGGGGTCCAGCACGTTGCCGCAGTTGTCGCACTGGTCGCCCCGGGCGCCGCTGTAGCCGCAGATGGGGCATGTGCCCTCCACGTAGCGGTCCAGGAGGAAGCGCTCCTCCACGGGGCAATAGGGGAGCTTCATGGTGTCCTTGTAGAGGACGCCCCGCTCGTAGAGCTTCAGGAAGATGTCATGGACGGTGCGGGCGTGGTTCTCCGTCCCCGTGGAGGTGTAGATGTCAAAGGTGATGCCCAGGCGCCGCCAGGTCTCCAGGAACTCCTGGTGGTAATGGGCCGCCACCTCCGCCGGGCTCTTCCCCTCCTGCTCCGCCCGTACGGTGATGGGGGTGCCGTGCTGGTCG
The DNA here is from genome assembly GCA_002898615.1 of bacterium HR25. The sequence continues at coordinate 2,960 of BEIB01000005.1, read as the reverse complement.
CTCCCGGAGACCATGAGCACCGTGTTGCCGGCCGCCCGGTGGTAGCGGGCGAAGATGTCGGCCGGCAGGTAGGCCCCCACTATCTGTCCCGTGTGGAGGGAGCCGTTGGCGTAGGGCCAGGCGACGCCTATGAAGATCTTCTCGGCCATGGATGTCCCACTGCTGGATTTTAGCATACAGCTCTCTTAGGGGCCTCTCTCCCCCGCCAGTTGCAGCCATAGCTGGTAGACGCGCCGTCGGGGGAGGCGGTAGCGGGCTACCACCTGGCCCACCGCCTCCCGGGCGTGGCGGCCCTCCCGTCGCAGGCGGGCCAGCTCCGCCAGGGCGACCTCCTCCGGGGAGAGGCTCTGGCGCTCGGCGGCCGCCCCCTCCACCACCAGGGTGAACTCACCCCGGGGCTCCTGGAAGTGAGCCAGCGCCTCCCCCACGGTGCCCCGAAAGATCTCTTCGAACATCTTGGTGAGCTCCCGACAGACGGCGATGCGGCGCTCCCCCAGGGCGGCGTGGAGGTCAGCCAGGGTCTCCCGCAGCCGGTGGGGAGACTCCAGGAGGACGAGGGTGCGCGGCTCCTCCCGCAGGGAGGCCAGGAGGCGCCGTCGCTCCCCCTTGCGGCGGGGCAGGAAGCCCAGATAGGTGAACTGGCGGGTGGACAGGCCGGAGACGGCCAGGGCAGCGACGATGGCCGAGGGGCCCGGCACAGCCGTCACCCGGTGGCCGGCGGCCACCGCCGCCCGCACCAGGTCCACGCCGGGGTCGCTGATGCCAGGCATCCCCGCCTCCGAGACCAGGGCCACATCCCCCTCCGCCAGAGCAGCCAGGAGGAGGGGCGTCCGCTTCTCCTTGTTGTGCTCGTTGTAGCTCACCAAGCGGGCCTGGATGCCGTAGTGGGAGAGGAGCCGACGGGCGGTCCGGGTGTCCTCGGCGGCGACGAGGACGACCTCGCGCAGCACGCGCAGCGCCCGCAGGGTGATGTCCTCCAGGTTGCCTATAGGCGTGGCGACGAGGTACAGGGTGGCCACGGCCAGTCCTGTCCCCCGCCCGAGGGCGGGCAGGGACTACCACTCCACCGGTAACTTCTTCAGGATGCGCCCCACGAAGGTGGGGTAGTACTCCAGCTCGTCCAGGCCGATGGCCAGGCGGATGCCGGGCAGCCTCCGAGAGAGAGTCAGAAAGGTCTCCTGGGCCTCCAGGCGGGCCAGGGGCGCCCCCAGGCAGACGTGGATGCCGTAGCCGAAGCCCAGGTGGGGGTTGGGGCTTCGGGTTATGTCCAGTCGCTCGGGGTCGCGGAACTTGCGCGGGTCGCGGTTGGCGGCGGCGAAGAGGAGCATCAGGCGGTCGCCCTCCTTCAGCTCCTTGCCGCCCAGCGTCACCTCTCCGCGCACCTGCCGGGTGAGGGCCTTGACGGGGCCATCGTAGCGCAGAAGCTCCTCTACCGCTGGCCGAACCAGGCCGGGCTCCCGGCAGAGCAGCTCCCACTGGTCGGGGAAGCGCATGAAGGCGGCCAGGCCGTTGGCCAGCAAGTTCATGGTGCTCTCGTGACCGGCGAACATGAGGAGGGTGCAGGTGGCCAGTACCTCTTCATCGGAGAGGAGGTCGCCCCGCTCCTCGGCCTGGACGAGGGCGGTGATGAAGTCCTCCCGGGGGCGCCGCCGGCGCTCCTCCACCAGGGGCTGGAAGTACTCCAGCAGCCGTTCCACCGCCTGCTGGGAGCGCTCCCAGCGCTCAGGGTCGCCCGCCCGGATACCCACGGCGCTGCCCACCTGGTTGGACCAGACCTTCAGCTTCTCCCGGTCCTCCGCCGGGACGCCCATGTACTCGCAGATGACGATGACCGGTATGTGGAAGGCGAACTCTTTGATGAACTCCATCTGGCGCCGCGGCGCCAGGCCGTCTAGGAGCCCCTCAACGATCTGGCGGACACGGGGGCGGAGCCGCTCCACGCTGCTGGGGGTGAAGGCCTTGTTGACCAGCATGCGCAGCCGTGTGTGGTAGGGAGGGTCGCTGAAGACGAACCACTTGCTCAGGTGGTTGATGAGGAGGGCCAGCTTCTCCCCCTCCCCCTCCGTCAGCTCCTGGCGCAGGGCGGCCATGCGGTCCGACGAGAAGTGCTGGGGATCGCGCAGGACCTGCAGGACATCATCGTAGCGGGTCACCAGCCAGCCGCCCCAGCGCGCGTTCCAGGCGACGCCTTCCTCCTCACGCAGGCGGCCGAAGTAGGCGTAAGGGTCCTGAACGGCCTCGGGAGTCAGCAGATCGTCCCGCGTCAGCACCTCAGCGACCTCCCCTGACAGCGAGCTGGCGCCTTCAGGTTAGGCCCCTCCGCCCAGGCTGTCAATGCCCACTGTGCCGGTTGCCGGGGAGGTTGTCAGTCCTTATCCTGGCAGGTGAGCGGCACTTTAGCCAGGAGGGGACCGATGGCTGGTCTACTGGACGGGACGCGTGTGGTGGAGCTGGCCCACTGGATAGCGGGCCCCACGGCCGCCGCCGTGCTGGCCGACTGGGGCGCCGAGGTCATCAAGATAGAGCCGCCGGCCGGGGACGGCCTGCGGGGAGCCCTGGTCTCCGCCTTCCCCACCAAGCGGGGAGAGAGCGAAAACCCCTTCTTCGAGCACGTCAACCGGGGCAAGCGCAGCGTCTGCCTGGACTTCCATACCGAGGAAGGACGGGAGATCGTCCTCGCTCTGCTGCGGGAGGCCGACGTCCTCATCACCAACTTCCGGCCTCGTGTCCTGCGGCGGGCCCGTCTCACCTACGATGACGTGGCCGCCCTCAATCCCCGCCTGGTCTACTGCCAGATCACCGGCTATGGCCCCGACCACGAGGAGAGCGACCGCGCTCTGGTGGACGTGGGCGTCTACGCCCGCATCGGCACCGCCGCTATGGTGACGCCGCCCGACTCCCCGGACGCCCCCCCGCCCCAGGAGCCCAACATGATGTTCGACCACACCACCGGAGTGGCG
>BEIB01000004.1 GCA_002898615.1 bacterium HR25 | reverse complement strand
CCCCATGACGCCGGCCCCTGCGCCTATCGACCTGGACGGATGGGGGCTCAGTGGCCGGGAGAGAGAGGTGCTGGCCCTGGTGGCCAGGGGCCTCAGCAACAAGGAGGTGGCCCGCGCCCTGGGGGTGTCCCCCCACACCGTGCGCAAGCTCCTCGAGCGGGCCTACCGCAAGATGGGCGTCGGTAGCCGCACGGAGGCCATCAGCCTCCTGCAAGGCCTGGCGGAGCAACGGCCGCCCGGGGGCGATGGCGAACGAGGCGAAGCCTCCCTCTCCGGGAGGCCGTGAAGCTCCCGCCTCCCCCTTCGACGCGCACCCCGGCGGGTGGTAAATCGGCAGCATCAGCGACCTCAACCCGTGCAAGGGACGGTGGGGCTCCAGGGCTCCATCCTGGCCGACAACAAGCCAACCATCGTCCGGAGTGCTCCGGCGCCGATGCTGAGCCGACCTTAGGGCTCATAGGCGATCCGATAGTAGTGGTGAGCGCCCGGCCCAGCCGATGACGGGCTCGGCCAGGAAGGGGGGCAGGCAGCGCCGGGGGGCGACAGCGTTCCCCGCCGCGTCCCGCCGAACGCAGAGGCCTGGCCCGTCGCATTGGCGAGGTTGACAGGACAGGGAGGCCGAGTAAAATGTTAGCGTCTTATGCGCTAGCGGCCCTAGCTCCTCTACTCGGGCCTCACTGGTGGGAGGTGGGAGATGAGAGAGGCTGCAAGGATGTGTCCTCGCCGAGGCGGTTCAGCTTTTCCCCTAGGGAGGGATGGCTATGAAGGCAGCGGTGCTGGAAACGTTCAGGCAGCCCCTGGTAGTGAAGGAGGTGCCGGATCCCACCCCGGGCCCTGGCGACGCCATCGTGCGGGTGGAGGGCGAGGGGATCTGCCGCTCTGACTGGCACGCCTGGATGGGTGACTGGGAGTGGATAGGCCTGAAGCCACAGCTTCCCATCGTCCCTGGGCACGAGATGGCCGGCGTGGTGGAAGAGGTGGGCCCGGGCGTGCGGCGCTTCAAGAAGGGGGACCGCGTCCTCTCTCCTGTGGTCTGGGCCTGCGGCTCCTGCGAGTTCTGTCTGAAGGGCCGGCAGAACCTCTGCGCCACTCCTAACATTCCTGGCTTCAGCACTGGCGGCGGCTACGGCCGCCTGGTCAAGGTGATCAATGCTGACCTGAACCTGATCCCCCTGCCGGAAGGGATAGACTTCATCACGGCGGCGGCCATGGGCTGTCGCTTCCCCACGGCCTATCACGCCGTGCGTGACCAGGGCCGCGTCAAGGGTGGCGAGTGGGTGGCCGTGCACGGCTGTGGCGGTGTGGGGCTCTCGGCGGTGCAGATAGCGGCCGCCCTGGGCGCCAACGTGGTGGCGGTGGACATCTCCGATGAGAAGCTGGCCAAGGCGCGTGAGCTGGGGGCGGTGGCCACCGTCAACGCCGCCCGCGAGAATGCTCCCGAGGCGGTGAAGGAGATCACCAAGGGGGGCGCACACGTCTCCGTGGACGCTCTGGGGATCCAGACCACCTGTCTCAACTCGGTGCTGTCGCTGCGGAAAGGAGGCCGGCATGTCCAGGTGGGCCTGACCACCCAGGCGGAGAAGGGACAGGTGCCGGTCCCCGTGGACATGATCGTGGCTATGGAGATAGAGTTCCTGGGCTCCATCGTCCATCCCCAGAGCGGCTACGATGGCATGCTGGAGATGGTCACCAGCGGCAAGGTCAATCCCAACAAGCTGGTGACCCGCACCGTCCGCATCGAGGAGGCCTCCTCTGTCCTGGAGTCCATGACGGAGTTCGGGACGGTAGGGATGGTCATCATCAATCAGTGGTGAAATGAGAGAGGGGGCTGGCCCCACGACACCCGCCCGGCAGCGGGCGCCCGGGGGGACGGGGCCAGCCCTTCGTGCTGCCGCTGGTTGACCATCGGATCAGGAGGGGCAGCCGTCCTGGCAGAGACGGACGCGTATCCTCTGGGCCACCTTCAGCCCCAGGGGCACTACCTGGCCGTCCACCTCCACCACTATGACGCCGGTGGCAGGGACGACCTCCTGCACCCGCAGGAGCTGGCCCGGCATGATGCGGCCTCGCTCCAGGTAGCGGAGTAGCTCCAGGTCCTCCTCCAGCTCCTCGGAGATGAAGACCACGGCCGCCTCGTCTCCCTCCCGGAGGCTGGATAGGGAGACCAGGTCCGGCGGATGGCTGTAGCCGCTGCCCGGGATGGGGCTGCCGTGGGGGCAGGTCTTGGGGTTCCCCAGGAGGGCTACGATCCGCTCCTCCATGCGCTCCGAGAGGGCGTGCTCGAAGCGGTGGGCCTCCTCATGGGCCTCTGCCCAACTGAAGCCCAGGACGTCCGTGAGGAAGCGCTCCGAGAGGCGGTGACGACGGACTATCTCCTCGGCCAGCCGGTGCCCTTTCTCGGTGAAGTGGATGACCTTCTTCTCGTCCAGGGTGATGAGGCCGTCCCGCACCATCCGCTGCACGATGGCCCAGGCGGTGGGAGGCGTCACCCGCATGCGCCTGGCCAGACGGGCGGAGATGACCGTCTCGCCTTCGCCCTGCAGGCTGTATATGGCGTGCAGGTAGTCCTCAACGGTGGCAGATGGCTTGTCCTCGCGTTCCTCGTACGCGTGCATAGCTAACACCTCAGTTGGCAGTATGCCTAATGACGAGTCATACGTCAAGTCGATACATAGGGTGGGGACTTGGACGATTATAGATATTAGAAAAGTCTGAACTGTTTAATTAGGCGTTACTGCGGAGGCGACATCGACGAGCCTGGGCGCCAGACGGGGCGAGGAGCCCAGGTGCAGATGAACATAGCTGGCCCAGATGCTGCCCACCCGGAACCCTTCCTGCCGGCCGGGCTGGTCCAGCACCTCGTAGGCGGCGGGGGCGTCGGCCCGGCGGTGGAGGAGCGACCAGTGGAACTCGTGGCCGCGCGCCTCCTCGCCGCGGCGCAGGAGGGGGCCATCGGCCAGGGCCCGCAGGCGGCGGTAGCCCAGCTGCAGGCGCGCCCCCTGCATGCTGGTGGCGATGGGTAGGAGGCCCGCCATGGGGTGACGCTGGCCCTGAAAGTCCTCGATCTCCTCCCCCAGGTACATGAGGCCGCCACACTCAGCGTAGATGGGGACACCCCGGGCATAGGCCGCCCGCACCGACTCGAGGAAGGGCCGGTTCTCGGCCAGCTCCCGGGCGTAGAGCTCCGGGAAGCCTCCCCCCAAGTAGAGGGCGCCGCAGCCCTCCGGCAGCCCGGCGTCCTCCAGTGGGCTCACGGGCACGACTTCCGCTCCCCAGGCCTCCAGCAGGTCCAGGGCGTCCTGGTAGTAGAAGCTGAAGGCCTGGTCCAGGGCGACGGCGATGCGGCAGCGGCGGGGCAGCGGCCCCGCAGGGAAAAGGCGCGGCGGGGGCTCCGCTGGCGGCCGCACGGAGGCCAGGTGGAGGAGACGGTCCAGGTCCACCGTCTTCTCCACCTGGGCGGCCAGCCGCTCGAAGAAGGGGCGACCGGCGGGGCCCTCCACCATGGGCACCAGCCCCAGGTGCCGCTCCGGGAGTGCGAGGTCGTCCCGACGGGGCAGGTAGCCCAGGACGGGCAGCTCCGTGGCCCGCTCGATGGGCGGGGCGCAGAACTCCAGGTGCCGCGGCCCGGCGATGCCGTTCAGGATGACGCCGACGATGCGCAGCTCGCGGTCGAATTCGCGGAAGCCCAGGACGGTGGCGGCCACGCTGCGGGCCACCTTGCGGGCGTCCACCACCAGCACCACGGGGAGGCCCAGGAGCTTGGCCACCTGAGCCGTGCTCCCTTCGTCGCTGTAGGGGGAGGCGCCGTCGAAGAGCCCCATTACTCCCTCCACCACCGCTACCTGGCGGCCCCGCATCGCCCGGGCGAAGAGCTCTCGCAGCGCCTCCTGGGGGAGGAGCCAGGAGTCCAGATTGCGGGAGGGAACGCCGCAGGCGGCGCGATGGTAGGTGGGGTCTATGTAGTCCGGCCCCACCTTGAAGGGTTGCGGGCGCAGGCCGCGGCGGGCCAGGGCGGCCAGGATGCCGGTGGCGATGGTCGTCTTGCCCACGCCACTGGTGACGCCAGCTATTACGAATCCTTTCATCTCATCCGCGCTCCCGGGCCGGGGGGCGCCCACCCCCCTAGTACTCGAGGCCCGGTTGGGCCTTGATGCCCCGTTTGTAGGGGTGCTTCACCTCCCGCATCTCGGTGACCAGGTCGGCGAAGTCGATGAGCTCCTGAGGGGCGTCCCGGCCAGTGAGAACGACGTGCAGGCCCGGCGGCCTGGCCTGCAGCGCCTCGATGACCTCCTTCGCCTCCAGCCAACCGTACTTGATGGGGTAGGTGATCTCGTCCAGGATGACGATGTCGTACTGGCCAGAGGAGAGGCGCCGCTTCGCCTCTTCCCAGCAGGCGCGGGCCATGGCCCTGTCCTCGTTGAGGTCTTTGGAGAGCCAGGTGAAGCCCTTGCCCATGGGCACCACCTCCACGCCCAGCCTCTCCGCTGCCTTGTGCTCTCCGAAGCGATGGTGGGAGGCCTTGATGAACTGGAGCATGACCACCCGCATGCCGCGGCCCCAGGCGCGAAGGAGGACGCCCAGCGCCGCCGTGGTCTTCCCTTTGCCGTGGCCGGTGTTGAGCACCACCAGTCCGGTGCGGGACTTTCGCCCTTCCTCTGTCATCGTCGTCACCTCACTCGTCGGGCTCACCCTCCGGCCTGGGGAAGAGGAGTATGGTGAGGTCGCTCAGGTCTTCCCGGCCGGCCAGTTCCCCCAGGGTGAGGGGAACGAGCCGCTCCCCCTCCAGGGTCAGTCGCTCCAGCACCGTCACCGGCCGCGCAGAGGGAAAGCCCAGGGCCAGGAGGTGCCGCGCCAGCAGGTGGGGCACCAGGTCGTAGGGGCGGGGGAAAGTGAAGACGTGGCGCTTCCCCTGGTGCAGGTGGTAGGCCAGCTCCTCCAGGGCCGCCGTCACGTCGGCCCGCTGGTGGAGGGTGACGAAGACCGCCTCCTCCCAGGCGGTGCCGGTGCGGGCGCAGGCGACGGCCAGGGAGCTGACGCCGGCCACCACCTCCACACGGGGGTGGGTGCGGCGCACCCGTTCCACCAGCTCCCGGGCGGATACGGAGGGGTCTCCCCAGGCGCAGACGACGCAGCGCCGGCCGCAGCGGGCCGCCTCCGCCACCCGGGCCAGCACCTGGCCCTGATCGCCATAGCTCATGGGGAGCGCCTCGCCGCGGATGTAGGGCTGGACAGTGGCTAGCACGGTGGCGAAGCCGGCCACCACGTCCGCCTCCTGGACGAGCCGTAGCGCCTTCAGCGTCAGGTACTCGGGGTCGCCAGGGCCGACGCCCACTATGTAGACCGTCTCCATCAGCGCCCCCTCCGGTAGCCCCGGGGCGTCACCAGCCTGCCCCGGCCAGCCCGCGTCTGCGAGTTGCCCACGATGACCAGCGTCTCCATGTCCACCTGGCTGGCGTCCAGCCCGCTCAGGGTGGTGATGCGCACCTGTTGCCCCTCGCGGTAGGCCCGGCGGACTATCCCCACCGGCGTCACGGGCGAGCGGTGCTTCAGGAGGATGCGCCGGGCCTCCTGGAGCTGCCAGGTGCGGCGGCCGCTGCGCGGGTTGTAGAGGACGATGACGAAATCGGCGATGGCCGCCGCCTCCAGGCGCCGGGCAATGGCCTCCCAGGGGGTGAGGATGTCGCTCAGACTGACGACGGCGAAGTCCTGTCCCAGAGGGGCGCCCAGGAGAGCGGCCGCCGCCGCCAGGGCGGGCACCCCGGGCACCACCTGGACGTCCGGTCCCCCTTCCCGCTCCGTCCAGAGCTCCAGGAGGAGGGAGGCCATGCCATAGATGCCGGCATCGCCGCTGGAGACGAGGGCGACACGCCGGCCGCTGGCCGCCAGCGTCAGGGCGCGCTGTGCCCTCTCCATCTCTGCCCCCAGGGGGTACGCCTCCACCTCTTTTCCCTGGAGAAGGTGAGCGACCAGCGCCAGGTAGCCGCGGTAGCCCACCACCACCTCCGCCTCCTCCAGAGAGCGGCGGGCAGCGGGAGCGAGGAGGGACTCGTCCCCCGGGCCCAGGCCTACCACCCAGAGAGCGCCAGTCACGGGGCCACCTCCCGGCGGGCGACGGCCACCGTCACCCTCCCGCTCCTGGCCCGCGGCGCCAGAAGTCGATTCGCTCCCGATGCCAGGAGGGCCGCCGCCTCCGACACCGAGGGCAGCCCCAGCCGCTCGCGGGAGGCGGAGGGCGTCACTAGGTGGGCGACGCTCTCCATCTCCTCCCTGCAGAAGGACAGAAGAGGGACGTGGAGCAGTCGCGCCGCCTCCAGAAGCCCGGGCTCCGCGGCCTTGATGTCGGCCGTGGCCAGGGCATACAGGGAGAGGGGCGAGAGGCCCAGCCGACAGAGCGCCTCCCGCACGAAGGCGGCGATCTCGTCCCCGGGAACGCCCCGCCGGCAGCCTACCCCGGCCACCAGGGTGGGCGGCCGGTAGACGAGGACGGCCCCCAGCGCCGCCATCTCGTCCCGCGGCAGGAGGCGGTCCGTCACCACCAGGCAGCGGGGAGGGCGGTCGGCCAGCAGAGAGGGCCAGTCGGCGTAGGGGACGATGCCAGGCGGCGGCGCCCCCTCCCAGGCCGGCTCGCCGGCCTCCTGGAGGAAGGCCACCGTCTCCCCGTTGACCAGAGCGGCCGCCACCTGGGTGAGGGGAGCTGGCTCCTCCAGTCGCCACCCCCGCTCCGCCCCCAAGAGGTCGACGGCGGGGAGGCCCATGGCGGAGCTGGCCGTGGTGACTACCGGAGTGGCGTTCAGGGCGGCAGCCACCTCGCGGGCCAGCGCTTCGCCCCGGCCCAGGTGGCCGGAGAGGAGGCATACGGCGAAGCGTCCCGCCTCGTCCACCGTCACCACCGCCGGGTCGCGGGCCTTGTGCCCCAGGAGGGGCGCTAAGAGCCGGACGGCCGCCCCCACGGCCAGGAAGAGCACCAGCGAAGGGTAGCGAGGGAACAGCTCCGCCAGCAGCGGCTCCAGGGGCAGGGCAAAGGGACGGGCCGGCCCCTCTACCAGGGACAGGAAACGTTGCTCGACGTAAAGTTCGGCGCCATCCAGTGCACGGGTTAGACGCTCGCCCAGGCGGGCGCCGCCGCGGGTCAGTGCCACGACGGCGATGGGGCGGCGGGCCCTGATGGCGGTCATGCCTTCCTCCCGCGGCGGAACATGTGGCTGAAGGCGGCATCGTACAGGCGGGAGGCGGGGCCGCCGGGTCCCTTGAGGGACGGATCGAGGACGCGGCCCACCAGCAACAGCGCCTGGCGGGTGATGCCGGCCTCTCGCGCCCGCTGGGCGATATCGGCCAGGGTGCCCCGCAGCACCTGTTCGTCCGGCCAGGTGGCGCGGTAGACCAGGGCGGCCGGTGTCTCCGGCGGGTAGCCCCCGGCCATCAGATCACGCGTCGCCTGGCCCAGGCGGGCGGCCGCCAGGAAGAGGGCGATGGTGGCACCGTGACGGGCCAGCTCCCGCAGCTCCTCGCCCGGCGGCATGGGCGTCCGCCCCGCTGCTCTGGTGACGATGACCGTCTGGGCCACGCCGGGCGCCGTCAGCTCCACCTTGAGAGCGGCCGCCGCAGCGAAGAGAGAGCTCACGCCAGGAACCACTTCGTAATCGATGCCCGCCTCCTCCAGGGAACGTATCTCCTCCAGCAGGGCGCCGTAGAGGGAGGGGTCGCCACTGTGCAGGCGGGCCACCAGCTTGCCGGCGGTGGCCCCTCGTCGCATCAGGTCGGCGATCTCTTCCCTGGTGAGGGCGGCGCTGCCGTGCACCTCCGCATTGGGCCGACAGAACTGCAGCACTTCGGGCGATACCAGGGAATCGGCGTAGATGACCACGTCAGCCTGGCCCAGCAGGCGGGCCGCCCTCAGGGTGAGGAGGTCAGGGGACCCCGGCCCGGCGCCGATGAAGCATACCTTGCCGCCCATGGCTACCTGCGCACTATCAGAAGGGAAAAGTAGTCCCGGAGGCGGCCATCCAGCGCCGCCTCCCCTTGCAGCACCTGCTCCTGGGGGAGGGTGGCCCGCCCCACCAGGACGGCCTGCTCCAGCAGGCCCCGGGCGGCCAGCTCTTCCCGCGTCCGCTCCAGCATGCGGTTGACCTTGAGGAGGACGACGGTATCGGCGGCGTCCAGGGCGGGGCCTATGGCGTCCGGGTGATAGAGAGCAGGAAGGAGGACGATGCGCTCCCTCCCGGCGGCCAGGGGGATGCCCGCCCGGGCGGCCGCCGCCGTCACCGAGGTGACGCCGGGCACCACCTCCACCTCGATGTCAGGGTAGCGGGCCCGCAGCTCCTCGTAGACGTAGACGAAGGTGCTGAAGAGGAAGGGGTCGCCCTCGGTGACGAAGGCGCAGTCCCTCCCCTCCGCCAGGTGGCTCAGGACCAACTTCAGGGCCTCCTGCCAGGTCTCGGTGGTGTGGGGCTGGCGCATGGGGAAGGGGAAGGGGATCAGCGTCTTTCCGTCCAGGGAGACGGCCCCGCGGGCGATCTCCAGGGCCAGGCTCCCCTCGCCGCCAATGGACTGAGGATAGCAGACCACCGGCGTCCGCTCCAGGATGCGCACGGCCTTCACGGTCAGCAGCTCCGGGTCCCCGGGGCCGACACCGATGCCGTAGAATCGTCCTCTACGCTGGCCCATGGCCCTCCTCCTCCCCGCGCCAGGCGCTCAGAACGAAGACAGGGTTCAGCGCCTCGAAGGCCGTGAGGCCGCTCAGCTCACGGCTGCGGGCCACGCTGACCATCACCACCTGATAACGGAAGCCCAGCTCCGCCAACTGGTGGCGGGCCAGCTCCAGGTTGTCCAGGCTAGCCAGGTTGACGACGATGCGACCCCCCGGCCGGAGGGCCTCCGCCGCCGCCGCCAGTATCCCCGGCAGGCGGCCGCCGCTGCCCCCTACGAAGACGGCGTCCGGGGCGGGGAGGCCGGCCAGGGCGGCGGGGGCCTCTCCCTCCACCAGGCGCAGGTTGGCGCGGGGGAATGACTGCAGGTTGCGGCGCAAGGCGGCCAGCGCCTCGGCGTCCCGCTCTACAGCGTAGACGCGGCCGCGGACGGCCACCGCCGCCGCCTCCAGGGCCAGGGAGCCGCTGCCGGCGCCGATGTCCCACAGGACGGCGTCCGGCCGCAGACGCAGCTTGAAGAGGCTTATGGCCCGCACCTCCTCCTTGGTCATAACCCCGGGCGGTTGGGAGGCCAGCGCCCAGTCCGGCAGCCCGAGGAAGACAGCGCTCCTGGGCAGAGGCTCAGGCATCGGTGGCCGCCCTCCCCAGTAGCTGGCCTACCTCGTCGAAGCAAAGGCACTCCACGGCCAGACGGCCGCCCGCGTAGCTCTGGGCAGCATCGCACACCTTCCGACACAGGAGATCGAAGTAGCCGGCCAGGCCGTGGGCCAGCACCAGCGCCTGAGCGTGGCGGGCGCTGGCGGCCTGTCGCACCGCCTCCACCAGGTTGGACGGGGCGCCCAGGGCCAGAGCGAGGCCGGCCAGGAAGTCGGTGTCCACCTGGTTGCCGGCCACGTGGGTCACCATCTTGCCCTGAGCCACCTTGGATAGCTTGCCGATCATCCCCGCCAGGACGACCCGCCCGATGCCCTTGTTGACGGCCCGCTTCAGCCCGGGGCCGAAGAAGATGCCGGCCTCGATGAAGGCCATCTCCGGCAAGTGGGAGAGGAGCTCCCGGGCGTAGAGTTCGCTTTGGGTGCCGGTGCTCAGGACTATCTCCCTCAGGCCGTTGGCGGCCGCCACGTCGATGGCCATCTCGACGCTGGCCCGCCAGGCGGCGGTGGAGTAAGGCACCACGATGCCGGTGGTACCCAGGATGGATATGCCGCCGATGATGCCGAGCCGAGCATTGGTAGTCTTGCGGGCCAGCTCCTCGCCGCCGGGGACGGAGATCTCCACCACCAGTCCGTAGCGTTCTGCCAGCTCACCCATGGCCTCCAGGGCGGCCTGGATGATCATCCGCCGGGGAACGCGGGTTATGGCCGGCTCGCCGACGGGTATCCCCACGCCGGGCTTGGTGACCACGCCCACGCCGGGGCCGCCGTGGATGTGCACGCCGGGTTCCTCCGTCCAGGAGACGGTGGCGCAGATCTCGGCGCCGTTGGTCACGTCCGGATCGTCCCCGGCGTCCTTGATGACGGAGCAGAGGACGGAGCGGTCTCGCATCTCGCAGCGGTGGACGGGGAGGACGGCCTCCTGCCCTATGGGGAGGTGGACGGTGACGGCGCTGGGCTGCTTGCCGGTGACCAGCACCAGGGTGGCGGCCTTGGTGGCGGCGGCGGCGCAGGTGCCCGTGGTATAGCCGTGACGGAGGCTGCGGCGCTTCAGCCCTCCAGCTCCCTCCATAGCTCCCGCACTCTCTCCCAGACCACGGCGGTGATGCGCTCGTCCACGCCCAGAGGCCGGCCCAGCACCACCGGTCCCTGTCTCCATTCCTTCCGCAAGGACTCCACCGCCGGCGCGATATCCCGTCCCCATATCTTGCCCTCGAAGAAGAGGCAGGGGAAGACCGCCAGGGCGCGCACGTGGGGCGCCAGGGTGGCCGCTGCCTGGGCGATGCTGGGGGGCCCGGGCCCCGACTGGGCGGCCGCCACCCGGAACCCGGGGCCGAGCCTGCGGGACAGGCCATCGGCCAGCTCCTCCAGCCAGCCCAGATCGCCACCCTTGAGGCGAGTGAACGCCTTCACCAGGACGACGCCCCATGGCCCCTCCTCGCCGTCCAGAAGGCCACGCAGCCGCTCCAGCAGGACCTCCAGGAGGAGCGGGTGGCGGGCCAGGGGCCGTCCCAGGGCCACCTGGAGGCCGGGCCATCGCTCGCGGAGGGCCTGGGCCAGGCAGCGCGCCTCCAGCGGGTGCTGCCCCTCGCCCAGCAGGAAGGGCTGAACCAGGAGGCAGTCCACGCCCTGCCCCACCTGCTGGGCGGCCGCCTCCGCCAGGGTGGGGCGCATCGCCTCCAGGTAAGCGACGCCCACAGGGACATCGCCCCCCAGGCGGTCCGCCAGGCCGCTGGCCAGCAGACGCATGCCGGGCCCCGTGTCGGGGCTGCGACGGCTACCGTGGGCCAGAAGGACGACCCCCGGCCGCTTCCCCTTCGGCGAAGAGCAACTGCAGGGGCCCAAAGGCACCTCCCAACGCCAGCCAGAACAGGACGAGCCCCGCCAGAGAGAGGGCCTGGAAGCGGCCCAGGAGATCGGCGAAGTCGGCCGGGGACTCGTCCGGCGAGGCCGGCATAAGGATGTAGATGAGGGCGCAGGCGGCGGCATAGGCCCCAGCCACGATGGGCCATCGCCACGCCCTGAGGACGGTGTCCTGCAATGCCTCCGCTAGCCCCAGGGCGCCCACCGCCGCCACTACGGAGAGGGCCGTATAGAGCAGATAGTAGGCCTGCCGGGCCTCTATGGTGCCTTCGTCCCCCACCCCTGGCGGCCTTGCGGGGTACTTCAGCAGAGGGAACACTCCCACGCTCCACAGGGCGATGCCGGCTAGGACGAGCCCTTTTTGCCAGCCTTGCCGGCCAGGAAGGCGTCCCGCCGCCAACTGGTACACCCCGGCGAAGATGAGGCCCCATGAGACGCCGTAGAGGAGGAAGCCCCCGAAGAGCCCCAACCTCTGCACGGTGCGGGAGAAGACCTCCTCCGCCGGCCCCAGAGCGGCCTCCCGGCCGACGGCCTCCTCCACCACCTGCTCGGTGGCCAGGAAGTGAAAGGCCGCCACCAGTAGCCCGGCCAGTGCCCCCGCCACCAGGGATGCCTTCAGGTTCTGGGCTATGGTGCCCGTGCGCATACCGCCTCGGCCTCGCTAGGCAGGAAGGCCTCTAGTGGCAGGGGAAACCGCCGGCGTGGCGGGCGTCGTGGAAGAGCTCGTGGAGCCAGTTGTTGCGGAAGGCCATCTCGCCCAGGAAGGCGCCGAGGGCCTGCCCCTGGTCCATCCCCAGCAGGTAGAGGCCGAAGAGGCCCAGCAGGATCATCGCCCAGGGCAGCCAGCGTTCCGCATCGGCCAGGCTGCGCTCCCAGGCCGTGGCGAAGAGCCTCATTGCTCATCCCCTCCTTTCGCTTCTTCTCTCGCTTCACTCCTCCGACAGGCGATGCCCATGATAGCGTTGACGATGGCAGCGGCGACGGCCGCCCCGCCTCGTGGCCCTTCCAGGGCGATCCAGGGCAGGGGCCGGCGTTGTAGCTCCTCTTTGGCCTCCGGCGCGGCCACCAGACCCACCGGGACGCCCACTACCGCCGCCGGCCTCGCCTCTCCGCTGTCCACCATGTCCAGCAGGGCGAGGAGGGCAGTGGGGGCGGTGCCCACCACGGCCAGGGCGCCCTGCAGGGCATCCCGGGCCAGCAGCATCCCCGCCGCCGAGCGGGTGATGCGCCGGTGCGCTGCCTCCTGGGCAGCGTCGGGCAGAGAGATGGCCACCAGCGGGGGGCAGCCCAGCCGGGTCAGAAGACGGCTGTCCAGTCCCGCCGCCGTTACGTTGCTGTCCACCACGATGGTGGCCCGCCGCTGCAGCGCTGCCACGGCCTCCTCCACGGCGCGGGGGTGGAAGCGGAGGAGGCCGGCCAGGGTGGGGTCGGCAGTGGCCCGCACCACGGCCAGGGCCACCGTCTCCTGCTCCGGCGAGAGCCCCATGGGGGGGAGGAGGGCGCGGGCGGCCGCCAGGCCCCGGGCCTCTATCTCCTCCGGGGTGCCGCCGTAGCGCTCCAGCAGGCCCACGTGTAGCTTCACCTCAGCACCAACCTGATGCTCCTGGCGAGGGACTCGCCGTCCTCGGGGGCGACGGGTAGGCGCCGCGCCCCCAAAGCGTCGGCCAGCCGCTCCAGCATACCCAGTCTAAAGCCGGGGCCAGCCTCGGCGTCCAGAATGACGCTGCGGAAGCCGCGGCGCCGCAGCCGCTCCGCCTCCTCGATGGCCTCCTCCAGGGGGTCGCCCCCGTGCTGGGCGACGTTGGCGCGGCCGTCGCTGGCCAGCAACAGAAGGGCGGGAGCGCGTGGGTTGGCCAGACGGTGGCGCTCCAGCAGGTGATGGGCCAGGGCCAGCCCCGCTGCCAGAGGGGTGGCCCCGCCCGTGGGCAGCTCCTCGAGGGCGCGGCGGGCCCGCTCGCCACTGCCCGTGGGTGGCAACACCACGGTGGCACGCTGGCCACGGGCGCAGACGAGGGCGACGCGGTCTCGTTGGCGGTAAGCGTCGGCCAGGAGGTGCTGGATGGCCCCCTTCACGGTGGCCATGCGGCGGCGGGCGGCCATGGAGGCGCTGGCGTCCACCAGGAAGAGGAGGAGCGCCCCCACCTTCTCCTCTCGCACCTTCTCCCGAAGGTCCTCCGGCAGGACTCTCAGGGGGAGACGGGGCTGCCAAAGGCGGCCGGTCCGCACGGCGGCCGCCCGGAGGGTAGGGCCCAGGGCCAGATCCACCGGCCGCCCCCTGGGGAAGCGGAAGGTGACATAACGCCCACGGCCGCGAGCGCGTCGCACGGTGGCCCGGCGGCCCGCTCGCACCAGAGGCGGCGCCTTTTCCTCCCTCAGCAGGAGGGTGGGCGGCTCGGCGGCGGGGCCGGGGGCGAAGGTGCGCTCGCCCGGCCGGGCCGCGGGCGGGGACGACGTCTCGGGCGCAGGGCGGCCCTCGGCCGGGCCGGGGCCGCGGTCTGGCGACGGGGGGCGTCCCAGGGGCTGGGGCTGACGGGGCGGCCGCCGACGGTGCAGCAGGGCCAGCTCCGCCACCGCGTCCACGTCTTCCCTCAGGGCCCGGTCGCGGCCCTGGAAGGCGGCGTGGACGCGGGCCGCCCGGTAGGTGACGATATCGGCCCTCAGCCCCTCCACGTGGTGCTCCAGACAGACCTGGGCGATGTAGGCCAGCAGCCCCTCATCGGCCTGGACGGAAGGCAGGATGGCCTGCGCCTCCTGGATGCGGCGCCGCAGCGCCTCCTCCTGTGGCCGCCAGCGGGCGCGGAAGGCCTCCGGGTCGGCGTCGAACTGGAGGCGACGTCGCACCACCTCTGCTCGCTGTTCCGGGTCGCTCAGGGTCTCCACCTCCACCGCCAGCCCGAAGCGGTCCAGGAGCTGGGGCCGCACCTCGCCTTCCTCCGGGTTCATGGTGCCGATGAGGACGAAGCGGGCGGCGTGGGAGAAGGAGACGCCCTCCCTCTCCACGTAGTTCTGGCCCATGGCGGCCGAGTCCAGGAGGATGTCCACCAGGTGGTCGCTCAGCAGGTTCACCTCGTCGATGTAGATGATGCCACGGTGGGCCTCGGCCAGGAGGCCGGGCTGGAAGCGCTTCTCGCCCAGCTTGAGGGCGGCCTCGATGTCCAGGGTGCCCACCACCCGGTCCTCGGTGGCGCCGATGGGCAGGTCCACCATACGCACCGGCCGGAAGCCGCGGGGCAGAAGGCCGCGGGGCTCGGTGCAGACGTGGCAGAGGCCCTGGGGGCTGCGGGGCTCACAGGAGTAAGGGCAGCCCTCTATCACCTCTATGGGGGGCAGGACATCGGCCAGCGCCCGCACGGCGGTGGACTTGGCCGTCCCCCGCTCGCCCCGGATGAGGACGCCGCCGATGGAGGGCTCTATGGCATTGAGGACGAGGGCGAGCTTCATCCGCTCCTGCCCAACGATGGCCGTGAAGGGGAAAACGGGACCGCGGTCAGCCGGCATGGCCTCCCATCCCTCCCTCCAGCAGAGCGTCCGTCTCCAGGTAGAGGCGCTGCAGCTCCCGCAACAGCTCCTCCGGCGGTGAGCCCCAGAGGCCACGGGAGGCGGCCTCCAGCAGCCGCTCGGCGATGTCCCGCAGGGCCCAGGGGTTGCTCCGCTGGAAGAAATGCTGCATCTCCCGGTCCAGGGCGTAGGCGCGGGCTACCTGCTCGTACATCCAGTCCTCCACGACGCCGGCGGTGGCGTCGTAGCCGAAGAGGTAGTCCACGGTGGCTGCCAGCTCGAAGGCGCCCTTGTAGCCGTGGCCCTTCATGGCCTCGATCCAGCGAGGGTTGACGACGCGGGTGCGGAAGACGCGCCGGGCCTCCTCTGCCAGGTCGCGCACCACGGGCCGCGCCGGGTCGGCGGAGTCGCCGAAGTAGGCGCGGGGCTGCCGGCCAGCGAGGGCGCGCACCGTGGCGACCATGCCCCCATGGTATTGCAAATAGTCATCGGAGTCGAATATGTCGTGCTCGCGGTTGTCCTGGTTCTTCGCCGCCACGGCGATGCGAGCGAACTGCTCCCGGAACTCCAGGGGAGCGCTCTCACCCTGGCGGCGGCGGCCGTAGGCATAGGAGCCCCAGGAGATGTAGATGTCGGCCAGGTCGGCGTCGCTGCGCCAGTTCCCCTCCTCCAGGGCAGCCAGGATGCCGGCGCCATAGGTGCCGGGCTTGCTGCCGAAGATGCGGAAGAGGGAGCGGGTCTTGGCCTCGTCCTCGGCCTGGCCCTGGGCCAGCCGGCGCCCCAGGTCTTCACGGTAGTGCTTGGCGACGTAGTTCAGTGCCTCCGGCTCGTCCAAGGTGGCCACCATCTCTATCGCTTCGTCCAGGAGGTCTATGAGGTTGGGGAAGGCGTCCCGGAAGAAACCGGAGATGCGCAGAGTTACGTCCACGCGGGGGCGCCCCAGCTCGGAAAGGGGTATGACCTCCAGGCCGGTCACTCGCCCGTCCTCCTGGCGCCACACGGGGCGCACGCCCAGGAGGGCCAGCGCCTGGGCGATGTCGTCGCCGTGGGTGCGCATAACGGCGGTGCCCCACACCACCAGCCCCACCGTCTCCGGGTAGCGTCCCTCCTCCCGACGATAGCGCTCCAGCAGCCCCTCCGCCAGCGTCTTCCCCACCTCCCAGGCGAAGGGCGAGGGGACGGAGCGGGGATCCAGGGAGTAGAAGTTGCGGCCGGTGGGGAGGACGTTGGCCATCCCGCGGGTGGGTGAGCCGCTGGGCCCCGGCGGCACGTAGCGCCCGTCCAGCCCCCGCAGGAGATTGCCTATCTCGTCGGTGGTGCGCTCCAGATCAGGCACCAGACGGCGGCAGACGTATTCCAGCACCGTCGGCACCTGCCCCGCCGCCTTGCCCAAGACGGCGATGGCCACCTCACGGCCGGCCCCTGGCGGGAAGCCCCTCTCCTGGAGGGCCTCCAGCAACCGGCGGGCCAGGGCGTCCACCGCCTCCAGGACGTCCCCGCGGGTGCGCAGGGGAAGGCCCAGGGCGGCCAGCGTCTCTGGCACGGGGCCCTCGTGGGGGTGGCCCAGGTCGCGACGGAGGGCATCGTAGTCCAGGCCCAGGGCCTCCGCCACGGCCCGTCGCAGGGAGGGGGCCTCGCCGTCCAGACGGGTGAGGGCGAGCAGGGTATCTATCTGGGCCTCGCCGCGCGGCGGCTCCCCCAGGACGTGGAGCCCGCCCCGAATAATGGCGTCCTTGAGCTCGCAGATGTACCCGTCCATGTGAAGCAGGAAGGAATCGAAGTCCTCCGGCTCCTCCTCCACGTGGAGGTCGTGGTGGAGGTTGGCCCGCTGGACGGCCTCCCATATTTGGGCCCTCACCAGGGGGAGCTTGGCGGGGTCCATGGCCTGGGCGCGGGCGTACTCGTCCATGAGCTGCTCCAGGCGGGCCAGCTCGCCGTAGGTGCCGGCGGTGGTCAGGGGCGGCACCAGGTGGTCTACGATGACGGCGTGGGCGCGTCGCTTGGCCTGGGCGCCCTCGCCGGGGTCGTTGACGATGAAGGGGTAGAGGAGGGGCAGGTCGGGCAGGGCCGCCACGGGGTAGCAGCCCGGCGACAGGCCGATGCCCTTCCCCGGCAGCCACTCCAGGGTTCCGTGCTTCCCCAGGTGGACTATGGCGTCCGCCTGGAAGCCGTCCCGCAGCCAGCGGTAGAAGGCCAGGTAATGATGAGTGGGTGGCAGGTCGGGGCTGTGGTAGATGGCCATAGGGTTATCGCCGAAGCCGCGGGGCGGTTGCAGGCCCAGATAGACGTTCCCCAGCAGGAGGCCGGGGACGGCCAGGGCGCCGTCCACACGGTAGAGCTCCCCGGGCGGCGCCCCCCAGGCCCTCTCCATCTCCTCTCGCAGGGTCTCCGGCAGGCGGGCGAACCAGGCCCGGTATTCCTCCGCCGGGACGCGGCCCGGGGCGACCTGTAGCTGCTCGTCCGTCATGTGCTCTTTGTCGTAGGTGCCGGAGGCGAGGAGGCGGTGCATCAGGGCATCGCCATCGGCTGGGACCTCCGGCACCTGGTAGCCGGCCTCCCTGAGGGCGTTGAGCAGGCGGACGGCCGAGGCCGGGGTATCCAGCCCCACGGCATTGCCGGCGCGGGCGCTCTTGGTGGGGTAGTTGCTGAGGACGATGGCCACCCTCTTCTCGGCGTTCCCCTTGCGCCTGAGGCGCGCCCAGCGCAGGGCCAGCTCCGCTACCAGGGAGACCTGCTCGTGGTCGGGGACGCTGCGGGCGATGCTGGCCCCCAGGGCCGGCTCCCTCCTCACCTCCTTGAAGGCGATGGGCAGCGCTATGATGCGACCGTCCAGCTCCGGCAGGGCCACGTTCATGGCTACGTCCAGAGGGGAGAGGCCTACGCTGCCCTCCTGCCATTCCTGGCGGCTGACGGTGGAGAGGACGGCCTGGACGATGGGGACATCCAGGGCGGCCAGGGCATGGGCGGCGGCGTCCGGGTCTTCCCTCGCCAGGGCGAAGCTGAGGGTGGAGACGAGACAGTCCACGCCGGGCCGGCCGTCCGGCCCCAGGAAGTGGCGTCGCAGCGCCAGGGGGAGCTGCCCGGGCGGAGTGGCCTCGTCCCGCAGGCTGTAGCAGAAGACGGGAAGGACGTTGGCTCCTCGCTCTTCCAGCGCCTCTATGAGGGCGTCCACCGGCTCCGTGTTGCCGCTGGCCCAGAGCGCCCGGTAGAACAGGATGCCCACCGTCTCCCGGTCAGGCCGCCACCAGCGCTGACGGTACTCCTCGTCTGTCAGGGGGCCAGGGTGGCCGGGGCGATAGAGGCCGTCCCAGGGGAGGGCGGTGGGAGGGGCGTAGCCGTAGCCCGTCCCCAGAAGCTCGTCCGAGAGGAAGAGGAGGAGGCTGCGCAGGTTGACGACGCCACCGTGCACCAGGTACTCGAAGGCACGGGCGACGACACCCGGCGGCACGGTGGAGGCCGCCTCCAGCGTCAGGTCGCGCGTCGACTCTCCGGGGCAGGCGACAAGGGGTATCCCGCGCTCGCGACAGAGGGCAGCCAGGCGGTCCACGCCCTCCTCGAAGGCCCGTTTGCCCCCCAGGAGACGTAGCAGCACCAGCCGGGCGCGGGGGGCGATCTCCGCCAGGAAGGGGTCCAGCGCCCCGGGGCTGCCCAGGGCCTGGACGTGGCGGGCGTACACCTTGGGGAAGCCCGCCGGCAGTCCCGGCAGGGCCGCCGCCAGCGCCTGGAGGTCGGTATCGGCGGTGGTGAGGAAGACGATCATGGCCGCTCCCTGCTGGCTGACGGGCATCGGGGAGCGGCCCTTTCCTGCGCTGCCGGCCGCAGTCACTTGCCTGAGCGGGGCGAGGTTCGGCCGGCGCTGGTTTCCCGCCCCGGCTGGGGCGAGGTGCTGCCGGCCAGCCCGCCTCGGTCTTTCCGCGCCGCCGCCGGCTCTCTCCTGCCCGGGCCCTGGCGGGCAGACCGTCGGTCGGCCTTCCTCGGCCTCCTCTGGGCGGCCCACGCTGGCAGCTCGCCTGCCGTCCTGGCCCGCTGCGGGCCTCCGCCCCGGACAGTGCGGATGACCTGGGCGCCCTCCCCGACGCGAAGAGTCAGCCACCCGTCCCCCGGGCAGGTCTCCTGGCTGGCAGATCATCGCCCGCGGCGCCTTCCCATCCCCCGTTGGGGACAGTGGCCTCTGCCGGGGCTCCCTGCTCACAGTGGCGCGGCCGCGTGGGCTTCTACCCCTCTTTCCCTTTTAAGCCCTGCGGCACCCGGGAGACACGTTATTCAGCTTTCGATGTCCTCTATCTAACACCGGCCAGGAAAGGCCGTCAAGGGCTGCCGCCCGGCCCTGCCCTCGCTACCTTATCTTCGCGATCCCTCATCAAGTTCTGCATATCGGGTCGACGGAGCTCCCCCCGGTGGCGTATAAACTATGCCGAGGGTAAAGAGAGATGACCGCCCGCCTGCTGATGGTCCAGGGAACGATGTCCCACGTCGGCAAGAGCCTGCTGGTGGCTGCCCTCTGCCGCATCCTCCATCAGGACGGCCTGCGCGTCGCCCCCTTCAAGGCCCAGAATATGGCCCTCAACTCCTACGTGACGCCGGACGGACTGGAGATAGGGCGTGCCCAGGCGGTCCAGGCGGAGGCGGCCGGCATCGAGCCCCAGGTGGAGATGAACCCCGTCCTGCTGAAGCCGGAGGCGGACCACCGCAGTCAGGTGGTGGTGCTGGGCCGCCCCTGGGGCTCCTACACCGCAGCCGAATATTACCGCCTGAAGGAGGAGCTGTGGCTCCTGGTGCTGGAGGCGCTGGAGCGCCTCCGCTCTCGCTACGACGTGGTGGTGATGGAGGGAGCGGGCAGCCCGGCAGAGGTGAACCTGAAGGCCAGCGACATCGTCAACATGCGGCTAGCCCGGGCGGTGGGGGCGCCCGTCCTGCTGGTGGGGGACATAGACCGGGGTGGCGTCTTCGCCCAGCTAGTGGGCACCCTGGAGCTCCTGGAGCCGGCGGAGCGGGCGCTGGTGCGCGGCCTCGTCGTCAACAAGTTCCGGGGCGACCCCGCCCTTCTGGCGCCGGGCATCCGTTTCCTGGAGGAGCGGACCGGTATCCCGGTGGTGGGCGTCGTCCCCTACGACCCCGACCTGGCCATACCGGAGGAGGACTCGGTGGCTCTGGAGGAGGAGAGGGCGCCGCCCCGGGGAGTCCTGGATGTGGCGGTGGTGCGCCTGCCTCACATCGCCAACTTCGACGACTTCGACCCCTTGCGCCGGACACCGGGGGTGACGGTGCGCTTCGTCCGTCGTCAGGAGGCACTGGGCCGGCCCGACCTCATCGTCCTTCCAGGTAGCAAGACCACCGCCGCCGATCTCCAGCACCTGCGGGAGAGCGGCCTGGCCGATGCCCTCCTGGCGGCGGCCAGGGAGGGCGCGGCGGTGGTGGGGGTCTGCGGCGGCTTCCAGATGCTGGGCCAGGCCATACACGACCCTCACCTGGTGGAGGGACCACAGCGAGAGGCGGCGGGGCTGGGACTGCTGCCCGTCGTCACGATCTTCGAGAGGCACAAGGCGACGCACCGGGTGGAGGCACAGGTACTGACCGGCCGTGGTCTGTTGGCGGGGGCGGAGGGGATGTCCCTGCAGGGGTACGAAGTCCACATGGGCCAGAGCCGGAGCGAAGGGTCGGAGGCGCCCTTCCTCATTCGCTCTCGCTCGGGGGAGAGCTGCCAGGTGCGGGACGGCGCCCTCTCCGCCGATGGCTGGGTCATGGGCACCTACATTCATGGCCTCTTCCACAACCGGGGCCTGCTGCGGGCCCTCTTGGAGAACCTGGCCCGTCGCAAGGGGGCTGCCTTGCCGCCGCAGTCGGAGGAGGGGGAGGAGCCTCTGGACCGTCTGGCGGGCCTGGTGCGCCGGCACCTGGACATGCGGCTGGTCTACCGGATAGCCGAGCTAGAGAGGGAGGGATGAAGGGGCTGACGCTGCCCGTGCGTGCCCCCTCCTACTACGGGTGGTGGATCGTCCTGGCGGGGACGGGCACCCTGGCCGTCACCACCGGTGTCTCCTTCTGGGCCTTCGGCCTCTACTTTGAGCCGCTGGAGGAGCAGTTCGGCTGGAGCCGAGCGCAGCTCTCCGGGGCGGTGAGCATGACCTGGCTCATCGGCGGGCTGCTGGGGCCGCTCATAGGCCGCTGGCTGGACCGCTACGGGCCGCGCTCGGCCATGCTGGTGGGAGCGGTGACGACGGCCGCCACCTATTTCCTGCTGGCAGCCATGAACGCCCTGTGGCAGTACTACGCCCTCCTCTTCGCCGCCGCCTTCTTCCGCTCTTGGATCTACTATCTGCCGGTGAACGCCCTGGTCTCCCGCTGGTTCGTCTGGCGGAGGGGGCAGGCGCTGAGCATAGCCAACGCCGGGCTGGGCCTGGGCGGCTTCATCTTCACGCCCCTCATAGTCTACCTAATCGAAAGCCTGGGTTGGCGACAGGCCTACTTCGTCTCGGGCCTGATAGTGCTGGCCTACTTCGTGCCAGTGACGCTGGTGGTGGTGCGCAACCGCCCCGAGGATATGGGGGTGGAGGAGCCGCCCCTGCAGAGACCTTCGCCGGTGATGCAGTCGGTGCTGGACCAGCGCTCCTACACGCTGCGGGAGGCGCTGCGGACGCCGGCCTTCTGGCTGGTGGCGGCAGCGGCCAGCTTCATGTATATGGGCCAGCTCTCTTTCATGATCCACGCCGTGCCCTTCTTCCGCTCGGAGGGGCTGTCCTCGGGGGGAGCGGCGGCGCTGATGACCTCGGTGACCGGGCTGTACACGGCGCTGCGCTTCGTGGGTGGCGTGAGCGACCGGGTGACGCCGCGGACGCTGGCCATCGTGACGGTGCTGCTCCAGGCCCTCGGGCTCGCCCTGCTGATGGTATCCACGGCGGCGCCGGCGCTGGGGATCTTCGTCCTCCTGTGGGCGATGGGGCAGGCCAACTCACCGGTCATCGAGCCGCTGCTCATCAGTCGCTTCTTCGGCACGGCCCACTTCGGTTCCATCCTGGGGATGTCCGGCGTATTCTCCAACATGGGCTATGCCATGGGGCCGCTGCTGGCCGGCGCCCTCTACGACTGGACCGGCAGCTACGATGCTGCCCTGGTGATGTTCATAACGTCCTTCCTGACCGCCGCCAGTTGCTACGTCCTGCTGGCGCCCCTAGGCCGCAGGCAGGTGGCGACGGCCTGACCAGGAGAGGCCGGGCCGGAGGAGCGAGGAGCGAGAGGAGGAAGCCTTGCGAGGGCTGACGCTGTCACTGCCGGCCCCCCGGTATTACGGGTGGTGGATCGTCCTGGTGAGCGCGGGCATCACCTGCCTCAGCTCTGCCTTCTCCTTCTGGTCTTTCGGCATATACATCGGACCGCTGGAGGAGGAGTTTGGCTGGTCCAGGGCGGAGCTCTCCGGCGCCGTGAGCCTGATGTGGCTGGTGACGGGGCTGTCGGGGCCGCTGGTGGGCTGGTGGGTGGACAGGCGCGGGGCGCGCTCGGCCATGCTGGCGGGGGCGGTGCTCCAGGCGCTGACCTTCTTCCTACTGGCGGGAGTGAACAGGCTCTGGCAGTTCTACGCCCTCTATCTGGCTGGCTCCTTCTTCCGCTCCAGCATCTGGCCGGTGCCCCTGAACGCACTCCTATCTCGCTGGTTCACCTGGCGAAGGCCCCAGGCGCTGGGTCTGGCCCACGCTGGCTTCGGGCTGGGCGGCTTCATCTTCATCCCCATCATCACCTACATAGTGGAGGAATGGGGCTGGCGACAGGCCTTCCTCTTCTCCGGGGTGGTGCAACTGGCCTACCTCCTGCCGGTGCTGCTGCTGGTAGTGAAGGACGGGCCGGAGGCGGTGGGGCAGGAGGAGCCGCCGGCCGACCAGCGACTGGAGCGGCTCCACCGGCAGACGGTGGGGCCCTCCCTGACCCTGCGAGAGGCACTGCGGACGCCGACCTTCTGGCTCATCGCCGTCGGTGTGGGGCTGATGCAGGCGGGGATGGTGGCGTTCTTCGTCCACGCTGTCCCCTTCTTTCGCTCGGAGGGCTTTTCGCCCAAGGGGGCGGCCCTGGTAGTCTCTGCCATCACCGGCCTGTACGCGGCGGTGAGGGCCACCGCCGGGCCTTTCATCAACCGCGTGCCGCCGCCGGCGCTGGCGGTAGGCACTTCGGTAGCGCTGGCGCTGGGCTACTTGCTCCTCGTGACCAGCACGACGCCGCTGGCCCTGGCGCTGTTCGTCCCTCTCTGGGCGTCCGCTCAGGCCAATGGCCCCCTCATAGACCCCCTGCTGGTGGGATACTTCTACGGCACCGCCCACTTCGGCGTCATCCTGGGGGCGCTGGGGGTCATAATCTACGTGGGATTCGCGGTGGGGCCGTGGCTGGCCGGCCTCCTGTACGATGTCCGGGGCAGCTACGACCTGGCCTTCACTATCCTGGCCTTGTGCTTCCTGGCGTCGGCCCTTATGTATGGGCTCGCTTACTGGACGGGACGTCTGGGCCGGACGACGGCGGTGGCGAGGCAGGCGGAAGGCGGCTGAGGGTCCGGTGGATGCCGTGCCCAACCCTGACCGTCGGCAGCAGTCAGGGCACAGCAGCCCGGGGCTAAGTGGCGAGGCTCACGGTCCGGCCTGCCTGTAGGAGATGCAGGAGAACGCTTCAGGTGGAGGGGCGCGCGGGGAGCGGGGTGGAGATATAAGTCGCTGCGATTTCAGCGCAGACGGGAGAATGTTGCCAGGGCAACGGGCACACATACGAAAAATGGTGGAGACGGAGGGGAGTCGAACCCCTCGTCCAGGCGAAGACCTCCCCGGACCGACTACAGGCTTAGCTGGCGCTTGCATCTCGCCCGCCGTACCGCCGCCAGCAGCGTACCGACGGGCCAGCCGATGTCTCTTGGGCTCTCCCTATCGGCGTCGGGAGGGCTGCACCCCTGCTCTCTGGCGCCGCTCCCAGCCCGCAGGGGAGAGGCCAGGGCGACGTGGCCGCCTACAGACTAGGCGGCCAGAGCGAGTTCGCGCTCGCCAGTTACTTTTTCGCCACCTGTTTAACGAGGTCGGTGGCGACCTCGGCCTGCTGTCCGGGCTCGACCTTCCCTGTCGAACCCACTCGTCCCCACTCGCACCAATATTATACCACCACCGGAGCGCTCCCTGGGCTGCCGGTGGCACATGTAACGGCCGACTCTCCGCCTTGACATGGCTGCGGAGGCGCCTATTTAATGGGGGCGCCAGCGACCACGGCGGGGCGATAGCGGCAGCCCCCACGCCAGCTACCTTGAGGGTCAAGGAGGAGTAGCGTGAGCCAGCAGACTACGGATGGCGGGCCCCTCTACGGCAAGTTCGACATCCCCACCATGCGCCGTGTCTGGTACGGCCCTGGCTGCCTGGAGCACCTCCCGGAGGAGGTGGAGCGCCTGGGCGGCCAGCGAGTCTTCATCATCACCAGCCACACCCTGGCCACCCAGACGGACCTGGTGGACCGGGTGCGCTCCCTCCTGGGCAACAAGGTGGTGGGGGTGGACGCCGCCTCCAAACAGCACGTCCCTCGTCGGGCGGTGGTGGAGGCGGCCGCCCAGGCCCGGGAGGCCGGGGCGGACCTCCTCATCAGCCTGGGGGGCGGCAGCCAGATCGACTGCGCCAAGGCGGTGGCCCTCTGCCTGGCGGAGGGCGTCAAGAACCCGGAGCAACTGGATGACTATCGCGTCCTCTTCGAGTACCCGGACAAGGTGACGGTGCCCTCCCTGAAGGGGCAGGCGCCTCCCCACATAACCGTGGGCACCACTCTCTCCGCTGGCGACTTCACCAACTTTGCCGGCATCACCGACGAGGAGCGGCGGGTGAAGGACCTCTACGTGGACGAGCAGCTCATGCCCAAGGTCTCCTTCCTGGACGCCGCCATCACCGTCCACACCCCTAGCTGGCTCTGGGCCAGCACCGGGATGCGGGCGGTGGACCACTGCGTGGAGGCCTTCATCTCTCAGTCCCACATGCCCTTCACCGATGCCCTGGCCTTCCACGCCCTGCAACTCCTTTTCCGCTACCTGCCGCCCTCCACCCGTGACCCCCATGACCTGGCGGCCAAGACCCAGTGTCAGCTAGCCGCCTGGATGAGCATCTTCGGCCTGGCCAATGTCCTCCTGGGCCTCAGCCACGGCATCGGCCATCAGCTGGGGGCCCGCTGCAACGTCCCCCATGGCCTGACCTCCTGCATCATGCTGCCCCATGTGCTGGAGTTCAACCTGCCGGTGACGGCAGAGCGACAGGCGCTACTGGCGCAGGCGATGGGGGTGGACACCCGTGACATGGCCACGGAGGATGCGGCCAGGGCGGGGATAGAATCGCTGCGGCGCTTCATCCAGGGGCTGGGCGTCCCCTACCGGCTGCGGGATGTGAACGTGACGCGGGAGGACTTCGATGGCATAGTGCGGGACGCCATGCAAGACCTCGTCGTGGCCACCAACCCGCGCCCTGCCACGCCGCAGGACGTCTACGCCCTCTTGGAGAAGGCCTACTGAGGCGGTCTGCGCAGGGTCTCAGGCCCGCCGCATGGTGGCCTGGCGCATGCGGCGCTCGGCCTCCCTGCGGGCCAGGGCCTCCCGCTTATCGTACTTGCGCTTGCCCCGGGCCAGGGCGATCTCCACCTTGGCCAGGCCGTTCTTCAGGTAGACCCTGAGGGGGACGATGGTCATCCCCTGGGCGCGGACGGCCTCCGTCAGCTCGCGGATCTCCTTGGCGTGGAGGAGGAGGCGACGCTTGCGGGTGGGTTCATGGTTCCAGCGGCCGGCGGGCGGGTAATGGGCTATATGGGCGCCCACCAGCCACATCTCGCCCTCCTCCGGGCGCACGTAGGCCTCCCGGATGCTGATGCGGCCATCCCGCAGCGACTTGATCTCCGTCCCCGTGAGCTGGATCCCCGCCTCGTAGCTCTTCAGGATGTGGTAGTCGTGGTAGGCCTTGCGGTTGACGGTTATCGTCTTCTCGGCCATGGCCAACTCGACATAACTATCGAGCGAGGGCTAGGGCCTGGCGCAGGTGCTGCACGGCCAGAGGCAGGGCGGGGTCGTGCCCCTGGGCGAGCTGCTCGGTCATCCCCGGCACCGGGACGTCCGGTTCGATGCCGACGCCCTCTATCAGCTCGCCATTGGGGGTGAGCCAGCGGCCGACGGTGACGAAAAGGGCGCCGCCGTTGGAGAGCTCGTGTATCTGGTTGACGGTCCCCTTGCCAAAGGTCTTCTCGCCGATGAGGACGGCCCGCTGGTTCTCCTTGAGGGCCGCCGCCAGCACCTCGGCGCCGCTGGCGGAGCCGGGGCCTACCAGCACCACCATGGGCAGGTCGGTGGCGTCGCCGCCCGGTTGCGCCCGCACCTGTCGCTGCCGGCCCCCCCGCTCCACCTCCGTCAGGATGGTGCCGGAGTCCAGGAAGAGGTCGGCCACCCGTATGGTGGCCTCCAGGGAGCCGCCCGGGTTGCGGCGCAGGTCCAGGATGAGGCCCCGCGCGCCGCTCTGCTTCACCTCCCGCAGGATGCGAGCGAGATCGCTGGGGGTCTGCTCCGTGAACTGCTGCAACTCGACATAAGCCAGCTCCTGCAGGGTGGCGCCGGAGTCATCGGTGACCGGCTGGGTGACCACGGTGGGGACCACCACGGTGTCCCGGGTCAGGGTGACCTCCCGGACGGTGCCGTCCCGCCTCTGCAGGGTGAGGGTGACCTGGCTGCCGCGGGGCCCGCGGATGCGCTGGACCGCCTGGGTGAGGGTCCAGCCCTCCGTCCTCTCGCCGTTGACGGCCAGGATGACGTCCCCGGGCTGGATACCGGCCCGCTCTGCTGGCGAGCCCCGGAAGGGGGTGACGATGACGATGGCTCTGGTGATGGGGTCCTGCTCGACGCGAGCGCCGATGCCTTCGAAGGTGCCGGAGATGACGTCCACGCCCAGGGAATAGGACTGGGGGTCTATGTAGATGGTGTGGGGGTCGCCCAGGGCCTGGAGGAGGCCATCGATGGCGCCGGAGCGGAGCAGCTCCGGGTCTATCTTGTCCGGGTCGACATAATTGGCGCGCAGGGTGTCGTAGATCTCGCGCAGGAGGCCGAAGTCTCCCCCCTGGGCGCCGTCACCGGCGCTGCTGGAGGCGCTCCAGTCCGTCCCCAGGCGGAAGCCGATGGCACCTCCCGCCACCGGCAGGAGGAGGACTACGAGGGCGAGCAGGAAGAGGCGCAGGGAGCTCATCTCTCCGTGGCCGCCTCCTCTGGCGCAGCCCGGCCCTCCTCGGCTAGGCTGAGGTATGGCCGGCGGGGCAGCGGGGCGACGGACGCCATGTCAGAAAGACCAAGGATGACGCTCCCAGTGTAGCACCGGCGGGATGGCGGGGCAAACGAGGGGTCGGGAGAATGCTATACTGACGGCGGCTCCGGAGGCCGGCTATATCTACATAAGAAGCATAGTGCGAAGTTTTCGCCCATGCGCTACCGCGTCACCGTAGAGCGCAACACGCTGCGCTTCGCTGCTGCCCACTTCACCACCTTCGGCGACCAGTGCGAGCCCCTGCACGGCCACAACTACGACGTCTTCGTGGAGCTGGAGGGCGAGCTGACGGAGGACGCCTGGGTTATAGACTTCACGGAGCTCAAGGCGCTGGTGGCCGCCCTCTGCCGCGAGCTGGACCACCGCTTCCTCCTGCCCCTCCAGAGCCGCAGCCTCCTGATCAGGGAGGACGAGGAGGGCTACGAGGTAAGCTTCCAGGGACGACGCTACTTGGTCCCCAGGGAGGACGTGGCCCCTCTCCCCATCGACAACACCACCGCCGAGCGGCTGGCCGAGTGGCTGGCCGGCCGCATCCTGGAGGGGCTGCGGCAGAGGGGTGCCCGCAACCTGCATCTCCTCACCGTAGGGGTGGAGGAGGCGCCCGGTCAGACCGGCTGGTGTATAATCCCGCTGACGGAGCTAGCGAGCCCTTGATTATGTCGACTGGAGGTAAAGAGAGTGGAGGAGCTGTGGTTTCTGTCTGCGTGGGAGATAGCGGAGCTGGTGAGGCGGCGGGAGGTATCGCCGGTGGAGGTGGTGGAGGGGAGTCTGAGGCGGATCCGTGAGGTGGACGGGGAGGTGGGTGCGTTCGTGGCGCTGCGGGAGGAGGAGGCGCTGCGGGAGGCGCGGGAGTTGGGGGAGCGGCTGGTGCGAGGGGAGGGGGTGGGGCGGTTGGCGGGGCTGCCGCTGGGGGTGAAGGATCTGGAGGACGTGGGGGGTCTGGCGACGACGTACGGGTCGGTGCCGTTTCGGGGGAACGTGGCGGTTCGGGACTCGGTGCAGGTGGAGCGGTTGCGGCGTGCGGGGTGTGTGGTGGTGGGGAAGACGAAGACGCCGGAGTTTGGGTACACGTTTTTCACGCGCAATCTGCTGCAGGGGGAGACGCGTAATCCGTGGCGGTTGGAGCGGACGCCTGGGGGTTCGAGCGGGGGTTCAGCGGCGGCGGTGGCGGCGGGGATGGTGCCCCTGGCCACCGGCTCCGATGCTGGCGGCTCCAACCGTATCCCGGCCGCCTATACCGGTTGCGTGGGACTGAAGCCCCAATACGGACGCATACCCATCGGCCCCTCGTCCGTCTGCCTGTGGAGCCCTCTCTGGTGCTACGGGCCTTTGGTGCGGACGGTGCGGGATGCGGCGCTGTACCTGGATGCGGTGGTGGGGCACCATCCGTGCGATCCCTACTCGCTGCCCCATCCTGGTTACTCTTATGTGGAGAAGCTGGCGGAGCCTCTGCCGCGGCTGCGCATCGCCTGGAGCCCCACCCTGGGCTACGCCAAGGTGCAGCCGGACGTCCTGCGGGAGGTAGAGAAGGGGGTGGCCGCCTTCGCCGAGATGGGCCACGAGATCGAGGAAGTGGGCGAGATCTTCCCCGACCCCATTGGCGCCTGGGGGATGGTCACCGGCATGGAGATGTGGGCCGAGATCGCCGACTTGGTGCCCGAGCACCGGGAGGAGTTCGGTCGCTCCTTCCTGGCCGTGGCCGAGCGCTTCCGCGACGTCACCACGGAACGGCTGGCGAGGGCCGAACGGACGCGGGCCCAGCTGCTCCGCCGCCTGGAGGAGTTCTTCCAGCGGTTCGACCTCCTCCTCACACCCACCACAGCCACCGAGGCGATAAACGCCGATGGCGACCTTCCCGTCGAGGTGGAGCGGTGGCTCGCCGAGACCGCTGAGGACCTCTTCCTCCACGACAGTCACGTCGCCAAGGAGGGGTCCGGGAGGCCCCTTAAGAACCGGCTGGCCCTGATCCCCTTCACCTACCCCTTCAACTTCTCGGGCCACCCAGCCGCCTCGGTGCGCTGCGGCTTCACCGACTCCGGCCTGCCGGTGGGGCTGCAGATAGTGGGGCCACCCCACCGGGACGACCTGGTGCTCCAGGCGTCCTACGCCTTCGAGCAGGCGCGGCCCTGGAACCACCACTGGCCCCGGGAGCTGACATCGGCCAGGCCCGCGGGCGGCTAGTCGTCGCCGCCTTGATTATGTCGACTGGAGGTAAAGAGAGTGGAGGAGCTGTGGTTTCTGTCTGCGTGGGAGATAGCGGAGCTGGTGAGGCGGCGGGAGGTATCGCCGGTGGAGGTGGTGGAGGGGAGTCTGAGGCGGATCCGTGAGGTGGACGGGGAGGTGGGTGCGTTCGTGGCGCTGCGGGAGGAGGAGGCGCTGCGGGAGGCGCGGGAGTTGGGGGAGCGGCTGGTGCGAGGGGAGGGGGTGGGGCGGTTGGCGGGGCTGCCGCTGGGGGTGAAGGATCTGGAGGACGTGGGGGGTCTGGCGACGACGTACGGGTCGGTGCCGTTTCGGGGGAACGTGGCGGTTCGGGACTCGGTGCAGGTGGAGCGGTTGCGGCGTGCGGGGTGTGTGGTGGTGGGGAAGACGAAGACGCCGGAGTTTGGGTACACGTTTTTCACGCGCAATCTGCTGCAGGGGGAGACGCGTAATCCGTGGCGGTTGGAGCGGACGCCTGGGGGTTCGAGCGGGGGTTCAGCGGCGGCGGTGGCGGCGGGGATGGTGCCCCTGGCCACCGGCTCCGATGCTGGCGGCTCCAACCGTATCCCGGCCGCCTATACCGGTTGCGTGGGACTGAAGCCCCAATACGGACGCATACCCATCGGCCCCTCGTCCGTCTGCCTGTGGAGCCCTCTCTGGTGCTACGGGCCTTTGGTGCGGACGGTGCGGGATGCGGCGCTGTACCTGGATGCGGTGGTGGGGCACCATCCGTGCGATCCCTACTCGCTGCCCCATCCTGGTTACTCTTATGTGGAGAAGCTGGCGGAGCCTCTGCCGCGGCTGCGCATCGCCTGGAGCCCCACCCTGGGCTACGCCAAGGTGCAGCGGGAGGTGCTGGAGCAGGCCCGCCGGGCGGCCGAGGCCTTCGCCGAGATGGGACACGCCGTGGAGGAGGTGGACATCTCGCTGCCCGATGCCGCCGTCGCCTGGCACACCATCATCGGCGCCGAGGTGCTGGCCCTGGTGGGCGATGCCCTGGACCGCCACCGGGAGCAGTTCCGCCGTGGCTTCCTGGCCATCGCCCTGCGGGCCCGCGAGACCACCCAGGCGGAGCTGGTGGAGGCCCAGATGGTGCGCTCCCGCCTGGTGCGCGAGCTGTGGGCCCTCTTCGAGCGCTACGACCTGCTGCTGACGCCTACGGTGGCCACGGAGGCGTTCGAGGTACGAGACGGCCAGCTACCCCCGGAGATAGACGGCCAGCCGGTGACGCACCCCATGAACTTCATCGCCTACACCTATCCCTTCAACCTCACCGGCCACCCGGCCATCAGCGTGCGGGCTGGCTTCACCAGCGCCGGCTTGCCGGTGGGGCTGCAGATAGTGGGGCCCCTCCACCGGGACGACCTGGTGCTCCAGGCCGCCCACGCCTTCGAGCAGGCGCGGCCCTGGAACCACCACTGGCCGCGGGAGATCCCCCGCACCGCGTCCTCGCCGGGAGCCGGAGCGCCGGCTGATTGACAGGGGGCGGAGGCGTTTTATCATAGAGCTTGAGCCGGGGTGTGAAGCGTCCCGAGGGCAGCCATGCAGATAGACTGGCAGCACACCATCAATGAGATCCTGGCCCACAAGATCGCCTGCCCCCGTTGTGGTGCCCTGACGGATGAGGTGTACATCGGCTATCTGCGCCTGCCGGAGGCCGCCCACTGGGCCCCCCTGTGCGAGGGCTGCAACAAGCAGGAGTACTGCGACGCCCGCAAGCTAGTGACCCTGTGCGAGGGCTGCGCCCGCGCCGTCCGTCTCCGCGGCCGCCGGGTCAACGAACTGGGCATGATGACCGCCCTCCTAGAAGAGTGCCGTCGGCAGCTAGAGGAGTGCGTGGAGTACCTGGCCGACTACTGGCGGGAGGACCTGGACCTGGACCCGGAGGAGATGGACAAGCGGCTGGAGGAGGTGGACCCGGAGCTCTTCCAGGAGGAGGATGCCTGGCGTCGCTACCTGGAGGAGCAGTACCTCAAGCTGCACCGCTGGTTCCGGGAGAACGGCCACCGCATACCTGACCCTGGCTGGCGCTCCGAGTACGTGGAAGAGATGGTCTCCCTCGGCTACACCACCCTCCTGGGCGACTGACCGCCGCCCGAGCTGGGCCACGGCCCCTAAGGGGCCCGCCAGCGCTGTGACAGGACGATACGGTCCGTCCCGGGCCGAGTCTGCCCCCACCAGTCCCGTGCCTCGTGCGCTCGTCTTGTGGTAAGATTCGGCTAACGAGGGAAAGGCTAGGTACGGGGGTGCTGGCATGACGTCTGTCTACGAGTTCCGGGTCGTCAGCCCAGAGACGTGGGAACGGCCGTACGAGTTCTTCGCCGCCCTGAGGAGGGAGGCCCCTGTCTTCTACTCGCCGGAGCTGGATGCCTACATCATCAGCCGCTACGACGACATCGTCCAGGTGGAGATGCAGCCAGAGGTCTTCAGTTCCCACATCGCTACCACGGGCGCCCGTCGCAAGCCCACCCCCGAGATGCGGGAGATCATCTCCCAGATGTGGCGCATGGTGCCCACCCTCCTCCACGCTGACCCGCCAGACCACACCCGTCAGCGGCAGGTGGCCCAGCGAGCCTTCGCCCGCCGTCTGGCCAGGATGGAGCCCAAGGTGCGGGCCCTGGTCAACGAGCTCATCGACTCCTTCATCGGCGATGGGCAGGTAGAGTTCGTGGCCCGCTTCGCCATACCTCTGCCCGTCACCGTCATCACCGCTGTCTTCAACTTCCCGACGGAGCTGATCCCCAAGGTGAAGGAGTGGACCGACGCCTCCCTGCACCGTCTGGGGGCCCTGGTCAGCGAGGAGGAGGACGTGGCGATGCTGCGCAGCCTCCTGGATATGCAGCGCTACCTCTTCGAGCGGATCCAGGAGCGGCGGGCCCATCCGGTGGAGGGAGACCTGATAAGCGAGATCGTCCACGCCCAGCCCGATGGTCGCCCCTTCAGCGACGAGGAGCTCATCTTCATGCTCCAGCAGCTCCTGGTGGCCGGCAACGACACCACCACCCGCCTCCTCACCCATGCCATGCGCATCCTCATCGAACACCCGCAGGAGATGGCGGCCCTCTACGCCGACCCCTCCCTCATCCCCAACTTCCTGGAGGAGGTGCTGCGGCTGGAGCCCTCCATCCGGGGCCTCTTCCGCGTCACCACCCGGGACACGGAGCTGCACGGCGTGAAGATACCGGCTGGCTCCAAGGTGTGGCTCTTGTGGGCCGCCGCCAACCGCGATGAGAGCAAGTTCCCCGACCCCGACCGCTTCGACATGCACCGGCCCAACGCCAGGGAGCACCTGGCCTTCGGCTACGGCATCCACCACTGCCTGGGGGCACCCCTGGCCAGGCTGGAGGCCCGTGTGGCCTACGAGGAGTTGCTGAAGCGGCTGCGGAACCTGCGCTTCGCCGAGGGGAACGACTTCAGCCACGAGCCGAACATTCTGTTCAACGGCCTGAACGCCCTGTACATCGCCTTCGATGCCGCCTGAGGCCCCCCGAGGCCGCGGGCGTACACCGAGACCTTCCGACGAGGGCAGGAGCCATGAGCGAACCGGTCAAGGTGGCCAGGGTGGACGAGATCCCGCCAGGCGAGATGAAGCTGGTGGTGCTGGACGGCGAGGAGATAGTGGTGGCCAACGTGGACGGCGAGTTCTTCGCCTTCGGCAACCGCTGCACCCACGCCGACGGCGCCCTGTGCGAGGGTATCCTCATCCTGGACGTGGTGGAGTGCCCCCTCCACGCCGGCCAGTTCAACGTCCGCACCGGCGAGGTGGTCAGCCCTCCCCCCGCTGAGCCCATCCCTGTCTACCAGGTGCTGGTGGACGGCAACGATATCAAGATAGCCCGCGCTTAGGCGGGGCGAGAGGGCGGCCCCTCCTGCTGGACGCCCTCTCCTAGGAGCCCTGGCGGGAGGGTAGGCGGGCCACAGCGTAGCCCCGGACGGTGACGATGCCGTCTTGGTTGTGGGCCCAGATATCGCAACGGACGCGGGGGATACCGCCCTCCATCTCCTTGGCGGCTACCCGGCCCTTGCACCAGGTGGTGTCTCCCATGATGTTGTGGTAGCGGATCTCCACGTACAGCTCCTCCAGGAAGCCGTCGTCCCCGACCCAGTTGGTCATGAGGTGGCCCATCCAGGAGACCCGCTCGGGCCCGTAGTCGTAGGCGGCGGGGACGCCCACCAGGCGGGCCATTTCGCTGTCCCAGTGGACCCGCTCCGGGGGCTCCGGCACGTTCTGAGCGTTGGGGATGGCCAGGGCGGGGTGCCTCCGGTACTGCTCGAAGGCGAAGCGGTGGGCCCTCACGTAGAGCCCTCCCCACCCCAGTAGGAAGGCGATGGAGGTGGTGGGGCACATGGGGCCCTTCACCACCGGCGTCAGCTCCTCCCCCACCTGCACGTCCTCCCAGTAGCGGGGCTCGACACCCCGGACTACCTCCCGCTCGTAGTCCTCCATGATGGCCCGCAGTTCATCGTCGGTATAGACGTGGGGGGAAACGCTCTGGCCGTACTTGGCCCGCTCCCGTGCCGTGTCCCGCTCCGTGCGGAAGCACCAGGAGTCGGCCACGCAGAGGAGCTGTCCGTCCTGGTCGAAGAACTCCACCTCGTAAATCTGCTGCACCGATCGCCCGGCGAAGCGGGTCTCCCGCAGCACCAGGTCCTTGAGACGGGCGCGGGTGCTGACGCGCGTCCCCTCCCTTATGGGCTGCCGCCAGCGGAAGTGGCTGCCGCCGAACATGGCGTGCACCCCCGGGAGGCCCCCCACGTAGCCGCCGGCCACCCGGCTGGTGGCGTACAGGAAGGTAGGCGGCGCCAGCAGACTGCCCCAGCGGGTCCGCTCGGCATACTCACGGTCGTGCCAGAGGGGGTTGGGGTCGCCGATGCCCAGGGCGTAGTTGCGGATGGCGTCCTCCGTCGCCACCCGGACGAAGAAGTGGTCCTGGACCTCCATGCCGATCTGGCGCCGTAGCTCCTCCAGGGCCTCATCGGTGATGCGAGGGAACGCAGGGGTGGTCATGGGCAGCTCCTCCAAATCGAAGGCCTTCCCGGCGGCCCGCCGCCGGCACTCCCATGTTAGCCGGGCGTCCCCAGGGGTGGCAACGCCCGTATTGACCGGCGGGAAGGACGGCCCTAAGCTGGCCCCCGGGTGAGGCGAATGGCCCGGGTGCTGCTGCTCTTCGATTCCCGGGGCGGCCTGGTGGAGCAGTTGGCGGAGGCGGTGGCGGAAGGGGTGCGCTCTGTCCCCGGCGCCCGGCTCCTTTACCGTCGACTGGACGAGGCACAGGTGGAGGAGCTGAGGGGGTGCCATGCCCTCATCCTGGGCTCCCCCAACTGGAGTGGCATCACCGGCAAGCTGAAGGAGTGGTTCGACTACTCCGGCGACCTCTGGGAGACCGGCGAGCTTGCTGGGCGCGTGGGGGCCGCCTTCACCGCTGGCTACTCCCGCTCCGGCGGCATCGAGGCCACTCTGCTGCAGCTCCTGCACCTCCTCTTCGCCCACGGGATGGTGGTGGTAGGGCTCCCCTGGTCCGAGCGGATGCGCGCCTCCGGCTCCTACTACGGCGCCACCGCCCACGGCCAGGTGACAGAGGAAGACCGGGAGCAGGCGCGGGCGCTGGGGCGCCGCGTCGCCGAGCTGGCGG
>BEIB01000003.1 GCA_002898615.1 bacterium HR25 | reverse complement strand
CCGGGCGCACAGGTAGAAGGAGATGCCGTCCAGGCCATGGCTCTCCAGCCCCTCCCCTCGCACCTGACACTGGGGGGAGAGGCCGTAGAAGACGACGCGGGCCCGCGTGCGGGCGGCCAGTCGGTGGGCCCAAGGGCTGTCGCCGTTGACGATGGCCACGCCGTCCGGGGGGAGCGCCTCCAGAAGCTCCCCCTTGGCGGCGGCGATGGCCCCCAGCGAGCCCAGCCGCTCCAGGTGCACGGGCGCTATGGAGGTGACGACCCCTATCCGGGGAGGGGCGATGCGGCACAGGAGGGCGATGTCCCCCCGCGCCGTCATCCCCATCTCCAGGACGGCCGCCTGGTGCCCCGCCTCCAGGCCGGCCAGGGAGAGGGGGAGGCCGATCTCCGTGTTCAGGTTCCCGGTGCTCTTCAGGACGCGGTGGCGGGCGGAGAGGACGGCCGCTATCAGCTCCTTGCAGGTGGTCTTGCCCACGCTGCCCGTGACCCCTATCACCTGCAGGCCGGGGTGGTCGGCCAGACGTCCCGCGCCCAGCCGCTGCAACGCCTGCAGCGTATCGCTTACCTGAAAGGTGACGACGTCGCGGTACGGCTCGGCCACTGGCCGGGAGACCACCAGGCCGCGGGCGCCGCGGGACACCGCCTCGGCCAGGAACTGGTGGCCGTCGTGCCTCTCGCCCGGCAGGGCGAGGAAGAGCTCGCCCGGGGAGACGCGCCGCGAGTCGATGGCCACGTCTGTGAAGGTCAGGTCTTCTGTCCGG
Source organism: bacterium HR25 (assembly GCA_002898615.1). Next base: position 43,661 of record BEIB01000003.1, on the reverse strand, counting down.
GCGGCGCTGCGGGCCACCAGGACGGGCTCGAGGTAGCGGGTGACCTGCTGGAGGGTCAGCATCTCCATCTTACTTAACGCCTTACCACCAGCCCGGTGCTGGGGGGGACCTTGTAGTAAGCCATGGCCTGCTGGGCGATCTTGCCGAAGACGGGCGCCGCCACCACCGTGCCCCAGGGGGCGCCCTTGGGCTCGTCGATCTTCACCAGGATGGCCAGTTGGGGGTCCTCCAGGGGCACCACGCCAGCGAAGGAGGAGATGTAGGCGCCAGGCTTGTAGCCGCCTCCCACGGTGGCCACGTTGGCCGTCCCCGTCTTCCCGCCCACGCGGTAGCCGGGCACGCTCAGGAGAGAGGGGGAGATCTTGGCTGCCACCTCCCCCATCATCTGGAGGAGGGTACGGGCGGCCTCCGGGGAGATGACCTGACTCACCACCTGGGGCTGCGTCTCCCGGACGCCATCGGGGCCCGTCACCGCCCTCACCACGTAGGGTCGCATGAGCTTGCCGTCGTTGGCGATGGCGGCCAGGGCCATGGCCATCTGCAGGGGGGTGACGCTGATCCCCTGGCCGAAGGAGTTGGTGGCCAGGTCCACCGGGTACCAGGAGGGGTCGTTGGGCCCCCGTACCTGGCCCGCCACTTCGCCGCTCAGGTCGATCCCGGTCGGCTCGCCGAAGCCGAAGCGTCGCACGTAGTCGTAGAAGCGCTGGGGTCCTAGCTGCTGGGCCAGCCAGACGGAGCCTGTGTTGAGGCTCTTGGTGAGCATCTGGGTGACGGTCTGGGGGCCGTTGGCGCTGAAGTCCCAGTTGCGGATCTGCCACCCTCCGATCTGGACGATGCCCGAGTCGTACCAGACGGTGTCCGGCCGGGCGACGCCGCTGTCCAGGGCGGCGGCGGTAGTGATGAGCTTGAAGACGGAGCCCGGCTCGTAGGTGTCCGTTATGGCCGGGTTGCGGAAGAGCCCTATCTTGGCGGGGTCGCTGAAGTCGGGGTTGGTCAGGTCGAAGGTGGGGCGGCTGGCCATAGCCAGGATGGCCCCTGTCTTGACCTCCACCACTATGACGGTCCCTCCGGCCGCCCGGTTCGCCTTCACCGCCTCCTCCAGAGCCTGTTCCGCCACCCGCTGCAGGTAGCGGTCTATGGTGAGGACGACATCCGACCCCGGCTGGGGCGGCACCTGCTGCCACTGGGCCCAGAAGAGATCCTGCCCCAGGGCGTCCCGTTCCACCACCGTCTCCCCGGGCTGGCCCTGCAGGATGGAGTTGAGGTCAGCCTCCAGGCCGGCCAGCCCTACCTTGTCCCGGCCGATGACGCCGATGAGCTGGGCGGCCAGGCTCCCCTCTGGATAGATGCGCTGGCTGTCCGCCTCCACCCGCACGCCGGGCAGCCCCAGGCGGCGGACCTGCTGCGCCTGCTCGAAGCTGATGTACTGGGCCACCTTGGTCTCGAAGAGCTCTGTCCCCTGGACGGTGCGCACCATCTCCTCCGGGGAGCCGCCGGTGATGGCAGCCAGTTGGCGGGCCGCCTCCAGGGCCTTCTGGGTGTCCTGCCAGGCGCGTCGTTCTACCAGGACGTTGTAGGCCTGGACGCTCATGGCCAGGGGGTGGCCGTTGGCGTCCAGGATGGCCCCCCGGTGACCTATCGTCTTCTCGTCGTGGAGGCGAGTGAGGCGCGCCCGCTGGACATAGGTCTCATGTTCTATGATCTGGAGGTGGGCCAGCCGCCCGGTCAGCACCAGGAAGCCGAGGCCCATGCCGATGGCCAAGGCCCACAGCCGCCAAGGGAACTTCCCGCCGGCCATGGGGCCCTCTCAGGGCAGGGGCAGCCAGCCCAAGAGCTTCTCCCACCAGGCGCTGTCCGCGCCGACCTCCCCCTCCGCTCGGGCGGGGCGTTCGAGGTAACGGTCGGGTACCTTGGTGCCCTCGGGCCGGGCCACGGGCACCTCTATGTAGACCACCTCCTCTGGCGGGACCATCCCCAGGCGCTCGCGCGCCTCTCGTTCTATACGGTCCAGGGAAGAGAGGCGGGCCACCTCCGCTTCCAGTTCGTCCACACGCGCCTGCCAGGCGCTGCGGTCCCGCTCCAGCTGGTCCAGGGAGGCGCTGGTGGTGGCGGCGTTCCCGTACTGGGTGAGGGGCAGGAGGGCCGCCAGCCCCACGGCCAGGGACGAGAGGACGATGACCAGGGGCAGCCCCAGCCAGGGCAAAGGCCAGGTGGAGGGGCGGAGGCTGACGCGGGGACGAACGGCAGCCATCTCGTCCTGTCCTTACAGCTTCTCGGCCGCCCGCAGGAGGGCGCTGCGGGAGCGCGGGTTCCTGCGGACCTCGTCGTCGGAGGGCCTCACGGGCGAGCGGGTGAGGGGCCGGAGGGTGGCCCGGTGCCCGCACAGGCACTTGGGCAGGTCCGGCGGGCAGATGCAGTCCTGGCTCTCCCGCTGCAGGAACTGCTTGACGATGCGATCCTCCAGGGAGTGGTAGGAGATGACCACCAGCCGGCCGCCGCGGCCCAGCACCTGCACCGCCTGGGCCAGGGCCATCTCCAGGTTCTCCAGCTCCCGGTTGACGGCTATGCGCAGTGCCTGGAAGGTCCTGGTGGCGGGGTGCAGGCGGTGGCCAGGCGCCCGCACGGCCCGGGACACCACCTCCGCCAGCTCCCGCGTGGTGTGGATGGGCCGCGCCCGCACGATGGCACGGGCGATGCGACGGCTCTGCCGCTCCTCACCGTACTGCCAGATGATGCGGGCCAGCTCCACCTCCGAGCAGTGGTTAACGATATCGAAGGCGGTCAGCTCCTGCTCCTGATCGAAGCGCATGTCCAGCGGCCCCTCCCGCTGGAAGCTGAAGCCGCGCTCGGCCTGGGCGAGCTGGAGGGAGGAGAGGCCCAGGTCGAAGAGGACGCCGTGGACGGGTATGAAGCTGTACTCCCGGCAGACGGCCGCCAGGTCGCGGTAGTTGGCCTCCACCAGCCGCACATCGGGCCAGAAGCGTTCCAGGCGCTTTCTGGCCAGGGCCAGGGCCTGGGCATCCACGTCCAGGCCCAGGAGCAGCCCGCCGGGAGAGGCCATCTCCAGGACGGCCTCGGCGTGGCCGCCGGTGCCCACGGTGCAGTCCACGTAACGGCCGCCGGGCAGGACATCCAGGTAGTGGAGGACCTCCTCCACCATTACCGGCGTGTGCAGTGTCGTCTCAGGGGCGATCTCTCTCACCAACATCGTTGCCTCCCCGCATCACCTCAGGGACTCCAGCTCCTCACGGTAGGTGGCCTCCACCTGCTCCATCTCCTCCTCCCACCGCCTCTGGTTCCAGATCTCCAGACACTCGATGCGCCCGGCGATGATCACCGTGCCGTCCAGCCCCGCCTTCTCCCGCAGGTACTGAGGGATCAGGACCCTGCCCTGGCGGTCCAGCTCCACGTCCCAGGAGCGGACGGAGAAGCCACGGCGCAGCCGCCGCCCCTTCAGGGTGGTGGCGGGCTCCGCTGTCACCCGCTCCTCCATCCTCTCGAACCCCTCGTTGGTCCAGACTTCCACGCAGCCGTCAGGGCTGAGGGTCAGCTTGGCGCCATCGGTGAACAGGTGGCGGAAGCGGGCCGGTATGGGTACGCGGCCCCTGTCGTCCATGGAGTACTCATAGGTACCCCGAAACGCCAAACCTGCTACCACCTCTGCCGAGCTGTGCCCTTTCTGCTGCCCCCTGCCCGTGGTATATTGACCACGGCGAGAGTTGAACAGATTGGGCGAGGGAGCCAGGGAGAGGCCACCACCTCTCCCCACTTCCTCCCACATCATACCACCGGGCCACACCACCCCGTGAGAGCGCCCGGCGGGCAGGTTATCCACACAATTTCCACAGGAGAGCGCCCATGGCCCTGCGAGCGGGAATCCTCACCGTGTCCGACATGGCCGCCCGCGGCGAGCGCCAGGACACCTCCGGCGCCGCCATCCGGGAGATGCTCGCCTCCCTGGAGGCCACGGTGGAGCGCTACGAGATCGTCCCCGACGAGCGCTCCCTCATCGAGGAGCGGCTGCGCGCCTGGGCCGACGCCGACGGCCTCGACCTGATAGTCACCACCGGCGGCACCGGCTTCGGCCCCCGGGACGTCACACCCGAGGCCACCCGCGCCGTCATCGACCGCGAGGCCCCCGGCCTGGCCGAGGCCATGCGGGCCGAGGGGCTGAAGCATACGCCTCTCGCCATGCTCAGCCGGGCCGTGGCCGGCATACGCGGCCGCACCCTCATCGTCAATCTGCCGGGCAGTCCCCGCGGGGTGAGGGAGAACCTGCAGGTGCTCCTGCCGGTGCTCCCCCACGCCGTGGAGCTGCTGCGGGGGGAGCCCTCCCAGCACCGCACGGCCTGAGGGGTGGTGCCCGGTGGGGAAGAGTGGGAGGCCCCGTGGGAGGGGCAGGACCGCCCGGCGAGGCAGGAGAGCATGCGCATAGACATCCTCACCATCTTCCCGGAGATGTTCCGCGGCCCCTTCGACGAGTCCATCATCAAGCGGGCGCGGGAGGCCGGCCTAGTGGAGATCCACGTCCACAACATCCGTGACTGGGCCACCGACCGCCACCGCACCGTGGACGACTACCCCTATGGCGGCGGCCCCGGCATGGTCATGAAGCCGGAGCCCATCTTCGCCGCCGCCGAGGCCGTCCTGGCCATGGACGTCCGGCGGGGGCCCCTAGTCCTCCTCACCCCCATTGGCCGGCTCTTCTCCCAGCAGGTGGCCGAAGAGCTGGCCCGACAGGAGAGGCTCCTCCTCATCTGCGGCCGCTACGAGGGCTTCGATGCCCGCGTCCACCACTACCTGGCCACCGACGAGATCAGCATCGGCGATTACGTCCTGTCAGGGGGTGAGCTCCCGGCCATGGTGGTGGTGGACGCCGTGGTGCGTCTGCTGCCCGGCGCCCTGGGCGACCCCGAGTCCGCCCACCAGGAGTCCTTCGCCCAGGGCCTGCTGGAATACCCCCACTACACTCGCCCCGCCGAGTTCCGTGGCTGGCGGGTGCCGGACATCCTCCTCTCCGGCAACCATCAGGAGATCGCCCGCTGGCGACGCCGCCAGAGCATCCTCCTGACCGCCCGCCGCCGGCCCGACCTCCTGGCCCGGGCCGCCCTCAGCCCGGAGGAGCGGGAATGGCTTGCCCAGAACCTGGAGCGGCCTTAAACTGACTGAGGCGATGGACATAGACCTGCGGCCAGTCCTCGGCATCCGTGAGAACCCGGAGATCGCCCCCTTCAGCCCGGGCGACACCGTCCGCGTCCATCTGAAGGTGGTGGAGGGAGACCGCGAGCGCACCCAGGTCTTCGAGGGCGTGGTGCTGCGCGTCCGCGGCGGTGGCCTCAACTCCACCTTCACCGTCCGCCGCGTCACCCACGGCGTGGGGGTGGAGCGCACCTTCCCTTTCTATTCCCCCATGGTCCAGAAGGTGGAGGTGGTCCGTCAGGGGAAGGTGAGGCGGGCCCGCCTCTACTACCTGCGGACGCGCATCGGGCGGGCGGCCCGCGTCAAGGAGAGACGGCCCCCCGCTCGTGGCCAGGGCCCTCGCTAGGGGTAGCCAGGGCCGTCACCGGGCCAGGCCCCTGCCCATCGTCGAGGGAGGAGAGAGGGCAGCGCCAGGGTAGAGGAGAGCGCCGGCGCCGCCCCGCACTATGCCCTTCGCCGAGGTAGCGGTAAACTCGCCCATCCCTGCCCAGCAGACCTTCACCTACCGCGTCCCGGACGGGATGTCCCTGGCCCCCGGGCAGACGGTCTACGTCCCCTTCGGCCAGCGGCTGCTCCAGGGCGTGGTGATGGAGCTGACGGAGTCCCCGGCCTACCCGGAGGCGCGGGACATCGCCGCTGTGGCCCGGGACGTCCCGCCCCTGCTGCCCCATCAGCTCGCCCTCGCCCGCTGGCTTTCCTTTTATTACCTCGCCCCCCTCTTCGACTGCGTGGCCCTGATGCTCCCGCCCGGGCTCCGTCAGCGTCCCCTCACCTACCTGCGGGCCGCGGCGGGCGCCCAGCTCCTGGACACTCTCTCCCTTACGGAGGGCCAGCGAAGGGTGCTGTCCTATGTGGTCGCCCGTGGCCAGGTGAGCACCTCCGCCCTGGAGCGGGCCTTCCCCTCGCTACCCCTGACCAGCATCGTGGCCTCTCTGGTCCGCCGCGGCCTCTTGCAGCGAGAATACGCCCTGGGCTCCCCGCGCGCCCGCCCCAGGCTGGCCCCCTACCTCAGACTCCTGCTGTCACCGGGGGAGGCGGAGGCGCTGGCTGCCTCCCTGGCGGAGCGACAGGGGCGGCTGGCCGGCCTCCTGCGCGCCCTGGCGCGTGAGGGGCCAGCCCTGCCCCTGGCCAGGCTGCGGCAGTTGGGGCTCTCCAGGAGGCACCTGGAGCGTCTCCTGGAGAGAGGCTGGGCCGCCCTGGAGCAGGTGCCCCAGATGCGAGACCCCCTGGCTGGCCTGGTCCCCGCCCCGCGGCCAGCCCCCGTCCTCACCCCTGCACAAGAGGCGGCCGCCGCCGCCGTCGTGGAGGCCCTGGCGCCGGGGGCCGGGCCCGCCTTCTTCCTCCTCTATGGCGTCACCGGCAGTGGCAAGACGGAGGTCTACCTGCGCGTTCTCCAGGAGGCCCTGGCCCGGGGGAGGCGGGCCATCGTCCTGGTGCCGGAGATCGCACTGACGCCCCAGACGGTGCACCGCTTCGCCGAGCGTTTCCCCGGCCAGGTGACGGTGCTCCACAGCGGCCTCTCCCCGGGCGAGCACTACGACACCTGGCACCGGGTGCGGGAGGGGCGCTATGGCGTGGTCATCGGCGCCCGCAGCGCCATCTTCGCCCCCCAGCCGGACCTGGGGCTGGTCATTATAGACGAGGAGCACGAGTGGACCTACAAGCAGGACGAGGCCGCCCCCCGCTATCACGCCCGCCGCGTGGCGGAGGAGCTGTGCCGGCTCACCGGGGCCGTCCTCCTGCTGGGCAGCGCTACCCCCTCCGTGGAGAGCTATCACCTCGCCCGGGCCGGCCTGTACAGGTTGCTGGAGCTGCCGGCGCGCCTGCGGCCGGGCGACGGCGGCGTGGCCCCCAGCCCTCTGCCGGAGGTGGAGGTGGTGGACATGCGCCAGGAGCTGAGGCAGGGCAATCGGGGGATCTTCAGCCGCCGCCTGCTGGAGGAGATGGCGACCGCCCTGGCCAACGGGGAGCAGATGGTCCTCTTCCTGAACCGGAGGGGCACCGCCTCCCTGCTGCAATGCCGGGTGTGCGGGCACGTCCCCTCCTGCCCGGGCTGCGGGCTGGCCTATACCTACCACGGCCAGGAGGGGCAGCTCCAGTGCCATCACTGCAACCGCCGGCGACGGGTGCCCGCGTCCTGTCCTTCCTGCAGCGCCTCCGAGCTGCGGCCGCTGGGCGTGGGGACGCAGCGGGTGGAGGAGGAGGTACGACGCCTCTTCCCCGGCGTGCGCACTCTGCGTTGGGACCGTGACGTGGCCCGCTCCCAGCGGGACCACCAGCGGGTGATGGAGACCTTCGCCTCTCACCGGGCGGACGTCCTCATCGGCACGCAGATGCTGGCCAAGGGGCTGCACATGCCCCTAGTCACGCTGACGGGGGTGGTGCTGGCCGACATCGGCCTCCATCTGCCGGACTTCCGCAGCAGCGAGCGCACCTTCCAGCTACTGGAGCAGGTGGCGGGGAGGGCTGGCCGTGGGCCCCGGGGGGGACGCGTCATCGTCCAGACCTATTCGCCCGGCCACCCGGCCATCGTCGCCGCCGCCCGTCACGATTACCGCTCCTTTTACGAGAGCGAGGTGGCGCTGCGGCAGCGGCTGCGCTACCCTCCCTTCGGTCGGCTGGCCCGCCTCACCTACGTCCACCCCCGGGAGGAACGGGCCAGGCTGGAGGCGTTGCGGCTGGCCGCCGTCCTGCGACGGGAGAGGGATGCGCGGGGCCTCACTGCCCTGGAGGTGCTGGGCCCCGCCCCTGCCCATCCCCACCGCCTGCGGGGCCGCTACCGCTGGCACGTCACCCTCAAGGGCCACCAGCCGGACGAGCTGTTGCGGGGCCTCTCCCTCCCCCAGGGCTGGACGGTCGACATAGACCCCGTCCACCTGGCCTGATAGCCCCACGTTTCCCCTCTCTATGGGGCGGGTTAGAATGGAAAGGACGTCTGATGCGGAGGTGCGGCCTTGGCCGTTCGTCCTATCCGGCTGCTGGGCGACCCCGTCCTGCGCGCTAAGGCCAAGCGGGTCACCAGCATAGACGAGTCCATACGGGAGCTGGTGCGGGACATGATAGACAGCATGTACGCCGCTCACGGCGTCGGCATCGCCGCTCCCCAGATCGGCGTCTCCCTGCGGGTCATCGTCATCGGTCTGCCGGACGAGGAGCCCTTTGCCCTGGTCAACCCGGAGATCGTCAAGCGGGAGGGCCGCCGCGAGGTAGAGGAGGGCTGCCTCTCCATTCCTGGCTACCGCGCCCTCGTCCCCAGGTCCGTCACGGTGGTGGCGCGGGGGCTGGATCTGCAGGGCCGGACCGTCCGCATCAAGGCCTCGGCAAAGGGAGGGGAGCGGGACGCCCTCCTGGCCCAGGCGCTGGAGCATGAGGTGGACCACATCAACGGCATCCTCTACATAGACCACCTGAAGAGCCTGGACGAACTGGTGAAGATCAGCGAGGAAGCGGTGGAGCTGGAGGGGAGGAGCTGATGCCTCTGCCCCTTCCCCGGGAGACGTCCCGTCTCCTCTCCAGGCTGGCCGGCCTCCTGGCCCAGAGGGGGGCTGAGGGCTACGTGGTGGGAGGCTTCCTGCGGGACCTCCTCCTGGGCCGCCCCAGCCAGGACATAGACCTGGCCATAGGCGCTTCCCCGGCCATCGTGGGGCCGGAGCTGGCGCAGGCGCTGGGAGGGCGCTTCTTCATCCTCTCCCGGGACGAGGATATGGGCCGTCTCGTCGTGCCTGTCGGCGAGGGCGCCTCCCTGACGGTGGACCTCCACCCCCTCTCTGGGGACATAGAGGAGGACCTGCGCCGGCGGGACTACACCGTGGACGCCCTGGCGGCGCCCCTAGACCCCCTGGCCCGGGGCGAGGCCGTCATCCTGGATCCCTGTGGCGGCCAGCGAGACCTGGCGGCCCGCCTGGTGCGACTGGTGAGTGTGGGTGCCCTCCGCGACGATCCCCTGCGCCTCCTCCGGGGAGTCCGGCTGGCCGTGGAGCTGGACTTCCAGCTAGAGCCCGCCACCGCCCGGGCCATCGCCGAGCATGCCCACCTCCTGCCCCTGACCGCCCCCGAGCGCCAGCGGGACGAGCTGGTCCGCCTCCTGGCCAGTCATCGGACGGCCAGGGGTCTCCGTCTGCTGGAGTCGCTGGGTCTGCTGTCCTCGCTCCTGCCCGAGGTGGCGTCTGGACGGGGAGTCTCCCAGCCCCGGGAGCACTACTGGGACGTCCTGGGCCACGCCCTGTCGACGGTAGAGGCCCTGGACCTGCTGCTGGCCCCCGTCCCGCCGTCGGCCAGCGAGGGGAGCCCCTGGCAGCCCCGGGAGCCCGCCCTCTGGAGCAGCCTCTGGGGTGAGCTCGGCCCTCTGGCCACCTCCCTTCGCTCCTATCTGGACGAGAAGATGGTGGCCGGCCGCCCCCGGCAGGCGCTGCTGAAGCTGGGAGGCCTTCTGCACGATGTGGCCAAGCCGGCCACCAGGAGCGTGGACGCCAGCGGGCGTCTCCGCTTCTTCGGGCACGACCGCCTGGGAGAGGAACAGGCGCGGGGCATCATGGCCCGTCTCCGCTTCTCCGGCCGGGAGGAGGACTTCGTGGGACATCTGGTGCGCGCCCACCTGCGGCCAACCCAGATGGCCCAGCAGGGCCCGCCCACCCCGCGTGCCATCTACCGTTTCTACCGTGACTGCGGGGAGGCAGCCTGGGGCGTCCTCCTCCTGAGCCTGGCCGACCACCTGGCCACCGTGGGCCCCCGCCTGGACTGGCAGGGCTGGCGGTGGCACGTGGGCCTCGTCCTCCACGTCCTCCAGGAGCCGGAGCGCCGCCGCGAGCTGCGACAGCCCCCCAGGCTGGTGACCGGCCACGACCTGATGGAGGCCCTGGGGCTGCGGCCAGGGCCCACCGTTGGCGCCCTGTTGGAGGCGCTGCGAGAGGCCCAGGCCACGGGAAAGGTGAAGAACCGGGAGGAGGCCCTGGCCCTCGCCCGACGACTGCTGGAGCGTATGAAGGTAGCGGCTGGAGGTGGCCCCTGATGGACGTCCTGCTCTTCGCCCTGGCCTATCCGGTGGCTATCGCCATCCTCTTCTACTTCGCCTTCTACCGGCCCGTCCAGCAGGAGCGCCGCCGCCAGCGCCAGACGCTCCTGGAGCTGCGGGCGGGAGACCGGGTGCTGACCCAGGGTGGCCTCATCGCCACCGTGAAGGAGATCGTCGTCCCCGACGAGGGGCCGGCCGAGCTAGTTCTGGAGCTGGCGAAGGGCGTGGAGGTGCGGGCCATGGCCACGGCCATAGTGCAGCGCCTCTCCTCTGGCCAGCCGGAGACGCCCTCTGAAGCCGCTCCCGCTTCCCCCAAGGCGAACCGCAATGCGTCATCGGAATGACCTCTGGCTCCTCGCCTTCATCGTCGCCCTGACGGCCTTCGCCATCGTGGTGGTCTGGCCGGGCAACCCGAACCGCTACCTGCCGGACTTCATACCCTGGCCCAAAGGGCAGGGGCTGAAGATCGGTGGCTTCGACCGCCAGGAGATGCGCCTGGGGCTGGACCTCAAGGGCGGCACCTACATCCTCCTGGAGGCCGACCCGGCCCGCATCCCCCCCGGCGTGGACATAGACGCCGCCATGGAGGGGGCCAAGAACATCATCGAGCAGCGGGTCAACGCCTTCGGCGTGGCGGAGACGGAGATCCAGCGGGAAGGCCGCTATCGCCTCTCCGTTCAGCTACCCGGCATCAGGCCGGAGGAGGCGCGAGAGCTGATAGGCCGCACCGCCCTCCTCCAGTTCCTGGAACCCAGGATCAACGAGGCCACGGGGAACCTGGTCTGCCGCGCCCCGGACGGCTCCGAGTTCGAGACGCCCCTCCAGGCCACCTACCTGGACCGGGAGCAGGGCAAGGTGCTCTGCCTGGGGCCGACGGGCCAGATGGGGGAGCTCATCGTGGAGCCGGCCCGCTGCCGGCGCGACTGCCGGCCCGACATCGTGGGGGTGCCCCTCACCGGCAACCTGCTGCAGCCCAACTCCCAGGTAGTGCCCGACCCTGGCGGCCGTGGCTTCCAGGTCACTCTCAATTTCAACAGCCGGGGCGCCGCCATCCTGAGCGACGTCAGCGGCCGGCTGGTGGGCTACCCTCTGGTCATCGCCCTGGACGAGGAGATGATAGCCTCGCCCATCGTCCAGCAGCGGCTGACGGAGAGCTCCGTCATCACCGGGCTGGACCTGAACGAGGCCCGCCGCCTGCGCGTCCAGCTCAACTCGGGTGCCCTGCCGGTGCCCATGCGGGTGGTCCAGCAGACGGAGGTGGACGCCACCCTGGGCGACGCCACGGTGCGTCACAGCATTCAGGCGGGCATCATCGGCATCCTGGCCGTCATGGCCTTCATGGTGCTCATCTACCGCCTGCCCGGGGTGGTGGCGGCCCTGGCCCTGGTCACCTATGCCTCCACCCTGCTCCTCATCTTCAAGCTGTGGCCGGTGACCCTTACCCTGGCCGGCATCGCCGCCTTCGTCCTCTCGGTGGGGATGGCGGTGGATGCCAACATCCTGGTCTTCGAGCGGCTGAAGGAGGAGTTGCGGGGAGGCCGCAACCTGGCCACCGCTATACGGGCGGGCTTCGACCGCGCCTGGCCCTCCATACGGGACAGCAACGTCTCCACCCTCATCACCTGCGGCATCCTCTGGTGGTTCGGCGATCAGTTCAACGCCAGCCTGGTGAAGGGCTTCGCCCTGACGCTGGCCATCGGTGTGCTGGTGAGCATGTTCTCGGCCATCACGGTGACGCGCACCTACCTGCGTCTTCTCCTCCTGACGCCCCTGGCCCGTCGCCCCTGGCTCTTCAACGTGGAGCCAGCGCGCCGGCTGACCGCCAGCGGGGAGCGGCGACGCTCTCTGCCCCTGGATTTCGTGAAGCGGCGCGGCCTCTACTACGTCCTCTCGGTGCTCATCCTCGTCCCGGGCCTCATATCGCTGATGGTGCCGCCGGCCCTGAAGCCCGGCATCGAGTTCACCAGCGGCACCACCATGACCGTGCGCTTCGAAGACCCCAGAGTGAGCGCCGAGGCCGTCCGCGCTGCCCTGGCCGACCTGGGCCACCCCGACGCCCGCATCCAGGTGACCGACGCCGGCGACTTCATCATCCGGCTGGGAGACCTGGAGGGGGCGGTGAACGTGCCCCCGGTGGGGCCCACTCCTCCCTCCGAGCGGGATACTCTGGAGGAGGCCCTCCGTGACCGCTTCGGCCCCTTCCGGGTGACCAACTTCGATACCGTCTCCGAGATAGTATCCCGGGCCATCGGTCGCAATGCTGCCATCGCTGTGGGGGTGGCGGCGGCGGCCATCCTCCTCTACATCAGTTGGGCCTTCCGCGGCGTCCCCAATCCTCTCCGCTACGGCGTGGCAGCCATCATCGCCCTGATGCACGACGCCCTCTTCGTGGTGGGCGCCTTCTCCATCCTGGGCAAGCTATTCGGCACCGAGGTCAACACCATGTTCATAACGGGGCTGCTGACGGTCATCGGTTTCTCCGTCCACGACACCATCGTCGTCTTCGACCGCATCCGCGAGAACCGCGGGCGCTACCCGGACTATCCGCTGGCTGAGGTGGTCAACGCCAGCCTGACGGAGACGCTGGTGCGCTCTCTGAACACCTCGCTGACCCTGCTCATCACCGTGGTAGCCCTGATGCTGCTGGGCGGCGGCACCATCCAGGAGCTCCTGCTGGTGATGCTGCTGGGCACCGTCACCGGCACCTACAGCTCCATCTTCGTGGCCAGCCAGGTGCTGGTCTCCTGGGAGGAGGGAGACCTGGCCCGTCTCTGGCGCCGCCTTTTCCCCCGGCGTCCCGTCCCCGCCGAGGCGTAGGCCCTCTTGCCCCGGACGCCGGGGCCAGCCAGCGGAGAGGGGCGAGGAGCAACCACAGCCAGGCACGCCGCCCCACGGCCGCCAGATTATAGCGCCCGCCCTCGGGGTGGAGCTAGCCGCGCCGAAGCACCCGCTCGTCCCCCACGCGGCGGGTGATACGCTGGGCGTCCAGGTGCTCCAGGAGGGGCTGCACGTACTTGCGGCTGGTGCCGAACATGTCCCGCACCTGGCCCAGGGTCAGGCTGCCTCGCTCTCGCAGGGCGGCCACTATGCGCTCCACCATCTCCCGGTAGGCCTCGGCAGCGAAGGCCACCTCCGGGCTCACCCGCACTATCTGGCCCATCTCCTCCAGGTAGGCCATCAGCTCCGGGTCGAGCTTCATATCGGTAGGCGGCGAGTAAGGGCTGGCCCGCAGGGCCTGCAGGTAGGCGTCCAGGAGGGCCTGTTGCTCCGGCGTGGGACGGGGAGCGTGGCCGGGGAGGGCCACCAGACCCCCGGTGTCCCTCAGGATGCCTTTGTCTGTCCAGTAGGCCAGGGCCAGGTCGAAGGGGCGCTGGGGCAGGCCGAGACGGCTGCGCAGCTCCTCCCGGGAGATGCCGCGTCGGAGGGGGCGCTGCTGGTGGTAGGTCTTCACCGCCTCCTCCGCCCGCTCCTGCAGACGGGCCAGCCCCTGGGCGGTGAAGAGGATGTGCTCCTCCTGCAGGGGGCCCTCGCCCAGGGCGACGACTTCACCGCTGGCCGTCAGCCTCTCCAGCTCCTGGCGCAGCTCCTGAGGCGATAGCTCCACGCCCCGGGCCAGCTCCCGCAGGGCCACGGGCTCCCGACGGGCGATGGCCGCCACTATCACCTCGCCCGGGGTGCCCCGCTCCAGCAACTCCAGCGACGCCAGGGTGGGGCCATGAAACCGACGATGGCGACGGACGTGGGTGTCCACCACCCGGCCGCCGCCCAGGGTGTCGTTGGGGTCGCGAACCACGAAGTGGTCCCCCCTGACGACGGCCACCGGCTGGGCCAGCCGCACCTGCGCCCAGGCCGTCTCCCCCGGGGGTACCTCGTCCCGGTCCAGCAGGAGGAGGCGGCCGGGGACCTCGGCGCTGCCGGCGTGAAAGGTGACCTCCAGGGCATGGCGCACGGGCCGGCGCAGGTGACGGGCGGTGCGGAAGCGCACGTCCACCGCCACGGTAGGGACCAGCCACCCCGGGGTGGTGACCACCATCCCCCGCTCCACCTCCTCCACCGCTACCCCCGCCAGGTTGACGGCGGTGCGCCTCCCCGGCGGGGCGTGGTCCAGGGGTCGGCCGTGGCTCTGGAGACCCCGTATGCGGGAGCGCAGGCCGCCGGGCACCACCTCCACCTCCTGCCCCAGCGCCAGGGAGCCGTCTATGAGGGTGCCGGTGACGATGGTGCCGAAGCCAGGGAGAGTGAAGGCGCGGTCTATAGGCAGCCGCGGCCGCCCGATGTCCCGGCGCGGCGGCATGCGGGAGAGCTCGGCCTCCAGCACCTGAATGAGCTCCGGCAGCCCCTCTCCGGTGAGGGAGGAGCAGGCCACCATGACCGCTCCCTCCAGGGAGGTGCCTCGCAGCTCCTCCTCCACCTCTGCCTTCACCAGTTCCAGCCATTCCTCGTCCACCAGGTCGCGTTTGGTGATCGCCACCACTCCGCGCCGCACCTCCAGCAGGTCGAGGATGGCCAGGTGCTCCCGGGTCTGGGGCATCACCCCCTCGTCGGCCGCAACCACCAGGAGCGCCAGGTCTATGCCCCCCACCCCGGCTAGCATGTTATGGACGAACCGCTCGTGGCCCGGCACGTCCACGATGCTGACCTCCTGTCCGGAGGGGAGGCGCAACCAGGCGAAGCCCAGGTCTATGGTCATCCCCCGTTCCTTCTCCTCACGAAGGCGGTCGGGGTCTATGCCGGTGAGGGCCTTGACGAGGGCTGACTTGCCGTGGTCTACGTGACCCGCCGTGCCGATGGTGTACATGACCTCAAGTCCGGTGCTGGCGCTTCCTGCGGAGGTCTCACACGAGAGGCGGCGCCCGGCGTCGTTCAGGCCGGGTCGGGGCTCCCCACCGGCATCGAGTATAGCACCCCATCCGTGGGCCTGATAACATATCGACGGCTATGGCGCGCCTTGGCTATGTATTCGACCCCCTCTATCTGGAGCATGGCACGCCTGGCCATCCGGAGCGCCCGGAACGCCTCGTCGCCATCCTGGAGCACCTGCGCAAGTCCGGCCTCCTGGACCTGATGACGGCCATCCCCGCCCGGGACGCCTCCCATGCCGAGCTGGAGCTGGTCCACAGCGCTGACCTCATCGCCCGCATCCGGGCGAAGGCCGAGGAGGGGGGCGGCTGGCTGGACTGGGACACCTACATCGTCCCCGCCTCCTACGCCGCTGCCCGGCGGGCGGCCGGGGGCTGCCTGGCCGCCCTGGAGGCCGTCCTCTCGGGCCAGGTGGAGGCCGCCCTCTGCCTGGTGCGCCCCCCAGGCCATCACGCCACTCCCGATACCGCCATGGGCTTCTGCCTCTTCAACAACGTGGCCATCGCGGCGCGGGCGGCGCTGGAAGCGGGAGGCCTGGAGAGGGTGGCCATCGTGGACTTCGACGTCCACCACGGCAACGGCACCCAGGACGCCTTCTACCGGGAGCCCCGCGTCCTCTTCTTCTCTACCCACCAGTACCCCCTCTACCCCGGCACCGGCTACTGGGCCGAGAAGGGCGAGGGCGAGGCTGAGGGGACGACGGTCAACGTGCCGTTGCCCCGCGGCTCCCGCAGCGATGAGTACCTGAGGGCCTATCGGGAGGTCTGCGTCCCCGTGCTGCGTCGTTTCCGGCCCCAGCTCATCCTGGTCTCCGCCGGCTTCGATGCCCACTTCGCCGATCCTCTGGCCAACATGCTCCTCTCCTCGCGTGGCTATTACGGCATTGCCGCCATCCTGTGGGAGCTGGCCCAGGAGCTCTGCCAGGGACGCCTGATCCTCTCCCTGGAGGGCGGGTACGACCTGATGGCTCTGGGCTGGTCGGTGGGGGCCGTGGTGGAGGCTATCCTGGAGCGGCCCCTCACGCCCGACCCTCTGGGCGAGGGGCCCAACGTCCCCGCTCCGGACATCGATGTGGTGCTCAGGGCGGTCAAGCGCGCCCATGGGCTGGAGTGAGGTCGGGAGGGTGGATGTAGGGATCGTCAGGGAGCGCAAGGTAGAGGAGGGCCGGGTGGCCCTGACGCCCCAGGCGGTGAGGGCGCTGACGGAGGCCGGCCATCGTGTCCTGGTGGAGCGGGGAGCCGGCCTGGGCGCCGGCTACCCGGACGAGGAGTATGACCGGGCGGGCGCCGTCCTTCTGGGGACACCGGAGGAGGTGGCGGGCTCCTGCCAGCTCCTGGTGAAGGTGAAGGAGCCCCAGCCGGAGGAGTACCGGTTGTTGCGGCCCGGCCTCGTCCTCTTCTGCTACCTGCACCTGGCGCCCCAGCCGGGGCTGACGCAGGCCCTGCTGGAGTCAAGAACCATCGCCATCGCCTACGAGACGGTGCAGGCGGCCGACGGCTCCCTGCCCCTGCTGCGGCCCATGAGCCTCATCGCTGGCCGGCTGGCGGGCGAGGTGGCGGCCCAGCACCTGCGACGCCCCGGCCCGGGTCGGGGCAAGCTCCTGGGCGGCATCGAGGGGGCGGAGGCGGCCCGCTGCATCGTCCTGGGCGCCGGCAACGCCGGTAGCCGGGCCGCCCTCACCCTGGACGCCCTGCAGGGGCAGGTCACGGTGCTGGACCGCGACCCCGCTCGCCTGCGCCGCCTCCAAGAGCTGAGCGACGGCCGCATTGCCATTCGCCTGTTGGACGGAGAGTCGCTGATGGAGGAGGTGGTGGGGGCGGACGTGCTGGTCTGCGCCGTCCTCGTCCCAGGCGCCCTCACCCCGAGGCTGCTGACGCGGGAGGCGGTGCGCAGCCTGGGACCGGGGGCGGTGCTGGTGGACATCTCCATAGACCAGGGCGGCGCCTGTGAGACCTCCCGCCCTACCACCCTGACCGACCCCACCTACGTGGAGGAAGGGGTGGTCCACTACTGTGTCACCAACATGCCGGGAGCCGTCCCCCGCACGGCCACGCAGGCCCTGAGCGCCGCCGTCCTCCCCTACGTCCTGCGACTGGCCAGCGAGGGGCTGGAGGCCCTCCGCCACGACCCCGCCCTGGCCCGCGGCGTCAATACCTTCGACGGGCACCTGACCATCCGCCCCGTGGCCGAGGCCCAGGGCCTTCCCTACACCCCTCTGGAGAAGGTCCTCCCCTGAGCCGAGCGCACCCGCCCGGGAGGGCGCCGAGGCGGTCACAGGGCATCCCGCAGGGACGTAGCGGCGCCGCTCTCCACGCGGGAGGCCGATGATGCCGCAGGCGGCGCCTGCCTAGACCTCCAGCACCCGCACGAAGACCTCGTTGGCCAGGAGGAGGCCGCGGGGTGTGAGCCGCAGATGGCCATCGGACAGCTCCAGCAGTCCCAGCTCCATCAGCTCCGCCACCGCGGGGCCGTAGCGCTCCAGCAGACCTACGCCGAAGCGCTCCTCGAAGGTCGCCAGTGCCACGCCCTCCGTCAGGCGCAACCCCAGGATGAGGGCCTCCGCCATCATCAGCGGCGGCGCCAGCTCCTCCACGAAGGCCACCTGCCTCATGGCGCCCAGGACGTCCCCAAGAGGGCCGGGCTGAACGCCCCTGCGGGCCGTCTCCTCCACCCGACGCACGTACTGCCGGGGTGAGTAGACATCGGCGAAGCGGAGGCCTGCGTCGCCTGCCGTCAGGAAGGAGTGGGCCCCCGCCCCCACACCCAGGTAAGGACGGCCCTCCCAGTAGGTCAGGTTGTGGCGAGAGCGATGGCCCGGCCTCGCCCAGTTGGAGATCTCGTAGTGTTCGTAGCCGGCGACAGCTAACCGCTCCCGCGACCACTCGTACATGGCCGCCTGGGCGTCCTCGTCCGGCGGAGGCGTCCACCCGCGGGCGATGTCGGCCGCCAGCTTCGTCCCCTTCTCAACGGTGAGGGCGTATAGGGAGAGGTGGTCCGGCCCCAGGGCCAGGGCGCCCTCCAGGGTCTTCTGCCAGCGCTCCAGCGGCTGCCCCGGCAGGCCGAAGATGAGGTCCAGGTTGACGCTGTGGAAGCCCGCCTCCCTCGCCCATCGGTAGGCCGTCACCGCGTCCGCTGCCGAGTGGAGGCGGTCCAGCCAGCGCAGTTCGTCATCGTGGAGGCTCTGGACACCCAGGCTCAGGCGGTCCACCCCCAGGGAGCGGAGGCCCCGCAGGTAGTCCCGGTCGACGGTGCCCGGGTTGGCCTCCAGGGTGACCTCGCACCCCGGCCCCAGGACGAAGGCCCCGGCCGCCGCCTCCAGCACGCGCTCCAGGAGCGGGAGAGACAGGAGGCTGGGCGTCCCCCCGCCGAAGAAGACGGTGGCCACCCGCTGCCGACCCATCGCCTGGCCCCACAGCTCCAGCTCCAGACAGAGGGCATCCACATAGGGGCCCATGAGTCCCTCCAGCCCGGCGTAGGAGTTGAAGTCGCAGTAGGAGCACTTGAGCTCGCAGAAGGGGACGTGAACATAGAGGCCGAGCGTTTCCCTCATGTCGGTCCCATGCTGCGACGACGAGGTCATCCTCGTCAACCTCCTCTCTGTCGCCTCGAGCTGGGCTGCGCTACACTAGGTTCGAAATGCTCAAGAGCCATGCCTGCGGCGAGCTTCGGCCCCGACATATCGGCCAGGAGGTTACGTTGGCGGGCTGGGTGCACCGCCGGCGCGACCACGGTGGCCTCATCTTCGTAGACCTGCGGGACCACGATGGCCTGGTGCAGGTGGTCTTCCACCCCCAGGAGGGGCCCGAGGCCTTCGCCGTGGCGGACGCCGTCCGCGCCGAATACGTCCTCCAGGTGCGGGGCATCGTCGCCCGCCGGCCCCCCGGCACCGAGAACCCCGCCCTCCCCACGGGCGAGGTGGAGGTGCGGGCACACCAGGCCGCCGTCCTCAATCCCTCTCGCACTCCCCCTTTTTATGTCAACGAGGACACGGAGGTGGAGGAGCTCCTGCGTCTGCGCTACCGTTACCTGGACCTGCGGCGGCAGCGCATGCACCGCAACATCGTCCTGCGGGCCCGGGTCACCAAGTTCATCCGGGACTTCCTCACCGCCAGGGGCTTCACCGAGATCGAGACGCCCATCCTGACGGCGCCCACCCCGGAGGGGGCCAGGGACTACCTGGTGCCCAGCCGTATCTACCCCGGCCGCTTTTACGCCCTGCCCCAGTCGCCCCAGCAGCTCAAGCAGCTCCTCATGGTGGCCGGCTTCGAGCGCTACTTCCAGATAGCCCGCTGCTTCCGGGACGAGGACGTGCGGGCGGACCGCCAGCCCGAGTTCACCCAGCTAGACCTGGAGTGGAGCTTCGTGGAAGAAGGGGACATTCTCTCCCTGATGGAGGAGCTGCACACCTGTCTGGTGGAGTCTCTCCGCCCCGATGTGCGCCTGCCCCGCCCCTTCCCTCGTCTCACCTACGAGGAGAGCATGCGACGCTTCGGCACCGATAAGCCGGATCTGCGCTTCGGCCTGGAACTGCACGACTTCTCCGACCTGCTGCGGGAGAGCCAGTTCGCTGTCTTCCGTCAGGCGCTGGCCGAGGGAGGGCAGGTGCGGGGCCTCTGCGTACCCGGCGGCGCCGCCTTCAGCCGCCGCGACCTGGACGGCCTGACCCAGCTAGCCCAGCACCTGGGGGCGCGGGGCCTCGTCTCGGTGGCCCTGCTGGGCGAGGGCGGCCTGGACGATCTGACACCGGAGGACGTCCGCTCCCCGATCGGGCGCTATCTGGCCCTGGAGGAGGTGCGGGAGATGGCCGCCCGCGCCGGGGCCCGGCGGGGAGACCTCCTCCTCCTGGTGGCCGGGACACCCAGGGTGGTGAACCGAACGCTGGACGGCCTGCGGCGCCACCTGGGCCAGCGTCTCGGCCTGGCCGACCCGAAAGTCCTCCACTTCGCCTTCGTGGTGGACTTCCCCCTGCTGGAGTGGGACGAGGACGACCAGCGCTGGTATGCCGTCCACCACCCCTTCACCTCGCCCCGGGAGGAGGATATCCCCCTGCTGGAGAACGATCCTGGCCGCGTCCGCGCCCGCTCCTATGACCTGGTCTGCAACGGCTGGGAGCTGGGCGGCGGCTCCATACGTATACACAGAAGAGAGCTGCAGGAGAGGATGTTCCGGGTGCTGGGCATCGGACCGGAGGAGGCGCGGGCCCGATTCGGGCACATGCTGGAGGCCTTCGAGTACGGGGCGCCGCCCCACGGCGGCGTCGCCATCGGCCTCGACCGCCTGGTGGCCCTCCTGGCCGACGAGGACGACATCCGGGAGGTGATCGCCTTCCCCAAGACCAAGTCGGCCACCGACCCCCTCACCGGCGCCCCCGCCCCGGTGACAGCGGAGCAGCTCCAAGAGCTTCACATCTGGGTCACGGAGCAGTGACAGCCACCGTCTGCTACCATAGTCCTAACGCGGACAGGGAGGGGAGGCCCTGAGCACCCGTCGTGCCGTTCTTCTCCTGACGGCCGTGGCCGTCCTCCTGGTGCTGGTCGTCGCCGGGGTGGCGGCCTCCTTTGTCGTGGGCAGAGGAGGGGGCACCGGCGGCGAGCAAACCGGCGCGGGCCCGGAGCGGGTCAGCGGCGAACTGCGTCTCTTCGGAGCGGACCCCATCACCCTGGATCCCGCTCTGGCTACCGACGTGGGCTCCGGGACGTACATCGTGGAGATCTTCAGCGGCCTGGTCACCTTCGACAGGGAGCTGCGGCTCTCACCGGACCTGGCCGAGCGCTGGGAGGTGAGCGGGGACGGTCGCACTTACACCTTCTTCCTCCGCCGCGGCGTCCTCTTCAGTGATGGCAGCCGGCCCGTGACGGCGCAGGACGTGAAGTTCTCCCTGGAGCGGGCCCTGGACCGTCGCACCGGCTCCACGGTGGCCCTCTCTTACCTGGGAGACATCGTGGGGGCGCGAGAGTTCGCCCGCGGCCAGGCCAACGAGGTGACGGGCATACGGGTGGTGGACGATTACACCCTCCAGATCACCATAGACGCCCCCAAGACCTACTTCCTGGCCAAGCTCACCTACCCGGTGGCCTTCGTGGTGAAGCGGGAGCAGGTGGAGGCCAACCCCCGCGGCTGGACGCGCCAGCCCATCGGCACTGGCCCCTTCCGCCTGCGAGAGTGGCGGTTGGGGGAGCGCATCGTCCTGGAGCCCAACCCGCACTATTACCTGGAGCCCAGGCCCTCCGTCTCCCGGGTGACCCTCCTCCTGGCCGGCGGCTCCCCTCTGACCATGTACGAGAACGACGAGGTGGACGTGGCCCCCGTCGGCCTGCCCGACATCGACCGCGTGCGCAACCCCTCCGACCCCCTGAACCGCGAGTTCCACCAGGTGGACGAGCTGGCCACCTTCTATCTGGGCTTCAACACCAGCCGTCCCCCCTTCAACGACGTTCGCCTGCGCCAGGCCCTGGCCATGGCCATAGACAAGAACGTCCTCTCCTCCGTGGTCCTGCGCGACCTGGCCACTCCCGCCCGCGGGATACTCCCTCCCGGCATGCCCGGCTACAACCCGGACTTCGCGGGCCTCCCCTTCGACCTGACGAGGGCCCGTCAGCTCCTGGCCGAGGCCGGCGGACCCTCCCGCCTCAGCGGCGTGACCCTCCTCGCCTCTGGCGTCGGCGGCACGCCGGGGCCCGCCCTGGAGGCGGTGCAGGCCATGTGGGAGCAGAACCTGGGGGTGCGCATCGATGTCCGTCTGGTGGAGTTCGCCACCTTCCTGCAGGAGGTGGACGCCGGCCGCTTCGATATGTTCAGCCTGGGCTGGATAGCCGACTACGTGGACCCGGAGAACTTCCTGGACGTCCTCTTCCACAGCGAGAGCACCAACAACCACACTCGCTACGCCAACCCGGAGGTGGACCGCCTGCTGGAGCAGGCCCGCTCCGAGACCGACCAGCAGACCCGCTACCGCATCTACCAGCGGGTGGAGGAGATAATAGTCCAGGACGCCCCCTGGATACCCCTCCTGCACCCCAAGACCAGCTACGTGGTGAAGCCCTACGTCCAGGGCTTCTTCGTGCCGCCCTTCGTCATCCCCAGCCTGCGCTACGTATCGGTCCAGCGCTAACCTCCCATGGCCTCAGCCGGCCTCTGGGCCTACATCCTCCGGCGTCTGCTGTGGGCGCCGGTCATCCTGCTGGCGGTGAGCCTGGTCACCTTCGCCCTGGGCCGCTTCGGCCCCGGCGACCCGGTGCGGGTGCTGGCCGGCCAGCACAATGACCCGGAGACCGTCCAGCGCATCCGGGAGGAGCGGGGCCTGGACGAGGACTTCTTCACCCAGTACCGCCTCTACCTGGCGGGCCTCCTCCGCGGCGATCTGGGCACCAGCTTCAAGTACTACGGCCTGCCGGTGACTGAGGTAGTGCTGCCCCGCCTCTGGGTGACGTTCCAGTACAATCTGCTGGCCTTCCTGCTGGTCTTCGCCCTGGGGGTGCCGCTGGGCGTGTGGGCGGCCCTCAGGCAGGGCACCTGGCGCGACCCCCTCACCATGGGGCCGTTACTGGCGCTGGCGGCGGTGCCCGTGCTGGTGCTGGTCCCCCTCCTTCAGTATGTCTTCGCTCTGCGCCTGGGCTGGCTCCCCACGGGCGGCTGGCAGACGCGAGAGTTCTTCGGCTTCTTGGAGGTGGGGGTTCTGGGGAAGCACATAGTCCTGCCGCTGCTGGCCCTGACATTGCCCGGGGTGGCCGGGGTGGCGCGGCTGGTGCGGGCGCAGACCCTGGAGGTGCTGGGGGAAGACTACGTCCGCATGGCGCGGGCCAAGGGCTTGCCGGAGCACCTGGTGGTAATGCGACATGTCCTGCGCAACGCTCTGCTGCCCATCGTCACCATCATGGGCTTCGCCCTGGCGGGCCTCCTCTCTGGCTCCATCTTCTTGGAGACGCTGCTGGGCATACCGGGCATCGGCTCCTACGCCTTCGAGGCCGTCTTCTCCCGCGACTATGACGGCATCATGGCCATCGTCCTCATGGGAGCGGCGGCCTTCGTGGTGGCCAACCTGCTGGTGGACATCGCCTACGCCTTCATAGACCCTCGCGTCCGTCTGGGAGGGAGGGAAGGGACGTGAGCCTGAGCGTAGCCCGCGGCGTGGGGGCTGGCCCAGCCGCCCGACCAGCCCCCGGCCTCTGGCGACGCCTGCTGGGACGCCGCCTGGCCATGGCCTCTCTCGTCGTCATCCTGGCCATCTACGCCGCCGGCCTCCTGGCGCCCTGGATAGCCCCTCACAGCTTCCGGGAGGCGGACTTCGCCAACACCTTCGCCGGCCCCAGCTGGGAGCACCCCCTGGGCACCGACCGCCTGGGCCGCGATGTGTTGAGTCGGCTCATATGGTCGGCC
This sequence comes from bacterium HR25, assembly GCA_002898615.1. Next base: position 20,215 of record BEIB01000003.1, on the reverse strand, counting down.
CAGACCACCGTCATCGTCAGCGTGGCCTCCCTGGTGACGGGCGGCCTCTTTCTGGGGGTGGGGCTGGGGCTCCTGGCCGGCTACCTGGGCGGGCGGGTGGACAGCGCCATCATGCGGCTGGCCGATGCCTTCTTCGCCCTGCCCGATATCCTGCTCCTCATCATCATAACCGCCACGGTGCGGCCGCGGGTGGAGGGGTTCTTCCGGGGGCTGGAGGGGCGGCTGGGAGTGGGGGGCATCGTGGAGTCGGAGCTGCCGGACTACTTCCTAGTCTTCGGCGCCCTCTCCCTCTTCGGCTGGGTGGGGATGGCGAGGGTGGTGCGCTCCCAGGTGCTGTCGCTGCGGGAGAGCGAGTATGTGCTGGCGGCCCGCGCCATGGGCGCCTCCACCTGGCACATCGTCTTCCGGCACCTGTTGCCCAACGTGTCGCCCCTGGTCATCGTGGCAGCCACCCAGTTGCTGGGGACGGCGGCGGGGGCGGAGGTGGCCCTCTCCTTTCTGGGTATCGGCATCCAACCGCCCCATCCCAGCTTCGGCGCCATGATCTTTGAGGGGGCGGGGCCCCGCACCATGCTGGCCCATCCGAACCTGGTCTTCGTCCCGGCGGCGGTGGTAGCCCTTCTCCTGGTCTCCTTCAGCTTCCTGGGGGACGTCCTGAACGATGTCCTGAGCCCGCGGCGGCGGTGACGGCGGCGCCTGTCGACGCTGCCCGGGGCCATGCTATAATTGGGCTTGTGAAGGTCTCCACACAACGCCCCACCGGCTGCGAGGCCGTCCTGGAGATAGAGATAGAGCCAGAGCGGCTGGAGTCCTACCTGGAGCGCGCCTATCGCAGGCTCGTCCAGCGGACCGACGTCCCCGGCTTCCGGCGCGGCAAGGCCCCCCGTTCCATGCTGGAGCGCTACCTGGGCCGCCACCGTCTACTGCACGAGGCCCTGGACATCATGGTGCCCGAGGTGGTCCGGGAGGCCCTGACGGAGCAGGGGATCGAGCCCTTCGACCGCCCCCAGGTGGAGGTGGTGCAGGAGGAACCGCCGGTGATAAAAGCCAAAGTGCCCCTCCCGCCCGTAATAGAGCTGGGGGACTACCGTTCATTGCGGGTAGAGCGGGAGCCGGTGGAGGTGGCGCCGGAGGAGGTGGACGCCGCCCTGGAGGAGCTGCGCCGCCGCTACGCCCTGCACGAGCCCGTCAACCGCCCCGTCCAGTGGGGGGACATAGTCTACATGGACATCAGGGGCGAGGTGGAGGGCCGGCGGCTGATGAACGAGGAGGACGTGGAGGTGAGGCTGCAGGAGGGCTCCGTCCTGCTCCTCCCGGGCCTGGCGGAGGCGGTCATCGGCATGGAGCGGGGCCAGGAGAAGACGGTCACCCTCCCCCTGCCGGAGGACTACCCCCGCCGGGAGCTGGCGGGGCGGCCAGCCACCTTCACCATAAGAGTGCGGGCGGTGCGGGAGGAGCGCCTGCCCGAGCTGAACGACGACTTCGCCCGCGAGGTGGGAGAGGGCTTCGCCAGCCTGGAGGCGCTGCGGGCCCGCCTGGAGGAAGACCTGCGGCAGCGTAAGGAAGCGGAGGCCGAAGCGTCTTATAGAGAGAGGGCAGTGGAGGCCCTGGTGGAGATGGCCGCTCGCATCGAGTTCCCGCAGGTGCTGGTGGAGGAAGAGGTGGAACGCCTCCTGCGGGAGGAGGCCAGGGCGGTCGGCCAGGACGTGGACCGCTACATAGAGCAGTTGAGACGCTCCCCGGAGGAGCTCTGGCAGGAGTACCGGGGGCGGGCGGAGGAGCGGCTGCGCCGCTCCCTAGCCCTGGGACGTCTGGCGGAGCTGGAGGGCGTCCAGGTCATGGACGAGGAGATAGCCCAGGAGATAGAGCGGCTGTCCGCCGGCGGACAGCCGGACGGTGGCCTGCGGGCCATCCTGGAGTCCCCGGCGGGACGGGAGGCGCTGCGCCGCTCCCTCCTCACCCGCAAGACCCTGGACCGCCTCGTCGCCATCGCCTCCGGGAAGGTCGAGGAAAGAGAGAGCCCCCAGCAGGCATCCGGGGCGGAGAGTGCCGAGGCGGAGAAGGAGGAGAGCCAGACATGACATTGGGCGCCGAGCGCATCAGTTCCATCATCCCTTACGTCATTGAACAAGGGCCCCGCGGGGAGCGGGCCTTCGACATCTTCTCGCTCCTCCTGAAGGAGCGGATCATCTTCCTGGGCTGGCCCATAGATGACCAGATCGCCAACCTGATCATCTGTCAGCTCCTCTACCTGGAGCGGGAAGACCCTGACAAGGACATCCATCTCTACATCAACTCGCCGGGTGGCGTCATCAGCGCCGGGCTGGCCATCTATGACACTATGCAGTTGGTGCGCTGCGATGTCTCCACCATCTGCGTGGGGGAGTGCGCCAGCATGGCCACCGTCCTGCTGGCGGCCGGCGCCAAGGGGAAGCGCTACGCCCTGCCCCACTCCACCATCCACATGCACCAGGCGCACGGGGGTGCCACCGGCCGCGCCGCCGATGTGGAGGTCATCGCCAAGGAGGTCATCCGCCGCAACGAGCTGATACGCCAGATCCTGGCCTACCACACCGGCCAGCCCATCGAGAAGATCGCCCACGACACGGACCGCGAGTTCTTCATGGACGCTGCATCGGCCAAGGAGTATGGCATCATAGATGACATACTCATCAGCCCGAAGGTGCCGGTGATAGCCGGCGGGGAGCAAAAGGGGTAGCAGGCCATGCCAGCCCGCGGACGGGGCCAGTACCACTGCTCGTTCTGTGGCAAAGGCCAGGCGGAAGTGCGCCGCCTCATCGCCGGGCCCAACGGGGTCTACATATGCGATGACTGCGTCCAGCTCTGCCAGGAGATCATCAACGAGGACGGGCACCAGCCCCGCTCGCGCCCCAGCCTCCAGCGCATACCGCCCCCCAGGGCCATATACGAGCAGCTCAGCGAGTATGTGGTGAGCCAGGAGCAGGCCAAGAAGGTCCTCTCCGTGGCCGTCTACAACCACTACAAGCGCATAGTGGCCGGGCGCCAGCTCAAGGACGTAGAGCTGGACAAGAGCAACATCCTGCTCATCGGCCCCACGGGCTGTGGCAAGACCCTCCTGGCCCGCACCCTGGCCAAGATCCTGGACGTCCCCTTCACCATCGCCGATGCTACCTCCCTGACGGAGGCCGGCTACGTGGGCGAGGACGTGGAGAACATCCTCCTTCGACTCATTCAGGCCGCCGACTACGACATACCGCGGGCCGAAAGGGGCATCGTCTACATCGACGAGATAGACAAGATATCCCGCAAGAGCGGCGACAACCCCTCCATCACCCGCGACGTCTCCGGCGAGGGGGTGCAGCAGGCTCTCCTGAAGATCATCGAGGGCTGCGTGGCCAACGTCCCGCCCCAGGGCGGGCGCAAGCACCCCCATCAGGAGTTCATCCAGATCAACACCAGTAGCATCCTCTTCATCTGCGGTGGCGCCTTCGAGGGGCTGGACCAGATCATCGACCAGCGGCTGGGGAGGGGGAAGCGCAGCATCGGCTTCAAGGCCCACATGACGGCGGAGGACAGCGCCAAGGTCAGCGACGAGCTGCTCCAGCACGTCATCCCCGACGACCTCCTCCACTACGGGCTGATACCGGAGTTCGTGGGCCGGCTCCCCGTCATCGTCCCTCTCCAGTCCCTGGACAAGCAGTCCCTCATGCGCATCCTGACCGAGCCCAAGAACGCCCTGGTCAAGCAGTACCAGCAGATCTTCGCCCTGGACGGGGTGGAGCTGGTCTTCACAGAGGACGCCCTGGAGGCCACCGCCGAGGAGGCCCTGCGCCTGAAGACGGGCGCCCGGGGCCTGCGCACCGTCTTGGAGGAGTGCCTCCTGGACGTCATGTACGAGATCCCCTCCCGCACCGATATCAAGAAGTGCGTCATAGACGCCGAGGTGATCCGCGGCCACCGCCGTCCCCTGCTGCTCAACCGCAACGGCCAGGTCGTCGACCTCTGGGGAGAGGCGGAGAGGGAAGAGACGGCCTAGCCACCCTCGCCCCTTCCCGTCGGGCCGCCCGCACACCGCCGCCTGTATCATAGGGGCCGGGGTCTCTACCCATTCGCCATGGCCAAGCGACGTCTGGACGTCCTGCTGGTGGAACGCGGCCTGGTCGAAAGCCGCGAGAGGGCCCGCGCCCAGATCATGGCCGGCCGCGTCCTGGTGGCCGACCGCCCCGTCTCCAAGCCCGGCACCCTGGTGGAGGAGACCGCCGCCATCCGTCTCCTGGGGACGCCCCGCTACGTCAGCCGCGGCGGCGAGAAGCTGGAACACGCCCTCCACCGCTTCCGGCTGGAGGTGGCCGGCAAGGTAGCGGTGGATATCGGCGCCTCCACCGGCGGCTTCACCGACTGCCTCCTGCAGCACGGCGCCGCCCGCGTCTACGCCGTGGACGTGGGCTACGGGCAGCTCCACCCCCGCCTGCGCCGGGACAGCCGCGTGGTGGTCATGGAGCGGGTCAACGCCCGCTACCTGGCTTCCCTCCCGGAGCCCGTCCACCTGGCCACCGTGGACGTCTCCTTCATCTCCCTGACCAAGGTGCTGCCAGCGGTGGCCAGGCTCCTCGCTCCCGGGGGGCTCGTCCTGGCCCTCTTCAAGCCCCAGTTTGAGGCCCGGCGCTGCGAGGTGCCCCGCAGGGGCGTCGTCCGCGACCCACAGCTCCATGCGACCCTCATCGGCCGCTTCGCCGCTTGGGCGGTGGGGGAAGGATACCGCATCCTGGGCCTGGCCCGCTCCCCCCTGCCGGGGGCGGAGGGGAACCTGGAGTTCTTCTTCCTGCTGACGCCGCCCCAGGGGCAGCCACAGCCCAGGTGAAAGGTCTAGAATATCGGCTGAAGGCCCGAAGATGGGCGCCAGAGCGCGGAAGATCGGCATCTTCGTCCACCCCCGCTGGGAGGCCGCCCGGGCCCTGGGCCAGGAGCTGGAGCAGTCCCTCCGCCGGCGGGTGCCCGAGGTCTGGCTGACGACGGCCTGGGACGCTCGGGCCAGCCAGCTCATCCCCGGGACAGATCTGCTGGTCTGCGTGGGCGGCGACGGCACCCTCCTCTGGGCTGCCCGCTCCGTGGTGCCCCACCGCGTCCCCATCGTGGGCATCAACATGGGCCGCGTTGGCTTCCTGGCCGAGATACCGCCTGAGGAGGCCATGGGGCACCTGGACCGCCTGCTGGACGGGGAGGGCCGGATGGAGGAGCGGGCCCTGCTGGAGGCGCTGGCCCCCGATGGCGCCCTCTACCACGGCCTGAACGACGTGGTGGTGGGGCGGGCCCGCCTGGGCCGCCCCGTCTACGTGCAAGTGGCCCTGGACGGCGAACCCGTAGCCCTCTACCGCGCCGACGCCGTGGTGGTGGCCACCGCCACCGGCAGCACCGCTTACTCCCTCTCCGCCGGCGGCCCCATCCTCCACCCGGAGGCACGGGAGATCGTCCTGACGCCGGTCTCCCCCCACCTGGCCAGCGGCCGCTCCCTCGTCCTTCACCCCGATTCCGTCCTCTCCCTCACCGTGCGGGGGGAGAACCAGGCCTTCCTCAGCGTGGACGGCCAGGAAGACGTCCCCCTGCCGCCGGGGAACACGGTGACGGTGAGGCGGAGCCACCATGTCGCCTGCCTTCTGCGCCTCTCCCCGCCCCAGCGGGACTTCCTCTTCCTGGCCAGTCGCCTGGGCTGGCACCCCTCCCAGAACGAGCCGGACCGCTTCCTCTCCCCGGCGCCGGAACCTAGGGCCCAGGAGGAACCCTGTGACCGACCCTGACGCCACCCGTCCCGAACGCGTCCTCTCCAGCCGCCGCCTCTACGAGGGCCGCATCCTGAACCTGCGCGTCGACACCGTCGAGCTGCCGGGAGGCGGCGAGGCCACCCGCGAGATAGTGGAGCACGCCGAGGTGGCGGCCACCGTCCCCCTGGACGATGACGGCACCGTCACCCTCGTCCGTCAGTACCGCCTGGCGGTGGGGCAGGCGCTGCTGGAGGTCCCCGCCGGCCTCGTCCATCCCGGCGAGCCCCTGCTGGAGGCAGCGCGGCGCGAGCTGGAGGAGGAGACGGGACTGCGGGCGGCGCGCCTGCGCCACCTGGTCAGCTTCTACGTCTCCCCTGGCTTCACCGACGAGCGCGTCCACCTCTTCCTGGCCCAGGGGCTCTCCCAGGGCCACCCCCAGAACGCCGCCGACGAGCGGATCCAGGTGGTGCGGCTGCCCCTTCGCCAGGCGCTGGCGCTGGTGGAGCGAGGGGACGTCCAGGACGCCAAGAGCGTCATCGGCCTGCTGCTGGCCGCCCGCGAGACGGGGCTCATCGTTGAACGTAGGGGGACTGATTGATAGAATTGGGATGCTCCCCGGGGCCGGGTGCACGGTCTCCCGGCCCGGCACCCTTATGACCAGGTGGGAGGTGAGCAATGGCGCTCAGGCAGGCGGTCTCGCCCCCGCATAGGTTGGGCTTCCTGGCCACCCTGAGACAGGACCGCTGGTGGGTGGAACCTGCCCTGGTGGCCGCTGGCCTGGCTATCTTTCTGGGTTACCTCACGGTCAGCGCCTTTCTGGACAATTGGGCCTTCGAGATCGGCCCGTATCTGTCGCCCGTGTACGAGCCCAAGCTGCACGGCCCTTTCAAGGTCTGGTGGTTCTCCCCTGCCCTCCTCATTCTCTGGGGGCCGGTGGGTTTCCGGGCCACCTGCTACTACTACCGTCTGGCCTACTACCGCTCTTTCTTCCTGAGTCCGCCTGCCTGTGCCGTGGGAGCGCTGCCCCGCAAGTACAGTGGGGAGACGCGCTTCCCCTTCGTCCTGCAGAACCTGCACCGCTTCTTCCTCTACGCCGCCCTGGTCTTCATACCGCTCCTCTGGATAGGAGCGGGGCGCAGCTTCCATGACCCGGAGGAGGGCTGGGGCATCGGCCTCGGCTCCATCATCCTGGTGGTCAACGCCTTCCTTCTCATGATGTACACCTTCTCCTGTCACTCCTTCCGCCACCTGGTAGGGGGAGGTCTGGACTGCTTCAGTTGCTCCCTGGCCAACCGCACGCGGGGGCGTATCTGGCAGTGGGTCTCCCGCTGGAACGAGAACCACCGCTTCTGGGCCTGGGCCAGCCTCATCTTCATCACCTTCACCGATGTCTACATCCGTCTGGTAGCCAACGGCCATATCACGGACCCGAACACGTGGTCCCGCTTCTAGGGGGGTGACGCCTTGCCCGGCTACGATCTGCACGACTACGACGTGGTGGTGGTAGGGGCGGGCGGCGCCGGCCTGCGGGCGGCCATAGAGGCAGCCGAGCAGGGCGCCCGGACGGCCATCGTCTGCAAGTCCCTGCTGGGAAAGGCCCACACGGTGATGGCGGAGGGAGGCATCGCCGCCGCCCTGGCCAACGTGGACCCGGACGACAACTGGCGCGTCCACTTCCGGGACACCATGCGCGGCGGCAAGCTCATGAACAACTGGCGCATGGCCATGATCCACGCCCAGGAGGCCCCGGAGCGAGTGCTGGAGCTGGAGCGCTGGGGCGCCCTCTTCGACCGCACGCCGGATGGCCGCATCCTCCAGCGTCCCTTCGGCGGCCACCGCTACTCCCGTCTGGCCCACGTGGGCGACCGCACCGGCCTGGAGATGATCCGCACCCTCCAGCAGAAGGCGGTCTCCCTGGGCATCGACGTCTTCATGGAGACCACCGTCACCCGCATCCTCAGCGATGGCCGCCGCGTGGCCGGTTGCCTGGGCTACCGCCGCGAGAGCGGCGACCTCATCGTCTGGCGGGCCAAGGCCGTCGTCCTGGCCACCGGCGGCGTGGGGAAGTGCTACAAGGTCACCTCCAACTCCTGGGAATACACGGGCGACGGCCAGTCCCTGGCCTACTGGGCAGGGGCGGAGCTGATGGATATGGAATTCGTCCAGTTCCACCCCACGGGCATGGTCTGGCCCCCCAGCGTGGCCGGCGTCCTGGTCACCGAGGGCGTGCGGGGCGATGGCGGCATCCTCCTCAACAACAAGGGCGAACGCTTCATGTTCAACTACATCCCGGACTACTTCCGGGCGGAGACGGCGGAGAGCATCGCCGAGGCCGACCGCTGGTACACCGACAAGCGGAACAACCGTCGGCCGCCGGAGCTCCTCCCCCGCGATGTGGTGGCCCGCGCCATCAACTCCGAGATCAAGGCCGGCCGCGGCAGCCCCCACGGCGGCGTCTTCCTGGACATCGCCTCACGCCTGCCCCGTGAGGAGATCATCCGTCGGCTGCCCAGCATGTACCACCAGTTCCTCAAGCTGGCCGACGTCGACATCACCCGGGAGCCCATGGAGGTGGGCCCCACCATGCACTACATCATGGGCGGCGTGAAGGTGGACCCGGACACCGCCGCCACCTGCGTGCCCGGCCTCTACGCCGCCGGCGAGGTGGCGGCCGGCCTCCATGGCGCCAACCGCCTGGGCGGCAACTCCCTGTCCGACCTCCTGGTCTTCGGCCGGCGGGCCGGGCTGGCCGCCGCCCAGTACGCCGGCTCCCTGGCCACCATCGTCTCCCCCAGCGGCGACGAGATCGAGGCCGCCGCCGCCGAGATGTACGAGCCCTTCCAGCGGGCCGACGGTGAGAACCCCTTCGCCCTCCAGAAGGAGCTGCAGCAGACCATGCAGGACCTGGTGGGGATCATTCGCACCGAGGAGGAGCTGAAGGAGGCGCTGCACCGCATCCAGGACCTGAAGGAGCGGGCCAGGCGGGTCAGCGTGCCCGGCAATCAGCTCTACAACCCGGGCTGGCACCTGGCCATGGACCTGAAGAACCTTCTCACCGTGGCGGAGGCCATAACCATCTCCGCCCTGGAGCGAAAGGAGAGCCGCGGCGCCCACACCCGAGACGACTACCCCAACGAGGACCCGGAGCAGGCCCGGTTCAACATCGTCGTCCGCCGGGACAGCGACGGTCAGCCGCTGCTGGTGAAGGAACCACGGCCCGAACTGCCGGACGAGGTCAAGAAGATACTGCAGGAGGCGTAGACGGTGGCCCTCAGAACCATCCGCATCTTTCGCGGCGAGCGCGGCAACGGCGGCCAGTTCGTGGACTACCAGGTGGACGTGGAGGAGGGCAACGTCGTCCTGGACGTGGTGCTCAAGGTCCAGGCGGAGCTCGCCCCGGACCTGGCCGTCCGCTGGAACTGCAAGGCCGGCAAGTGTGGCTCCTGTAGCGCCGAGGTCAACGGCTACCCGCGGCTCATGTGCATGACCCGCATGAGCCTCTACCCGGTGGAGCGCCCCGTGGTGGTGGCCCCCATCAAGACCTTCCCTCACATCAAGGACCTGGTGACGGACGTCTCCATCAACTACGAGATCGCCAAGATGATCCCACCCTTCCAGCCCCGCCCGCCCGACCCGGACGGCATTTACCGCATGATGCAGGAAGACATCGAGCGGGGCCGTGAGTTCCGCAAGTGCATCGAGTGCTTCCTCTGCCAGAACGTCTGTCACGTCATCCGCGACCACCCGGAGAACAAGGAGTTCTTCTTCGGCCCCCGCTGGTTCGTCCGCCTGGCGGAGCTGGAGATGCACCCCCTGGACACGGCCGACCGGCGCGAGTTCATCCGCAAGATCGCCGGCGTGGGCTTCTGCAACATCACCAAGTGCTGCACCCAGGTCTGCCCGGAGGAGATCCACATCACCGACAACGCCATCATTCCCCTCAAGGAGCGGGTGGCGGACGTCTACTTCGACCCGGTGCGCTGGGTGCTGGGGAAGGTCTTCGGCCGCCAGGCCCGGCCACAGCCCACCGCCGAGGCCGCCCCGCCGCCGCAGGAGCGGCGCCGCGCTGGCTAGGGCCCGCACTGGGTACAGAAACGGGCCGCCCTACCACGGGCGGCCCGCTTGCTTCTCTCCACCGGGGCGCAGCTACGCCTCCGGCAGCTCCACGTTGACCACTACATTCTCCTGCGAGTCCCGAACGACGACCATCTCTATGGCCTCGTCCTGGCTCAGGTTGATCTCCTGATGGACGAGGCGAGGGGGCACGTAGACGAAGTCGCCCGGCCCGGCCTCCACCGCCTCCTCCAGCCGCGGGCCGAAGCGGAAGCGGGCCCGCCCGCGGACTATGTATATGGCGCTCTCGCAATCGCCGTGATGGTGTGGGCCGGACCGGCTGCCCGGGGCCATGGTGACGTAGCCCACCCAGAGTCCCCTGGCGCCCACGGTGGCGGCGGCCACGCCGGTGTAGCGCTCCATCCCCGGAGTCTGGCCGGGATCGGGGCGGAGTTCCTCTCTCCTGACCACCCGCAGGGCGTCCATCCCCTCGCCTGGCCTCACTTCACCAGGGCTACCAGCTCCTGAACGGCCTGGGCTGCCCGGCGCAGACCCTCCAGCTCGTCCGGCGCCAGCGGCGCCTCGTATATCTTCTCCACGCCGCCGGCGCCCAGCCGCACCGGCACGCCGGTGTAGGCCCCCTGGATGCCGTATTCCCCCTCCAGGTAGGCGCAGCAGGGGAGCACCCGCTTCTTGTCCAGGAGGATGGACTCCACCATGGCCACGGTGGCGGCGGCCGGGGCGTAGAAGGCGGAGCCCGTCTTGAGGAGGGAGACCACCTCGGCCCCGCCGTTGCGCGTCCGCTGCACCACCGCCTCTATACGCTCCTTCGGCAGGAGATGGGTCAGGGGGACGCCTCCCACCATGGCCGTGCTGACTATGGGCACCATCGTCTGCTCCGTGTGGCCACCCAGGACGTAGGCATGGACGTCCTCCACGGAGCAGCCAATCTCCCAGGCGATGAAGGTGCGGTAGCGGGCGCTGTCCAGCATCCCGCCCTGGCCTACCACGCGGCTGCGCGGCAGCCCGGTGACCTCCTTGGCCACGTGGCACATGGCGTCCATAGGGTTGGCGAAGATGACGAAGATGGCGTCCGGGGACTGCTCTACCGCCCGCTGGCAGACCTCCCGGACGATACCGGCGTTGGTGTTCACCAGGTCCTCGCGGCTCATCCCCGGCCGGCGGGGGACGCCCGAGGTGACGATGACCACGTCCGACCCGGCGGTGTCCTTCCAGTCGTTGGTGCCGATGACGCGGGCATCGAAGCCCACCACGGGGGCGGACTCGGCCAGGTCGAGGGCCTTCCCCTGGGGCAAGCCCTCGATTATGTCGATCATGACCACGTCCACGTAGCCGGTCTCGGCCAGGCGCTGGGCCATGGTGCCGCCAGTCATCCCGGCGCCGACTACGGTCACCTTTCTGCGCATCCTCGCCTCCTGCTCCAGGCCCTGACGGGGGCGTCAGTCCATGTGTTGCAGCTTCTCGATGATGGCGTCCGCCACCTGGGAGGTGCCGACGGCGGTGGGGTCGTCACGGTGGGGCTTCATGTCGTAGGTGACGGACTTCCCCTCGGCGATGACGGCGGCCATGGCCTGCTCCAGGCGGTCGGCCGCCACCGGCTCGCCGATGTAGCGCAGCATCATGACGGCGGAGAACATCATGGCCATGGGGTTGACCTTGTTCTGGCCGGCATAGCGGGGGGCGCTGCCGTGGACTGGCTCGAAGACGGCTATATCGTCGCCCAGGTTGGCGCCGGGGGCCACGCCCAGCCCCCCAACCAGCCCGGCGCAGAGGTCGGAGAGGATGTCGCCGTAGAGGTTGGGGAGGACCAGGACATCGTAGTGCTCCGGCCGCGTCACCAACTGCATGCACATGTTGTCTACCAGCATCTCTTCGTACTGGATGTCCGGGTACTCGGCGGCCACCTCACGGGCAACGGCGAAGAAGAGGCCATCGCTGAACTTGAGGATGTTGTCCTTGGCCACGGCGGTGACCTTGCGCCGGCCGTAGGTGCGGGCGTACTCGAAGGCGAACTTGACGATGCGCCGGCTTCCCCGCTCCGAGATCATCTTCAGGCTGAGGCCGGCGTCCTCGGGTATGGAGCCCATCCCCGCCTTCTCGCACAGCTCGGAGATGACGCGGATGGCCGGGTCCCCCTTCTCGAACTCCAGGCCGGCGTAGAGGTCCTCGTGGTTCTCCCGCACGATGACCAGGTCTATGTTCTCGTAGCGGCTGCGGACGCCCCTGTACCACTTGGCCGGCCGCAGGCAGGCGTAGAGGTCCAGGAGCTTGCGCAGGGCCACATTGACGCTGCGGAAGCCGCCACCTCGGGGCGTGGTGATGGGGCCCTTGAGGGCTACCTTATTGCGGCGCACGGACTCCAGGACGTCCTCCGGCAGGACGCTGCCGTACTTCTCCATGGCATCCAGGCCGGCCTCCTTCACCTCCCACTGGATGGGGACGCCGGTGGCCTCCACCACCCGCACCGTCGCCTCGGTGATCTCGGGGCCGGTGCCGTCGCCGGGGATCAGGGTGATCTTGTAGGGTCGCTCCAGGTCGTGACGCTGCAAGAGTACCATGCTGCTACTCCTCGTTCGTGATTAGCGGGCCCCGAAGGCCCGCCCCTTCTCCCCTACGCAAGGTGCCCCGCCGGGCATCGTCAGCCCGGCGGGAGCTGTCTGGCCTGGCACTGACCACCTCCCGAAGGCCGGCTTTAGGAGAAGTTCTCCTTGAGATAGGTGGCCAGATCGAATTCCTCCACTCCCGGCGCCGCCTGGCGGGCCTGGAGCTCGTACACGGGCCGTTCCCCTTCGTAAAAGACGCCCAGGTGCACCCTGTCCTCCGTCAGGGCCAGCTCCACGGCCGCTTTGAGGTCGTGGCGGTCCCAGTCCGGCGGCAGCTCGGTAACCCGCTGGTCGTAGTAGTCATAGGTGTTGTAAAACTCGGCGCAGGGGCTCTGGACGTGGACGAAAGAGAAGCCCTTGTGCTTTATCGCCTCGACCAGTATGTTGGCCAGCTCGTTGGGCCGGGCTGAGTAGCCCCGGGCGACGAAGGTGGCCCCGTAGACGAGGGCGAAGAGGACCGGGTTCAGAGGCTTGGCGATGACCCCATAGGGGGTGGACTTGGTCTTCTGGCCGATGAAGGAGGTGGGGGAGGCCTGCGCCTTGGTCAGGCCGTAGGTCTGGTTGTCCATCATGACGCAGGTAATGTCGATGTTGCGGGCGGCGGCGTGGGGCAGGTGCCCGGCACCTATGGCCATCAGGTCACCGTCGCCGCCCATCACCAGGACGGTGAGATCGGGGCGGGCCAGCTTGAGGCCAGTGGCGATGGGCAGCGCCCGCCCGTGCACTCCGTGCAGGCCGAAGGTGCTCATGAAGTAGGGGGAACGGCTGGAGCAACCGATGCCGGAGACCACCACCACCTGGTGCTTGGGTAGCTGGAGGGCGGCGAGCGCCTTGAAGGTGGCGCTCAGCACGCCGAAGTCGCCGCAGCCGGGGCACCAGACCGGCTTCTGGTCGCTCTTGTAGTCCTTGACTGTCAGCATCCCTGCCGGTCGCTCGGCAGTGGTCGCGTCAGCCATTGCGCATTACCTCCTCTATCCTGGCCATGATCTCGCCCGGGGTGAAGGGGAGACCGCCGATCTTGTTCACCTTGATGGCCCTGACCCCCAGAGTGGCCGCCAGGTGATGGGCGAGCTGCCCCTGATAGTTCACCTCCGGCACCATGACCTTCTTCACGCTGCCCAGGAACTCCTGCACCTGTTCCCTGGGGAGGGGGTTCAGGACGCGTAGGTGCAGGGCGGCCACCTTGTAGCCCCTGGCCCGCGCCCGGTCCACCGCCTCCCTGATGGAGCCCTCCGTGGCCCCCCAACCTATGATGCCCAGCTCCGCCTTCTCGTCCCCGTAGCGAGTGGCCATCGCCGGGGTGTCCACCTCGCGGCGGCAGCTCTCCAGCTTGGCGAAGCGCTTGGCCGTCATCGCCTCGTGCACCTGGGGCGTGAGCACCGGGTGGCCCAGCTCGTCATGTTCCAGCCCCGGCGCCACGTAGGTGTGGCCATCCCAGCCCGGGATGGCCATGGGGGATACGCCGCTCTCGGTGATGAGGAAGCGCCTGTACTCCCCGGGGGCCACCCCGTCCGGCCGCAGCCGGTCCTCCACCCGCAGCGGCGCCACGTCCGGCGGGTCGATGGTCTCCGTGCGATGGGAGAGGGACTGGTCGGAGAGGAGGATGACGGGGCACTGGTACTTCTCCGCCAGGTTGAAGGCCGTCACTGTCATGCGCAGACAGTCCTCCACCGAGCCCGGCGCCACCACGATGCGGGGGAAGTCGCCGTGGCCGGCGTACAGAGCGTGGAAGAGGTCTCCCTGCTCCAGCTTCGTCGGCATACCGGTGCTGGGGCCGGAGCGCTGGGCGTCCACGATGACGATGGGTATCTCGGCCATGGAGGCGAGGCCCAGCAGCTCCACCATCAGGGAGAAGCCAGGGCCGGAGGTGGCCGTCATCGCCTTGACGCCGCCATAGGAGGCGCCGATGACGGAGGCGAGGGCGGCCATCTCGTCCTCGGCCTGGAGGCAGACGCCGCCCAGCTTGGGCAGCATCTCCGCCATCGCCTCCAGGATGTCAGAGGCCGGTGTGATGGGATAGCCGGCGAAGTAGCGGCAGCCGGCGTGCAGCGCCCCCGCCACTATGGCGTTGTTCCCGCTCATGACCAGCCTGGAGACGTTATCGGCGGCGCCCAGCCAGAAGTTGTCACGCTTGGTCATAGTCTTGACGTAGTCGTAGCCGTAACGCAACGCCTCCAGGTTCTTGTCCAGCAGCTCCTTGCGCCGCTGGTAGCGCTGGACCACCATCTCCTCCAGGGAGGAGAGGGGCAGGCCGAAGAGACCGGCCAGCACGCCCTGGATCAGGGTGTTGGTGCCCCGCACGAACTCCAGCTCCTGGCGGGCTATCTTCTGGAACGGTATGCCGTAGAGGACTACGTTGCGGCCCTCCTCCCGCGGGTGAACCAGGTCGGAGTCGTAGATCAGGACGCCGTGCTCGTTCAGGTCCTCGTGGTGGAGCTCGTAGGCCTCTTGGTCGAAGGCGACCAGGATATCGCACCCATCGCCGATAGAGATGACGGGCCGGTTGCTGAGGCGCACCTGGAACCAGGCGTGGCCTCCCTTGATCTCCGCCGGATAGGTGCGGAAGGTGAAGGCGTGGAAGCCGGTGCGGGCAGCAGCCAGGGCGAAGTTCTCGCCAGTGCTGATGACGCCACCGATGGCCGTATCGCCACCGATGCGGATGATGAAGTCGTCACGAGCCATGGCCGGTAACCCCTTTCCTGTGCCCCCTCGGTGGGGCCTCGTCTATTTTAGCAAATCGTCGCCACAGACGCACCGTGCCCAGCATACCAGCCGGGGGAGCGCCAGCGCCAGCCAGGCGCCTTCAGGACGCTCCCGCCGCCTCTGGGCTGGCATCGGCCATCCTGGCCCGTTATAATGGCCGTATCCGATACGGGCAACGCCCTCGCCCTCGAGGGGCTGGAGAGCAGGCGATGATCAAGGCCTATGTGCTCATAGTGGCTGACCCGGCCCGCACCAAGATGGTGGCGGAAGAGGTGCGGCGCATCCCGCAGGTGGTGGAGGCCTACCAGGTGATGGGCCCCTTCGACATCGTGGCCGAGCTGGAAGTGGAGAATCTGACCGACATCCCCCCCATACTGGGCGAACGTATCCGCAAGATAGAGGGCATCCAGAGCACCACCTCCCTGGTGGCACTGCCTGACTGACGCCAGGAGGCTGGAGCGGGGCGCTGCGCTTCCCCTCCGGAGGGGCGCTCCCCCGTCCGGGGTTCCTGGAGACCGCAGAGAGAAGGAAGCCGGGGGCGTCGCGTCAGGGGGCGGGGCCCCGCTGCCCGGTGGACGAGGGGGGCCGGCTCACTCAGCGGGCTCCAGAAGCAGGAGGAGGTCGCCCTCGCTGACGCGGACGCCGGGCTGGACGGCTACCTCTTTCACCTTACCCGCCACCGGGGAGCGGATCTCGTTCTCCATTTTCATGGACTCGATGACCAGGAGCACTTCCCCCTCCTGCACCTCGTCCCCCGGCTGGACGTTGACCCGCACCACGCGCCCTGTCATGGGGGCGACGATGGCCCCCCGCTCGCCTGTGGGGCGTGGCCGCTGGGGAGCGGAGGGGCGCCGCGGCCTGGCCGCCCTGGCCGGGCCACCCTTGACCACCACCTGGTGGTAGCGGGCGTCCACCAGCACCTTCCGCGCCCCGTCCTGTCCCGCCTCCCCCGGCGAGACCTGGACATGGTAGGGCCGCTCGTTGACGTAGACGGTGATGATATCGCGGTGGCGGCTCACCCGCACTGAGTAAGTCTGGCCGTCCACCAGCGCCGTGTCGCCGCGAGGGTCTACCTCGAACTCTTGGCCGTCGATGACGAGCTTCATCGGACACTCATGCGCCGCACGAGGCGAGTGCGACCGCTCAGCTTCCAGGGGGAAGGCTGCTCAGCCGGCTGGGGGGCCGGCGGGGGGGCGGTCGCCCCGTCCTGGGAGAGGGCGACGGCGATGGCCACGGCTACCTCTCGCTCCAGGCCGCCCCCGCGTGCCCGCCACTCCAGGAACTCCCGGGCCACCTGGGGGAAGAGGACGTAGGAGAGAAGATCCTCTTCGCTGCGGGCCAGGTCTCCTATCTCCTGGCGCGCCCGCTCCAGCTCCGGCGAGAGCTGGTCGGCGGGGCGGCCCGCTATCTCCTGGGACTTGCCCAGGATCTTGCGCTTCACCTCAGGGTCTATGGGGGCGGGCGGGGCGCCGTAGTAGCCCTGGACGTAGGCCCGCGTCTCCCGTGTCACCTGCCGGTAGCGCTCACCGGTGAGGACGTTGAGGACGGCCTGCGTCCCCACTATCTGGCTGGTGGGGGTGACCAGGGGCGGGTAGCCCAGGTCCGCCCGCACGCGCGGTATCTCCGCCAGCACCTCTTTCAGCTTGTCGGCGGCGCCCAGCTCCCGGAGCTGGGAGAGGAGGTTGGATATCATTCCCCCGGGCACCTGGTGGACGAGCACCCCCGTGTCCACCATCACCTCGCCCTCGAAGGCGGCGTACTTGCGTCGCACCTCGGCGAAGTAGTCGGCGATGCGGGAGAGGAGCTCCAGGTCGAGGCCGGTGTCATAGGGGGTGTCCTTGAGGGTAGCTACCAGGGACTCGCAGGGCGGCTGGGAGGTGCCCAGGGAGAGGCTGGAGATGGCGCAGTCTACCACGTCCACGCCGGCCTCTATGGCCTTGAGCTGGGCCATGGGGGCCATGCCCCCCGTGGAATGACAGTGGAGCTGGACGGGGACATTCACCGTCTCCTTGAGGCGGCGGACCAGCTCGTAGGCGTCGTAAGGGTGGAGGATGCCCGCCATGTCCTTGATGCAGATGGAATCGGAGCCCATCTCCACCAGCTCCCTGGCCAGGCGGGCGTACATGTCCAGGGTATGGACGGGGCTGATGGTGTAGCAGATGGTGCCCTGGACGTGGGCGCCGCAGCGCTTGGCCGCCCGTACCGCCGTCTCCAGGTTGCGG
Source organism: bacterium HR25 (assembly GCA_002898615.1). The sequence continues at coordinate 2,872 of BEIB01000003.1, read as the reverse complement.
AGGTCGTTGACGGCGTCGAAGATGCGGAAGATGTCCATCCCGTTGCGGACGGCCAGCTCCACGAACTTCTCCACCACGTCGTCGGCGTAGTGGCGGTAGCCCACCACGTTCTGGCCCCGCAGCAGCATCTGCAGGGGCGTGCGGCGGAAGCGCTTCTTGAGCTCCCGCAGTCGCTCCCAGGGGTCTTCCCGCAGGAAGCGGAGGCAGGTGTCGAAGGTGGCGCCGCCCCAGACCTCGACGCTGTGGAAGCCCACCTCGTCCATGAGGGGGGCGATGGGGAGCATGTCCTCGGTGCGCATACGGGTAGCCAGGAGGGACTGGTGAGCATCACGCAAGGTCGTGTCGGTGATGCGCACGCCCATAGGCTGGCTCCCGTCTACAGCGGTATGTTGCCGTGCTTCTTGGGCGGGTTGGTGTCCGTCTTGTTCTTGAGCATCTCCAGGGCCTTGATGATCTTGACCCGCGTCTCTCGCGGGTCGATGACGTCATCAATGAAGCCCCGGGAGGCGGCGATGTAAGGGTTGGCGAAGCGCTGTCTGTACTCCTCGATGAGCTCCCGCCGCCGGGCCTCCGGGTCGGCCGCCTGCTCGATCTCCCGCCGGAAGACGATGTTGACGGCCCCCTCCGGCCCCATGACGGCGATCTCGGCCGTGGGCCAGGCGTAGTTGATGTCGGCCCGCAGGTGCTTGGAGCCCATGACCAGGTAGGCGCCGCCGTACGCCTTGCGGACGATGCAGGTCACCTTGGGCACGGTGGCCTCGGAGTAGGCGTAGAGGAGCTTGGCGCCGTGGACGATGATGCCCCCGTACTCCTGGTCCGTCCCCGGGAGGTAGCCCGGCACGTCCACCAGGGTGACGATGGGGATGTTGAAGGCGTCACAGAAGCGGACGAAGCGGGCCGCCTTGCGGGAGGAGTCTATGTCCAGGACCCCCGCCAGGGCGGCCGGGTTGTTGCCCACTATCCCCACCACGTGACCGTTCATACGGGCGAAGCCCACCACCACGCTGGCCCCCCAGTAGGGGTGCACCTCCATGAAGTCGCCGTCGTCGACGATGCGGTAGATGACCTCGTGCATATCGTAGGGCCTGGTGCTCTCAGCGGGGACGATCTCCAGCAGGTCGTCACAGAGGCGGTTGGGGTCATCGGTGGGGGGCTGGTAGGGCGGGTCTTCCATGTTGTTGGAGGGGAGGAAGGAGAGGAGCCGCCGCACCTCCTGGAGGCAGGCCTCCTCCCCGTCCACGATGAAGTGGGCGACGCCGCTCTTGGTGGCGTGCACCTGGGGGCCGCCCAACTGCTCGTGAGTGACCTCCTCCTGAGTGACGGCCCGCACCACGTCCGGCCCGGTGATGTACATGTAGGCGGTGCTGGTCATGAAGACGAAGTCCGTGAGGGCCGGGGAGTAGACGGCGCCGCCAGCGCAGGGCCCCATGATGACGGAGACCTGGGGGATGACGCCGGAGGCGAGGGTGTTCCGCAGGAAGATATCGCCGTAGCCCCGGAGGGAGACGACCCCTTCCTGGATGCGGGCGCCGCCGGAGTCGTTGATGCCGATGATGGGGGCGCCGTTCTTCATGGCCAGGTCCATCACCTTGCAGATCTTCTCCCCCACTGCCTCCGAAAGGGAGCCACCCAGCACGGTGAAGTCCTGGGCGAAGACGTAGACCGGCCGGCCGTCGATGGTACCGTAGCCGGTGACCACGGCGTCCCCGTAGTAGCGCTGCTTGTCCAAGCCGAACTCGTGGGAGCGGTGGAGCACCAGGGAGTCCAGCTCCTCAAAGCTGCCCTCGTCCAGCAGAATGTTGAGGCGTTCTCGTGCCGTCAGCTTGCCGCGGGCGTGCTGGGCCTCTATCCTCTCCGGGCCGCCGCCCTGACGGGACAGCTCCTTGAGGCGCTGCAACTCCTCCAGCTTGTCAGAGATCTTTCTTTCGATGGTCATGACCTCTCTGTCCGGTCGGAATTGGGGCCAGTGGTGGGCCTTCGGCGCCGATGCTAGCACACCACACGCCCAGGCGCAACGCGGAGCTGTACCCCTCGGCTCAGCGGGGGATCCTGATGCGCTGCCCCACGTGCAGCGCCCGCGGGTCTATGCCCGGGTTGGCCCGCAGCAACTCGTCCAGGCTGACCCCGCACCGCTCGGCGATCCTCACCAGGATGTCCCCCGACTGCACTACATAGATCTCGCCACAGCTTCCGGGGCCGGCGCCCGGGGCGCCGGAGGGCGCGCCCTCCTCCAGCCAGATCACCTCCGGCGGCCTCTGCCAGGGGGTGGCCGTGGGCACGGTACGGGGATCGGTGAGGCTGGCCACCACCGGCGTCCCCTCTTCCCGACCGCCCTGGCCGCCGCAGGCCAGCAGGGCGAGGGCGGCTACGACGAGGACGCCCGTGAGGGGGAGGCCCCAGCGCCGCCAGCGTCCCATACCTCCTGCATCCTAGCAGCCGGAGCCACCAGGGACAAGGCGGCCGGCCCTAGTGACGAGGCCGCCAGCGGCCCAGCCAGGAGCGTATGCGCTCACCCATGTGGCGACGCCGCAGCCCCACGGGGCGGCCCCGCCAGCGGCTCTCCGGCGGCCCTAGAGGGCGGCGGAGGGAGAGGACGAAGGCCAGAACGAAGACGCCCAGGCCGGCCAGCACCAGGGCGCGGCCCAGCCCGTCGTTGCTGCTTCCCAGCACGTAGCCGATGACGATGATGACCAGTGACGCCAGGAGGAGCTGCCCCATGCTGATACGGGGCAGGGAGAAGAAGAGGCCCGGCCTCAGCGCGGTCAGGCCTCTCAGGAGACGACGCCATCGCCAGGCCCTGCGGGGTAGACGCTCCGAACGCTCCAGGATCTCCTCGACCTCACGCCACAGTCTGTTGGACACGGCCCCCACC
>BEIB01000002.1 GCA_002898615.1 bacterium HR25 | reverse complement strand
GTTGCCGTCCATGATGGCCAGCTCCTCCGGGGGCAGGAAGACGCAGGCGCTCCCCACCACCTTCCCAGGGTGCACCGTCTTGTAGCGCCCCGTCACCACTCCCCGCTCCACCAGCGTCGGCACCCCGCCCGTGATGATCTCCGTCTGTATCCCCAGGTCGTGCTTCTCACCCAGGTACAGTCCCAGGGCCGAAGATACCGTGCCGATGCCTATCTGGACGGTGTCCCTGTCCTTGATGATCTCTGAGGCGACGAGGCTGCAGATGACCTCGGTGACGGCCACCTCCTCCTCGCTGCGGGGCGGCAGGGGAGGGGGCGGCAGGGGGCCGGAGGCCTCGCAGAAGCGGTCTATCTGGGAGATGTGGATGTAGTTGTCGCCCCCTGTGCGGATGAACTCCTCATGCACCTCGGCGATGACTAGCTTGGCGTTGAGGGCGATGCGTCTGGAGAGCCAGAGGCCGGTGCCGAAGCTGCAGTAGCCGTGACGGTCGGGCGGGGAGACGGCCACCAGGAAGACATCGGGGTGGCTGGTGTAGCCGGCCGGGAACTCGTCGTCTCGCCAGACGGCGATGGGCAGGTACTCCACACGGCCGGCATTGATCATGTCGCGGTTGGCGGGGGTGCCGTAGTTGTCGTGCAGTTCGCACCAGTCTTCCTCCTCGGGACGGACCCAGGGGAAGATGGTCGCCGGGTGGTCTATGCGTATCTTCTTCACCTGATGACGCCGCTCATAGAGGGCGGCGCACAGGTCCATGGGAGTGCTGATGAAGGGGGCCACCATCACCGTGTCCCCCGGCTTTATCACCGAGACAGCCTCCTGGGGGCTCATCAGCTTGTCGGCGATCATGGCGCGCCAGTCCATGCTCCCGGCCTCCTGTTTTGAGATGCTTCTAATTTTAGCTAAATCTCTTCGCATCTCAACCGGCGACCTGTCCCCAGCGCGGGCATCTGCTACTATGGGCGAGGCCGCTGCGCTCTACCGTGGATGGCGAAGTGTCCCTGGCTGGCCTGGCTGCCGTCTTCGGGCAGACCTTCCTCGTCAGTCTGAGCGGCGCCCTCAGCCCGGGCCCCCTGAGCACCATGGCAGTGCGGGAGGGGGTGGGCCGGGGGGCGGCGGCGGGGCCGCTGCTGGCCGCCGGGCACAGCGCCCTGGAGCTGGCGGTGGTGGTGGGCCTGGTCTCTGGGCTGGGGGAGGTGCTGCAGGGGGAGGCAGTAGGGGCGGGGATCGCCCTGGCAGGGGGCCTGCTCCTCCTCTGGCTGGGCTGGCAGACGCTGCTCGCCGGTCTGCGCCGGCCGGCCCTATCGCTGGAGAAGGGCGCGGCGACGCGGGGCCGGGGCATCGCTGGCCTGCTACTGGCGGGAGTGCTGGTCAGCGTCTCCAACCCCTTCTTCCTGGCCTGGTGGGGCACTGTGGGTGCCCGGCTCCTGGGGGACGCTCTGGCCCAGGGGGCGGCCGGCGTGGCCACCCTCTACATGGCCCACATCCTGACCGATTTCGGTTGGCTGGCCCTCCTCTCCTCCCTCAGCGCTGGCGGGCGGCGTCTGCTGGGGACGGCCTTCTACCGCCTCCTGCTGTCGCTGAGCGGCCTGGCGCTGGCCGGCATGGGAGGCTGGTTCCTGGCCCGCGCCTGGCTGTACTTCGTCCCCCGCTGGCCCTCTTAGGCCCCAGGGCCAGGGGCCGATGCAAAACTGCGCAGATGTAGCCCGCGGCTACAGTTGTTATAATCTCCAGTGCACCGATACCTGACCGGGAGGGATGGGAATGGTCGAGAGACGCGTGGAGAGCCCCATCGAGGCCCTGCTGCAGGAGGGCCGCGTCTTCCCTCCGCCGGACGATTTTCGTGAGCGCGCCAACATCAAGGACCCCGGCGTGTACGAAGAGGCCCGGCGTGACCGGGAGGGTTTCTGGGCCCGCTGGGCGGAGCAGCTCCACTGGTTCCAGCGCTGGCAGAAGGTACTGGAGTGGGACCCACCCTGGGCCAAATGGTTCATAGGCGGGAAGACCAACCTCTCCTACAACTGCCTGGACCGCCACCTGGGGACCGCTCGCAAGAACAAGGCGGCCATCGTCTGGGAGGGCGAGCCGGGCGATACCCGCACCCTCACCTACTGGGACCTGTACCGTGAGGTCTGCCGCTTCGCCAACGTCCTGAAGTCGCTGGGCGTGAAGAGGGGCGACCGCGTCACCATCTACATGCCCATGGTCCCGGAGGCTGCTATCGCCATGCTGGCCTGCGCCCGCATCGGCGCCCCCCACAGCGTCGTCTTCGGCGGCTTCAGCTCGGAGGCCCTCCGGGACCGCATCCAGGATGCCCAGGCCAAGGTGCTGGTGACGGCCGACGGCGGCTGGCGGCGGGGCAGCATCGTTCCCCTGAAGCTGAACGCCGATGAGGCCCTCAAGGAGTGTCCCACCATTGAGAAGGTGGTAGTCCTCCGGCGCACCGGGCAGGAGGTGCCCATGCAGGAGGGCCGCGACCTCTGGTGGCACGAGCTGATGGCCAGCGCTCCCGCCCACTGCCCGCCCGAGGAGATGGACGCCGAGGACGTGCTCTACCTCCTCTACACCTCCGGCACCACCGGCAAGCCCAAGGGGATCGTCCACACCACAGGGGGCTACATGGTGGGCCTCTACGCCACCACCAAGTGGGTGTTCGACCTGAAGGAGGAGGACACCTACTGGTGCACCGCCGACATCGGCTGGGTGACGGGCCACAGCTACGTGGTCTACGGCCCCCTCCTGTGCGGCGCCACCACCGTCATGTACGAGGGCTCCCCGGACTGGCCGGAGCGTGACCGCTGGTGGGCCATCGTGGAGCGGCACAACGTCAACATCCTCTACACCGCCCCCACGGCCATCCGCACCTTCATGCGCTGGGGCGAGGAGTGGCCCCGCCGCCACGACCTCTCCAGCCTGCGGCTCCTGGGCAGCGTGGGCGAGCCCATCAACCCCGAGGCCTGGGTCTGGTACTGGCAGAACATCGGTGGCGGGCGCTGCCCAGTGGTGGACACCTGGTGGCAGACGGAGACGGGTATGATCATGATCACGCCCCTCCCTGGCATCACCACCTGCAAGCCAGGCTCCGCCACCTTCCCCTTCCCCGGCATCGAGGCGGACGTGGTGGACGACCAGGGCCGTTCCGTGCCGCCGGGCGCTGGCGGCTACCTGGTGCTGAAGCAGCCCTGGCCGGCCATGCTGCGCACCATCTACGGCGACCCCGACCGCTACGTGCAGCAGTACTGGAGCCGCTTCCCGGGCATCTACTTCACGGGGGACGGCGCCAAGCGGGACGAGGAGGGCTACTTCTGGATCGTAGGCCGCATCGACGATGTGGTGAACGTGGCCGGCCACCGCATAGGCACCATGGAGGTGGAGAGCGCCCTGGTGGACCACCAAGCAGTGGCCGAGGCGGCTGTCATCGGCCGCAGCGACGAGGTGAAGGGGCAGGCCCTGTGGGCCTTCGTCACCCTCAAGGAGAGGGTGAACCCCAAGGAGGGGCTGGAGCAGGAGCTGCGGGAGCACGTGGCCAAGAAGATCGGTCCTATCGCCCGGCCGGACCGCATCATATTCACGGCGGAGCTCCCCAAGACCCGCAGCGGCAAGATCATGCGCCGCCTGCTGCGGGACATCGCCGAGGGGCGCGCCCTGGGTGACACCACCACCCTGCAGGACCCGGCCGTGGTGCAGTCGCTGCGGCAGCAGTACGAGCACCTGGAGAGCTAGGCCCGGCCTCCGCCGGCCTGATCTGTCGGATCGAGGGGGTGCGTCATGGAGCTGGTGAGTCCCGTAGTCCGCCGCTGGCAACGGGAGGCCCAGGCCGACCCGGAGGCCTTCTGGGGCCGGGCCGCCGAGGCCCTGCCCTGGTTCCGCAAGTGGGACAAGCTCTTCCAGTGGGACTTCCCCACCTTCCGCTGGTTCCTGGGCGCCCAGACCAACATGGCCTATAACTGTGTGGACCACCACGTGGCCAGGGGCTGGGGCGGCCATGCTGCTCTGGTCTACGTCAACGAGCGAGGCGAGAGGCAGGTCTTCACTTATGCCCAGCTCCAGCGGGAGGTGGAGCGGGTGGCCGCTGCCCTGCGGGCCATGGGCCTCCAGAAGGGCGACCGCCTGACCATCTACATGCCCAACAGCCCGGAGGCCGTCATCCTGATGCTGGCCACCCTGCGCATCGGCGCCATCCACTCCATCGTCTTCGCTGGCTTCGGCGCCAACGCCCTGGCCGACCGCATAGAGGCCAGCGGCTCTCGCCTCGTCTTCACCGCCGATGTCACCTACCGTAAGGGGAACGTGGTGCGCCTGAAGGAGATTGTGGACCAGGCGCTGGAGCGGGGCGGCAACAGCGTGGAGCACGTCATCGTCTGGCAGCGGACGGCCGACCCACCGCCCATGGTGCCGGACCGTGACCTCTACTGGAGCGACTTCCTGAAGCGGGCCAGCGATGGCGACGGCCGCTACGTGGTGATGGAGGCCAACGAGCCGGCCTACATTCTGGCCACCTCCGGCACCACCGCCCGGCCCAAACTGGCTGTCCACGTCCACGGCGGCTACCAGGTGGGCATCTACAGCGCCGGGCGATGGTGCTTCGGCATGAAGCCCACCGACGTCTGGTGGGCCACCTCCGACCTGGGCTGGGCGGTGGGGCACAGCTACTCCGTCTACGCTCCCCTGCTCTTCGGCTGCACCACCATCCTCTACGAGGGGGCGCTGGACCACCCTGGCCCGGAGACGCTGTGGCGCATCGTTCAGGAGTTCGGCGTCACCGGCATCTTCACCTCCCCCACGGCGGTGCGCCTCCTCATGCGCTACGGCGAGGAGCCGGTGAAAGGGTTCGACCTCTCGTCCATCGAGCGCATCTTCTGCGCCGGCGAGGTGCTGAACGCCCCTGCCTGGGAGTGGCTCCAGAAGAAGGTGATGGAGGACCGCGTCCCCGTCATCGACCACTGGTGGCAGACGGAGACGGGGGGGCCGGTCATCGGCAACCCCTACGGGATAGACCTGCTGCCCATCAAGCCCGGTTCCGCTGGCCCGCCCCTGCCAGGCATGGAGGTGGGGGTGATGACCATGGAGGGCCAGCCCTGCGGCCCCGGCGAGCGGGGGATCCTGGTCATCAAACGCCCTTTCCCCAGCCTGACGCCCACGCTCTGGGGGGAGCCGGAGCGCTACGGCCGGGACTACTGGGAGCGCATTCCTGGCGTCTACTTCACCGGCGACTCTGCCCAGATAGACGAGGACGGCTACGTCTGGTTCGCCGGGCGGGCGGACGAGATAATCAAGATAGCGGCCCACCGCATCGGCACCATCGAGGTGGAGACCGCCTTCCTGAAGCACCCAGCGGTGGCCGAGGCCGGCGTCACCGGCCGCCCCGACCCGGTGCGGGGCGAGGTCATCTCCGCCTTCGTCGTCCTCAAGCAGGGCCAGCAGCCCTCGGACCAGCTCCGGCAGGAGCTGCTGGAGACGGTGCGGCGGGAGCTGGGGCCCGTGGCCGTCATCGGTGACCTGAACATCGTCAACATGTTGCCCAAGACCCGCAGCGGCAAGATCATGCGACGGGTGCTGAAGGCGGTGGTGCTGGACACCGACCCGGGCGACATCTCCACCATCGAGGAGGAGGGCTCTGTGGAGGAGGCCCGCAAGGCCTGGCTGGAGATGAAGGGCGCCCTGGGACAGACCTAGGGCGCCCTGGCCACTCACACCTAGGGGGCGAGAACCGTCTGGAGGCGAGGCGAATGGAGGAGCTGAAAGGACTGCTGGTGCTCTGGTTCGTCCTGATCGTTATCATCGTATCGCTGGCGATAGGGGGGCTCGTGGCCTGGCTGGCCTAGTGTGTCCTCTCCTCGATCAGGACGATAGCGACCATCACGGCGATCAGGATCACGTACAGGATACCGAGGCCTATGCTGACAGCCACTACCTCGGTCATCGTCACCACCTTCGCCGGGCGTTGGCTGCTCCTACCCGGTATTTTGGCCCTGCAAGTTCACAGATAGCAAGGGCCTCTGGCGCCCCCGGCAGGACTCGAACCCGCAGCCTCCTGGTCCGAAGCCAGGCGCTCTGTCCAGTTGAGCTACGGGGGCGAGCAGGATCCCCCATTGACCTAGTCTAGCATGGCGGCGCTGGCCTCGTAAGGCCTAGCTTCCGGCCGCCGCGTTGTGGGCGGCCCAGCTTCATGATGAAATAGAAGCTGGAGCCCTTCGGGAACGACCATCGGACATCATGGTGCCCGAACAGGACGTCGCTGGCATCATCCAGGAGGTGGAGGAGAAGCTCTCCAGCAACTCCACCGACGTGGGGGAGATCGCGTCCCTCATCGCCAGCGTCCACCCCGCTGACCAGGTGGACCTCTGGGAGCGCCTCGATCCGGCCCGCCGCGAGACCTTCCTGGCCCTCCTCTCGGCGGAGGGGCTGGCCCGTTTCCTCCAGCACCTAGACGACGAGGACCGGGAGGAGCTCATCCGCCGCATGCCCAGGGAGACGCTGGCCCGCGTCCTGGACCACATGGAGACCGACGAGGCAGCCGACGTCATCCGCTCCCTCCCCCCTGCCGATGCCGCCCGCGTCCTGGCGAACATGACCACCGCTGCCAACGTCACTCCCCTCCTCCAGCACGAGGAGGAGACAGCGGGCGGCATCATGACCCGGGGCTACATAGCCCTCCACCCGGAGATGACGGCCCGTGAGGCGATCAATTTCCTGCGGCTGCGTCGCCCCGCCGCCGAGGAGGGCTATTACCTCTACGTCCTGGACGAGACGAACCGCCTGCAGGGGGTGGTCAACCTCCGTCAGCTCATCATCGCCGACCCCAGCACCCCCATCGCCGAGCTGATGACCCGGGATGCCATCACCGTGGCCCCCGAGACGGACCAGGAGGAGACGGCCCGCCTGCTCCAGCACTACCGCCTGCGGGCCCTCCCGGTGGTGGACAAGCAGGGCGTCCTCCTGGGCATCGTCACCGTGGACGACGTGATAGACGTCATCGAGGAGGAGGCCACGGAGGACATCTACCGCCTGGCCGGCGTGGGCGTGCGGGAGTGGGCCCTCAGTCCCCTGCGTGAATCGCTGCGCAACCGCATCCCTCATCTGCTGGTGAACCTGCTCACGGCCTTTCTCTCGGGCTTCACGGTGAGCCTCTTCGAGGGGACGATAGCCCGGGCGGCCACCCTGGCGGTCTTCATGCCCATCATCGCCGGCCACGGGGGGAATACGGGCACCCAGGCGGCCACCGTCGTTGTCCGCTCCCTGGCCCTGGGGGAGGTCACCCCGGCCGATGTGGCGCGCATCGTCTTCAAGGAGGTGCGCTTCGGGCTGGTCCATGGCTGTCTGGCCGGCGTCCTGGCGGCGGGGCTGGCCTTCGCCCTGTACCAGAACCCCTGGCTGTCCGGGGTGGTCTATCTGGCGATGCAGGGGAATGTCGTGGTGGCTGGCATAGTGGGGGCTACTATTCCCCTGGGGCTGCGGGCGTTGAGGATAGACCCGGCGCTGGCCTCCTCTATCTGGCTGACTACGTTCACGGATGTGATGGGCTTTCTGTTGCTGCTAGGTGCCGGCAGTCTCCTGGTGACCCGCCTCACGTGATTTTTACGCGCCGGGCCACGGTCGATTACGGTCGGTCAGGCGGGCGACGGGGCGTGGCTGGCAGTGTGCCCTGGCTAAAATGCCGTGACCTGCCTCATCCGACGGCCGTGAGGGCTTTCGACAGCGCCCGGACGACGCCTGGCTGCATTTCTCGGGAGCAGCGATGAGGAGAAGGGCCCCCGGGGCGTCGATGGAGCAAACGGTGCGCTCTCGGTCAGAGGGTGGGGTGGACGGAGGGATTCGAACCCTCGATCTCCAGGGCCACAGCCTGGCGCCTTGACCCCTTGGCCACGTCCACCATAAAAGCGCCCCGACGCCACAGGCGTAGGGGCCACCGAACCTATCCTAGCACCCTCCCCCGGCGCCGTCAATGCGGGCCCGGGGCAGGGCCGCTCGTCCTGCCTCGTCGCCCAGCCCTGGACGGGATGAGGCCCTCTGAGGGATGATGTGCCCCTCTTATGGCCCGTAAGGGCCTTCTAGACACTTTATGCCCACCTCTTGACAGTGCATTCAGCATCGTTTTAAGATTGGGGCCGCCTTCGGGCGCAGGGCTGGTGGCGCCCGGGCCTGGACGCAGACATCTCCAACAGGCAGCCCTGGCCATCTCCCCCCTCCCCCGGGTGGCCGGGGCTGCCTGCTTTCACGGGCGGCGGGCGGACTGTCGCCGCCCGGGCTAAAATAGTCTTTGGAATGGCGCTGGAGAGCCTGGGCAAGCTGCTCGTGGTGCTGGGGCTGGGCATCGCCCTGCTGGGGGGGCTCCTGCTCCTGGTGGGACGCATTCCCTTCCTGGGCCGCCTCCCCGGCGATATCCTCGTCCAGCGTGACAACTTCACCTTCTTCTTCCCTCTGGCCACGTCCCTCCTCATCAGCCTGGTGCTCACCATCGTCATCAACGTGGTGCTGAGGCTCCTGCGCTAGGCTGCCTTGACTTCCCCCGGCGGCCTGTGGTGATATGGCCTCAGATTCTAGCTCTGCGGGAGGCTGCCGTGCTGGCGTGTATCAAGACCGACCTGGGCAAGGTAGAGCTGGTGGAGGTCCCGCGGCCCACCCCCGGGCCGGGCGAGGTGCTGGTGCGGACGACCCTGGCCACCATCTGCGGCTCCGATATGCACTTCTTGGACGAGTTTCCCAACGAGGTCATGGGGAAGATGTACAAGGGCGTTCTCACCCCCCAGGGGCTGCCCATGGGGCACGAGGGCGTGGGCATCGTGGAAGAGGTGGGGCCCGGGGTCACCCGCTTCAAGCCGGGCGACCGCATAGCCGCCTCCTGCCTCTGGGGCTGCGGTCGCTGTCAGGAGTGCCTGCGGGGCGAGATCAGCATCTGTAGCGGCGGCGGGCGCCCTCTCTTCGGCTGCCAGGCCGAGTACTATATAGTCCCCAACGCCGATGTCAACGCCACCCACGTGCCGGACGGCGTGAGTGACGAGATGGCCATCCTGGCCACCGATATCATGTCCACCGGCTTCGGCGCCATTGAGCGGGCGGGGCTGGGCTTCGGCGATTCGGTCGCCATCTTCGCCCAGGGGCCGGTGGGGCTGTGCGCCACGGCCGGTGCCCGGGCGCGGGGTGCTGGCCTCATCATCGCCGTCGAGTCCGTGCCGGAGCGCAAGGAGATGGCCAAGCGGCTGGGCGCCAACGTGGTCATCGACCCCCGGGAGCAAGACCCGGTGTCGGAGATCCGCGCCCTGACGGACGGCCGCGGCGTGGACGTGGCGGTGGAGGCGGTGGGCACCCAGGCCACCTTTGAGGCGGCGACACGGGTGGTCCGGCGGGGCGGCACCGTCTCCAGCGTGGGCGTCTACGGTCTCTATCCCCAGCTGACCATGCCCACCACGGTGGCCTCCTTCCTGCACCGACGCATCGTCACCACTCTGTGCCCCTCCGGCTGGGAGCGGCTGGAGCACCTCTTCTCCCTCATCCGGCACGGGAACATAGACCTGACGCCCCTCTTCACCCACGCCATCGGCCTGAGGGAGATCCAGCGCGGCTATGAGATGTTCCGCAGCAAGGAGCAGGGGGTGCTGAAGATAGCCGTCCGGCCATAGGCGTCGCCGCGCGCCGGGGCCTGCTCGCCCCGGGAGGGCACGGCCAGGGGCGGGGGCCTACTCCGTGATGGGGACGAAGACGCCGTCCTGGCGGCGGGCGGGGCGGAAGCGGCCTGCCCGTAGCGCCTCCAGCAGATCCTCTAGGCTGCGCACCTCGACGTCGAAGAGGGTAGCGTAGAGCCCCACCTCCATGGGGGCGTGGGCGTCGCTCCCCGCCACCACCGGCTTCCCCAGGTAGCGGGCCACCTCCAGGGCCAGCCGGTTCTCCCCCTCCAGGCAGCCGCCGTTCAGCACCTCTATGGCATCCACCAGCTCGAACACCGGGTGCTTGGCCAGCTCCTCTATGGACAGCTCCCGCGCGTTGGGGACGTGGCCGAAGAGGAGGCTGGAGGGGCCGGGGAAGTAGCGGAAGGGGTGGGCCAGGATGAGGAAGGCCCCGTAAGCGCGAGCGGCCTCGTGCAGGTCCCTGGCGGTGCGGATGCCAGCCACCTCCGGGCTCAGCCCCACGGAGATGATGTGGCCCATATCGGTGGACCACTCGCGGGCGGCCATGGCCGCCAGCCCCGTCTCCTCGCGGAACTGCTGCAGCGTCTCGGCGGGCCAGTAGTTGACGTGCTCGCTCAGGGCCATGCCGGTGAGGCCGACGCGATGAGCGGCATCGGCCAGGCGCTGGGGGGAGATCATGGAGTCCCAGGAGCCGATGGTGGTGTGCACGTGCAGGTCGATGATGCTACCCATAGCCACCTCACTGAGCGCCAGGTTGACTCAGGCGCACTCTCTTAAGGGTAGCACAGGAGAGACTTGCCAGGAACCGCCGGACGGCCTCCCCTTGCGGCTGCCAGCCCGAACGGCGCATAAAATGAAGGCATGAGGAGCGTCCTGGGCGTCGATGTCGGTGGCACCTTCACCGACTTCCTCCTATGGGAGGACGGGCACCTCACCCTCTACAAGCGGCCGACCACACCTCCCGACCCGGCCCAGGGAGTGCTGCTGGGCCTGGAGGAGGCCGGGGCGCGGCCGGGGGCCGTTGTCCACGGGAGCACCATAGCCACCAACGCCCTGATCGAGCGCAAGGGGGCGCCCACAGCCTTGGTCACCACCCGCGGCTTCGCCGATGTGCTGGTTATCGGCCGGCAGACGCGGCCTAAGCTCTACGACCTCCACCCACGGCGTCCGCCCCCCCTGGTGCCCGACGACTGGCGGCTGGAGGCGGACGAGCGGCTGGACGCCACCGGCCAGCCCCTTCGGCCCCTGGATGCCGAGGAGGCGGAGGCGCTGGCGGAGCAGGCGCTGCGGCTGGGCGCCCAGTCCCTGGCCATCTGTTTCCTCTTCTCCTTCCTCAACCCGGCCCATGAGCGGCTGGTGGCGGAGGCTGCCCGGCGGCGGGGGCTCTTCGTCTCCCCTTCCTTCGAGGTGCTGCCGGAGCACCGCGAGTACGAGCGGACGGTGACCACTGTCGTCAACGCCTACCTCTCGCCGGTGATGGCCCGCTATCTGGAGCGGCTGGCCGCCGGGCTGTCGGAGCGGGGGGTGGAGCGTCTCACCGTCATGGGCTCCAGCGGCGGCGTCATGAGCCCCAGGGCGGCGGGCCGCCTGGCCGTCCGGACGGTGCTCTCCGGGCCAGCAGGTGGCGTGGTGGGCGCCTTCTGGACAGCCCGACAGGCCGGCCTGGATCACATCATCACCCTGGACATGGGCGGCACCTCTACTGATGTCGCCCTCTGCCCCGGTCGTGTCCCGGAGCGGGACGAGGCGCTGGTGGGCGAGCTGCCGGTGCGGGGGGCCACGGTGGACGTGGTGAGCGTGGGCGCTGGTGGCGGCTCCCTGGCCCGCCTGGACGAGGGCGGAGCCCTCAGGGTGGGGCCGGAGAGCGCTGGCGCCGACCCCGGCCCCGCCTGCTACGGTCGCTCCCTCTCCCCCACCGTGACCGATGCCCAGGTAGTCCTGGGGCGCATCCTGCCTGAGCACTTCCTGGGAGGGCGCATGACCATCTACCCGGAGCGCTCCCGGGAGGCGCTGGCCGCCCTGGCCAGCGCCTTCGGCGGGACGACGGAGGCGGCGGCCGCCGTGGTGCGGGTGACCAACGCCAATATGGAGCGGGCACTGCGCATCGTCTCGGTGGAGCGAGGGTATGACCCGAGGTCCTTCACCCTGGTGGCCTTCGGCGGCGCTGGCCCCCTCCACGCCTGCGAGCTGGCCCAGGCGCTGCGCATACCGCGGGTGCTGGTGCCCCGCTACCCGGGCGTCCTCTCTGCCCTGGGGATGGTGGTGGCCCGGCCCGGCAAGGAGGTGCGGGCGGCTGCCATGCTCCTCCTCTCTCCGGAGGGCGGCCCCTCCTGGGAGGAGGCGTCCCGCCTGCTGGAGTCCCGCTTCCGGGAGCTGGAGGAGCAGGGCCTGGCCGAGCTGCGAGAGGAGGGGCTTCCCACGGAGGGGCTGGAGAGGGAGCGTTTCCTGGACCTGCGCTACCTGGGCCAGTCCTACGAGCTTCCCATTTCCCTGGAGGACACCGCCCCCACCAGCTTCCTGCCCCGCTTCCACGCCCTGCACCGGGAGCGCTACGGGCACAGCGCTCCGGAGCGCCCGGTCCAGGTGGTGAACCTGCGCCTCCGCCTTCTCCTACCCGGCGCCGACCTGCGGATGCCGCAGCTACCCGAAGCCGGCCCCGATCCTTCCCCCGCCCTCCTGGGCCAGCGAGAGGTCTGGTTCGGGCGTCCCCTGATGGCCTCTGTCTACCTGCGGGAGCGGCTGCGGGCGGGCAACCGGCTGCGGGGGCCGGCCGTGGTGGTCCAGATGGACGCCACCACGGCGGTGCCGCCGGGGTGGGAGGCGCGGGTGGACGCCTGGGGCAACTTGCTGCTGGAGCCCCGCTGAGGAAAGGCTAGCCCTTGAAGGTCACGGCGTCGCTGGTGGTGATGATCCCCCGGTAGAGGAAGTGGACTTGGCGCAGCGTCGCCTCCATATCGAAGTCGCTGAGGGCGGAGATGCCATCCCGGGCCAGGACGACGTTGAACCAGCGGAGGGCAGCGCTTCCCGCCGTGTGCAGGACGCAGATGTTGGCCACCGTTCCCACGATGACCAGAGTATCGATGCCCCGCACCCGCAGGTCGTATTCCAGGTTGGTGCCGTAGAAGCCATCGTAGCGCCGCTTCTCGATGACCAGCTCGCCCGGCTCCGGCCTCAGCTCGTCGATGATCTCCCAGCCCCAGGAGCCCAGCAGGCAGTGCTCCCCCCAGATGGGGAACTCAGGGTCGCCGGGCAGGTGGGTGTCCTGGGTGTAGGCCACCATGGCGCCCCTGTCGCGGGCGCTCTCCAGCAGGCGGCGGATGGCCGGCACCGTCGCCTGGGCGGTGGGCACCACCAGCTTGCCCTCCTCCTTGACGAAATCGTTCTGCATGTCGACGATGACCAGGGCGGAGCGCCTGGGGTCCAGCTCCACCCTTTCCGCCATCTCGTATTCCGGGACGGGGACGGTTCGCTGCGCCATCGCTTCCACCTCGAGAGGGGGACTCCGTCATGTATTGTGGCACGGCTGTCCTCGCCTTGCCAGCTTCACGCCGGGCGGGCTGGCGGGGCGGCGTAATATACTGGTGATAGCGTCTGGAGGGGCCTGCCCGCGCCCGTGGCTCGGATAGATCCGGCGGAGCTCTCCATAGCCGCCTCCCTCTTCGCCTCGGTGGCGGAGGAGATGGGGGTGGCACTGGGGCGCACCGCCCTCTCGCCCAACATCAAGGAGCGACGGGACTACTCCTGCGCGGTGTTCGATCCCCAGGGGCGGCTGGTGGCCCAGGCGGCCCACATACCGGTCCACCTGGGGGCCATGCCCACCGCCGTGGCCGCCGCCCTTCCACTGGCCCCCTTCCGCCCCGGCGACGTGGTCATCCTGAACGATCCCTACCTGGGCGGCACCCACCTGCCGGACATCACCATGGTCTCCCCCGTCTTCGTGGGGCGGCGGCTGGCCGGCTTCGTCGCCTCCCGGGCCCACCACGCCGACGTGGGGGGGATGGCCCCGGGCTCCATGCCCCTGGCCCAGGAGCTGTGGCAGGAGGGGGTCATCATCCCGCCCCTGAAGCTGTGCGAAGGGGGGCGCCTGAACCGGGGCGTGCTGTCCCTCCTCCTGCGCAACGTCCGCACCCCCGAGGAGCGCCAGGGGGACCTGGACGCCCAGATGGCGGCCCAGCGCATCGGCGAGGCCCGCCTGCAGGAGATATGCCAGCGCTACGGCCTGCGGCGCGCCTGGCTCCTGATGGCCGCCCTCCAGGACTATGCCGAGCGTATGACGCGGGCGGCCATCGCCCGCATCCCGGACGGCGACTACCAGTTCGAGGACTGTCTGGACGACGACGGCGTGACCGACGAGCCCCTCCCCATCCGGGTGCGGGTCTCCGTGCGGGGCGATTCCCTCCACTGCGACTTCACGGGGACGGCGGCGGAGCGTCCCTCCTCCATCAACGCCGTGGCCGCCGTCACCCGCTCCGCCGTCTACTATGTGGTACGCTGCCTCCTGGAGGAGTCCGTCCCCGCCAACGAGGGCTGCTTCCGCCCCGTCTCCCTCACCCTGCCGGAGGGGACGCTGGTCAACGTCCGCCCGCCGCGGGCGGTATCGGCCGGGAACGTGGAGACCTCTCAGCGCATCGTGGACGTGGTGCTGGGGGCGCTGGCCCAGGCCCTGCCCGAGCTGGTGCCCGCGGCCAGCCAGGGCACCATGAACAACGTCGCTCTGGGCGGCTGGGACCCCTACCGCGGCCGCCCCTTCGCCTACTACGAGACGGTAGGGGGCGGCGCCGGAGCGGGGCCGCTGGGACCGGGCCTCTCGGCCGTCCACACCCACATGACCAACACCATGAACACCCCGGTGGAGGCCCTGGAGCTGGCCTACCCCTTCCGGGTCAGTGAGTACCGCGTGCGGCGGGGCTCCGGCGGCCTCGGCCGCCACCGCGGGGGAGATGGCATAGTGCGGACGTGGGAGTTCCTGGCCCCCGCCGTCGTCACCATCGTCACCGAGCGGCGTCGGCTACCGCCCTGGGGCCTCCAGGGCGGGGGACCGGGCCAGCGGGGGCGCAACCTGCTACGGCGCGCCAGCGGAGAGACGGTGGAGCTACCCGGCAAGGGCCAGTTCCAGCTCTCCCCCGGCGACCAGCTGGTGCTGGAGACGCCAGGTGGCGGAGGCTGGGGGGAGCCGCCCCCGCCCTAGGCGCCCCTGCCAGTGGGGCCATCGTAGACCTGCGCTGGCTGCAGCGCCGGCCCCTCGGCGGAGAGATCGGGCAGCCAGGAGAGCCAGCGGGGCAGGTACCAGTTCCAGCGCCCCAGCAGTTGCATGCTGGCCGGCACCAGGACGGAGCGGACCACCGTGGCGTCCAGCAGCACCGCCACCGCCGCCCCGAAGCCGAGCTGCTGGAACATCACCAGCTCTCCGGCGGCGAAGCCAGCGAAGACCACCACCATGATGAGGGCGGCCCCCGTTATCAGCCGGCCCGTGGAGCGCAGGCCGAAGGCCACCGCCTCCGTGTTGTTCCCGGTCTCGTCGAAGCGCTCCCTGATGCGGCTGAGCAGGAAGACGTGATAGTCCATGGAGAGGCCGAAGAGGACGGTGAAGAGGAAGATGGGGATCCAGGCCTCCACCGTGTCCACCTGCTGAAAGCCCAAGAGCCCCGCCCCCACCCCCTTCTGGGTCACCAGCACTACCAGCCCGTAGGCTGCTCCCACCGAGAGCAGGTTCATGATGACGGCCTTCACCGGTATGACCAGGGAGCGGAAGACCAGCAGCAGGAGGAGGAAGCTGAGCCCCAGCACGAAGGCGAAGACGATGGGCGTGTAGGTCTCCGCCAGATCAAAGAAGTCCATGTTGAGGGCGGTGCTGCCGCCCACCAGCACCCGGGCGGGGACGCCGGCGAAGGCCTGGGGGACGTACTCCTCCCTGAGCAGTCGCACCGCCGCCATCGCCTCGTCGCTGGTGGACTCGGCGGCCACGGGGACAGAGAGGAGGGCCAGGTCGCCCGTCTGGTTCGTCACAAGATGGGGCGGACCGAAGATGGGGTTGCTGGCCATGAGGGCCTCCAGCCGCTGTATCCCTGCCTGGACCTGCTCCGAGGCCACCGGCCCGTCGATGACGATCTCCACCGGGCTGACCAGCCCGGCCGAGAACTCCTGCTGGAGCACCATGAACCCCTGTTTTGACTCGAAGCTGTCGGGCAGGGTGCTGACGCCCGCCACCCCGGTGTGGATATCGAAGTAGGGGACGGTCAGGGCCACCAGCGCCCCCGCCGAGACCAGGAGGCTCAGGACGGGCCGGCGCATTACTGCCCGGGCTATGCGGTCCCACATTCCGCCGGAGCGCTCCTCCTGGGACAGGTAACGGCGCTGGATGAAGGGTATCCGCAGGGCGTCGATACGGTCGCCCAGGAGGCCCAGCGCGGCCGGGAGGAGGGTCAGGGCCGCCGCCACGGTGACCAGCACCACCAGGATGGCACCCAGGGCCAGGCTGCGGAATATGGTGGTAGGGACTATGAGCAACCCAGCCATGGCCAGGACCACCGTCAGGCCGCTGATGAAAACGGCGCGGCTGGCGGTGGCGCCCGCCATCGCGATGGCCGCCTCGCGGGGGAGGCCGCGGCGTCGCTCCTCGCGGTAGCGGGAGACGATGAACAGGGAGTAGTCTATCCCCACCGCCAGGCCGATCATGGTGATCATGTTGGTGACGAAGAAGGTGAGCTCAAAGAGCTGGCCCACCAGCGCCGCTGCCCCCATGGCGATGGCGATACTGATGCCGGCGATGACCAGAGGGAGGAAGGCGGCGGCGATGGCGCCGAAGACCAGGACGAGGACGAGGAGGGCCACGGGTATGCCGAAGGCCTCGGCGGTGCGCAGGTCTCTCTCCGCCACCTTGCTGAAGTCCTCGCTGATGCTGGCGCTGCCGGTGATGAGGACGCTGAAGCCGTCCTGACCGTTGGCCTCGCGGACTATCTCCCGCACCTGGCCGATGTTGCGCTCGGCGTCCTCGATGCTGCCGGCCATGACCAGGGGGACGATGGTGCTGTGGCGGTCGGCGGAGACGAGGGTGGAGTCACCGGTCAGGTAGAAATTGCTAGCGGTGGCAATCACCTGGGGGCCGAGGGCGGTCAGGCGCTGGAAGAGCCCCTCCACGAACTGGCGGAAGGCCGGGTCGTCCACGGTGCGATCGGGCGAGCGGACGATGACGATCTCGTTGACGGGCTGGGGGCCGCGTAGTCGCTCCTCCAACAGCTCCTCGGCCCGTTGGGACTCGGGGCTGTTGGTGAAGCTGGCCTCACTGGTGAGGGCGCTGTCCAGGGCTGTGGCGGCCAACAGGCCGGCCAGCAGGAGGACCACTAACCAGAGGGCGAGGACGGTCCATGGCCGGCGGGCGGAGGCCCTGGCCAGTCCACCGGTCGAGATCCTCAGCGTCATCTCTTCCCCTCCCCGCGATTATGACTGACGTTCAGTCAGAAACAGGCAAAAAAACTGCCTCATTCTCTCCGTTGCAGGGCGTGGACGATGAAGTCCGCGACCACCTCCACGTAGCGTTCGGGATGGGCGCCCTCGTCCACCACGTAGCACTCGTACACCGCCTCCCTGACCAGCCAGCTCACCAGACGCACCGTCATCCAGGGGTCCAGGGGGCGCACGTCTCCGCGGGCCACTCTCTCCTGGAAGATCTCCACCAGGGCGGCGAACTCGGCCCGCAGGGCCTGAGCGCGCTCCAGCTCCACCACCGCCTCGGCGTCCAAGGAGAAGCGGAGGAGGCGTAGCAGGTCCTGGCTCTGGCCACAGAGGGCGAAGGCGGCCCCGATGACGGCCCTTACCACCTCCGGGAAGGGGGCCTGAGGGTCGTAGGCCTCCCTGACGGTGGCCAGGATCTGCCGCTGGTGCTCCTGGGCCAGCTCGACGGCGATGGCCTTCTTGGAGGGGAAATAGAGGTAGAAGGTTCCCTGGGCCACTCCCGCCGCCGCCACTATATCGGCCACGGTGGCCTCGTCATACCCCTTCTGGGCGAAAACGCGGCGGGCGGCCGCCAGGAGGGCCCGCCGCTTTCCCTCCTCGGCCAGGAGGCGCAGCGGGCGCTCGGCCTCGCCTTGTGACTGACTGTCAGTCATTATGTCTCTACGGTACGCCCTGTTCGCCCCGCTGTCAATCGTCCGGCTGGGCCGGCGCCCCTTTTTTTCGGCGCCCTTCGCGTGATGGCCACGGCGAGCAGTCCGAGCTTGCCCCGGGCGGGGGACCATCGCATATCATAGGCTGAACACAGGGAGCGAGGGAGCGCCATGGAGGAGCGTCTCGGAGTGGTGCTCTTCACCCACGTGCCGGACCTCGCCTTCGCCGAGATGGCGGAGGTGGCCCGACGGGCCGAAGAGCTGGGCTACGAGCGGGTCTATACCAACGAGGCCCTGACCGATACCCTGAGCATCGACATGCTCATCGCCTGCCACACGCGGCGGGTGGTGGTGGGGAGCTTCGTCGCCATCATCTACTATCGCCATCCCTTCGTCGCTGCCCTGGCGGCCACCGCCATCAGCGAGGCCTCTGGCGGGAGGTTCATCCTGGGGCTGGGGGTCAGCCATCCGCCCCGCAACCGGGGGCTGGGCCTGGCTCCGGGCCGTCCCCTGGAGGACATGCGCCGCTATGTGGCCCAGGTGAAGGGTGTCCTTGCCGGGGAGACGGTCTATCCGGAGCTGCCGTTGCAGACCTACCAGGGGCGTCGGGTGCAGTTCCGCCAGCCGACGCATCCCGTGCCCGTTTACATAGCCGCCGTGGGCCCGGCCATGGCGGAGCTGGGGGGCGAGATAGCCGATGGTCTGATGCTGAACATGGTGCCCCTCTCTCGCATGGACGAGATACGGGAGGCGGTGGCGCGGGGGGCCCGCCGCGCCGGCCGCGACCCGGCGACGGTGGAGCTGGACCTGGGGCTCAACGTCTTCCTCTCGGAGGACGTGGCCCGGGCGCGACAGCGGGCTCGCCTGGCCATGGCCTACTTCGTGGGGATGCCCGCCTACAACCGGGCGCTGCGGGCCGCCGGCTTCGAGGAGGAGGCGCGGGTGCTGCGGGACGCCTTCCTGCGGGGCGACCAGGAGGCGCTCCTGGCCAACATCACCGACGAGATCATAGAGGAGTTCTGCGCGGTGGGGCCGGCGGAGCGCTGCCGGGAGCGCATAGCCGCCTTCCGGGCGGCCGGAGCGGACTTCGTAGCCCTCATGGTGAACCCGGTGGAGCCGGAGGAGACCTACCGGGGCGCGCTGGAGCGTTGCCTGCCTCTCCTGGCCCCCGCCGAGCCCCGGTGAGCTGCACCATGGCCGACGGACCGGGCGGGCCCGCGCAGGGAGCGGAGGACGTGAGGACCCTCAGGGGACGGCCGGTGACCCTGGCCGGCGGCAGGACGCTCACGGTGGCCCTCATCGTCCTCTGCCTGAGCCTGCAGGTGCTCACCATCGGCGGGCTGGCCCTCTTCCTGCCGCGGGTGCGGGAGGAGTTGGGCCTCTCCTACGGCCAGGGCGGCTCCCTGGCGGCCACCGCCTCCCTGGTCTACGCCTTTCTCCAGATGCCGGCCGGCTACCTGGCCGACCGTCTGGGCCCGCGGCGCCTCTTCCTGACGGGGGCGCTAGGCGTGTGCCTCCTCAGCTTCACCTTCGGGCTGGTGCAGGGCTACTGGCAGGCGCTGGCCAACCAGGCGGCCCTGGGCGTGGCCTGGTCGCTCCTCTTCGCGCCCGGCCTGGTCCTGATGACCGGCCGCTTTCCGCCGGAGCGTCGGGCCACGGCCATGGGGCTGTACGTGGCGGCGGGCTTCTCGCTGCCCATAGTCCTCCTGAACCTGGTGGGCCCCGCCCTGGAGGATGCCCTGGGCTGGCGGCGTGTCTTCACCCTCTTCGCCCTGATGGGCCTGGCGTTCGTGGCCCTCTTCGCCCGCTACGTCAGGGAAGAGGGGCACCCGGGCGGTCGCCAGAGAGGTGAGCCCGCCCGTGCCCTGACCCTCTTCGCCAGCCCCATCATGTGGGTCATCGCCGTCATCCAGTACGTGCGCATGTCGGTGGTGGTGGGGCTGACCACCTGGTTGCCCACCTTCCTCCTGGACGAGCACGACCTCTCACTGCGAGCGGCCAGCCTGGTGGTGGCCCTTTCCTTCAGCCTGACGGCCGTCTCCCCCTTCCTGGGAGGGTATCTGTCGGACCGGCTGCGTAGCCCAACGCGCATCATCGGTGCCTCGCTCGTGGCGCTGGCGGTGGCCAACGCTGGCCTGGCCTCCGTGCATTGGCTGCCGGCCCTCGTCCTCCTCATAGCTCTGACCGGCTTTTTCATGCAGATGTATTTCGGGCCACTGTTCTCCCTGCCCCTGGAGATGCTGGGGCCGCGGATGGCCGGCGTGGCCAGCGGTTACGGCAACTTCTTCGCCAACCTGGGCAGCTTCAGCTTCGCCTACGCCCTGGGGGCCATCAAGGACTCCACGGGCTCCTTCGATGCCGGGTTCTACGCCCTAGCCCTGGCCTGTACCCTGAGCGCCCTTCTCAGTCTGCCCCTGGCCCGCATGCGTCAGCGGGCCGCGGCCACGCCAGCGGCCTGAGGGCCGGCAGGGCGCCGCATCCGGTCCTGGGGAGCGCTCTCTCTGTGCTATACTGCGGCCCAAAGGCCGCCCGTGGCCGTGGGCGGCCGGCCGAGAGGAGGAGCGAGCATGCCCAGGAGGGAGAGCGGTCAGGGCGACGACGTATCCCTGGCCGCCGCCGTGGAGCGGGTGGTCTTCCACGAGGTGGACGCCGAACGCTGGGCCGACTTCGAGCGGCTGTTCGAGTCCCGGGGCGGCCCCAAGAGCTGCTGGTGCATGGCCTGGCGAGCGACTCCCGAAGAGGCGAAGCGGACGGACGGGCGCGGCCGCAAGGCTGCCATGGCCCGGCGGGTGGCGGCCGGCGTTCCCGTGGGCCTTCTGGGCTACCTGGACGGGGAGCCGGTGGCCTGGTGCTCCGTGGCGCCCCGTTCCACCTACCGTCGCCTGGTGGGGGACGACAGCCCGGACGAAGGGGTCTGGTCCATCGTCTGCTTCTTCGTGGTGCGACGTCTCCGGGGCCGGGGCATGGCCCGCCGCCTCGTCGAGGCGGCAGCGGCGCACGCCCGCGCCCGAGGCGCCACCGTGCTGGAGGCCTACCCAGTGGACCCGGACTCGCCCAGCTACCGCTTCATGGGCTTCGTCCCTATGTTCCGGGCGGCGGGCTTCCAGGAGGTGGGGCGGGCGGGGACGCGCCGTCACGTGATGCGCCGGGCGCTCTGAGACGTCCGTCCTGCGAGCCGCTCGCGCCCCTAGGACGCCGCCTTCCTCCCCTCCCGCGTCAGGATCTCCTCCAGGACAGGCATCAGGTACTTCTTGAAGGTGACCGGGTTCTCGCACATGGGGAAGTGGCCTATCTCTTCCATGATGATGGCCTTGGCGCCCTTGACCTTCTCGGCGGTCTTCAGGGTCATCTCCGGCGTGCAGGCGAAGTCATAGACCCCCGTCATGAAGTAGATGGGCACCTTGCCGCTTATCCTCTCGCACAGATGGCGGAAGTCGTGGTCGACGCTGTAGAAATAGAGGTCACCCTTGAAGATACCTGGCCCGCCCTGGCTGTAGTACCACCAGGTCTCCCAGCGGTACTCCTCCGGGCTCTGGGGCGCCATGAGGCCGAAGACGGAGGTGGCGCAGGCCTCACCGCCGTGGACGTGGGGATGCCATAGCCAGGAGATAAACCAGCCCGGGGAGTAGTCACAGGCCTCAATAGCGATGAGCGCCCGCAGCCGCTCCTCGAAGTTCATGGCCAGGTGCAGGCAGATGTTGCCGCCCATGGAGCTGCCCATGATGACCGGCCGCTCCAGCTCCAGGGCGTCGCAGAAGGCCATGACGAACTCCGAGTAGAACTTGGCCGTCAGGCGGTACTCCTCCTTGTGGAAGCCCACCGGCGGGATGGACTTGCCGTGCCGCGGCAGGTCGAAGGCGATGACGCGGAAGTTGCGGTTGATGTCGGGGTCGCAGAGCTGATGGCGCCACTCGCGGGAGTCGGTGCCGGCGGTGTGGAGGCAGACCAGGGGGATGCCCCGGCCGGCCTCTTCGTAGAAGATACGGTACTCGTAGTTGTCGTAGGGGACGTAGACGTAGCCACCGGTGATGGGCTCGCGTCGTGCGGCCATGGTATCCCTCCCCGTCACGTCTTTCAGGCCGGGACTTCTCGCATGCGGTCCAGCATCCAGGTGAGGGCCCGCAGGTTTTGCCAGATCACCTTGACATCGCCGTCCATCTTGAGGCGTCCATGCAGCGGGTGGGCCATGGCCCAGATGTCGTTGTACATGGGGGGCGGCACCCGCTGGACGAACCTTTCCCAGGACTCCGCCGGCGCTCGCAGGGCGAAGGCCCAGGGCACCTCGATGGTGATATCGTCCGTTACGCGGTCTATCCTCCCCTCTCGCACCGACACGGCGTATTCCTTGTCGCCGAAGCCCAGCAGGAAATCGGCGGTGAAGTACTTGCCGATGACGGGCATCACCGGGTCCCTGTTGACGATGTCCTGCCAGGCGTTCATCCAGCGAGAATCGAAGCGCGCCATGGGGACGACCTCCTCGACGACATGAGATGCCGGGAACTGCGGGGGCTCAAGAACGCAACCCTCTGCCACCACCTCCCCTCCCAACCCGGGAGCGGTAGACACAGGGGGCCTGGCGGGCCACCTGACTCTGGCAGCTTGTCATAATCCGATGGCGCCTGTCAAGCGGGGTGCCCCTGACCGTGGCTGACGGGGACGGGGCGGCGGCGAGGGGCTAATATAATGGGAGCATACTAGAGGCAACGCGAGGAGGGCCTATGCCGGAGCCCAAGCTGATGACGCTGGAGGAGGCCGTGGGCCGCTTCGTGGAAGACGGCGATACCGTCTACGCCGGCTACCTCTGCGTCCCCTTCGCCCTGACGCACGAGATAGTGCGACAGGGGAAGCGAGACCTGGAGGTAGTGGGCGCCTCCGTGGTCTGGCCGGCCACGGAGCTGGCCCTGGCTGGCTGCTGCCGTCGCATCCGCAGCGGCTATATACAGGGGGCATTGCGCCCCGGCCCCGTCACCGAGATGATGCTGAGTGGAGAACTCCAGTACGAGGACTACAGCAACCAGGCCATCGCCCTCATGCTGATGGCGGGCGCGCTGGGCATCCCCTTCGT
The DNA here is from genome assembly GCA_002898615.1 of bacterium HR25. The sequence goes on along the minus strand of BEIB01000002.1, from coordinate 30,089 downwards.
CCCCACCCGCAGCTTCCTGGGGACGGACTACATTACGGAGCGGACGGAGGGACATCCCGGCCGCATCCCTGGCTACCGCAAGTGGCAGGTGATGGACTCTCCCTTTGACGGCCAGCGGGTGGTGCTGCTGCCGGCCATCCGGCCGGACGTGGTCATAATGCACGCCCAGCGGGCGGACGCCGAGGGTAACGTCCAGATGTGGGGGCACCTGGGGGACGCCCGCTGGGGGCTGTGGGCGGGGCGTAAGGTCATCGTCACCGTGGAGGAGATCGTCCCCAGCGAGGTAATCCGCTCCGACCCCAGCCGCACCGTCCTGCCCGGCTTCCGCGTCAGCGCCGTCGTCCACTGTCCCTACGGGGCCCACCCGGGCGGCCTGGCCGGCTACTACGACTTCGACTTCCGCTTCCTGGGCCGCGTCATCAACCCGGCCTTCAGCTCCCGGGAGGGCTTCGCCCGCTTTCGCGAGGAATGGACGGACGTGCGGGACCGCCAGGCCTACATCGAGAGGGTGAAGGCCACCATAGGGGAGGAGGCCTTCCAGGCCATCCATGTGGACCAGCACGTGCGGCCCCTGCGGGAGGTGGACTACGGCTACTCCCGCAACACCAACCTGCGTATGGAGGGGAAGGTGCCATGACGGGCGGGGGCGATGGCTACACCCTGGCGGAGCTGATGTGCATTGAGGCGGCCCGCCTGATGCCGGACCGGGGCGTGGCCGTCCTGGGCCTGGGCACTCCGGTGCTGGCCGGCACCCTGGCCAAGTGCCTCCACCACCCCGACCTGGTCATCTGCACGGAGGTGGGGGCCATAGACTGGCGCCCGGACCCGGCCACGGTGGCCCGCGCCCCCCTGGGCATCCACGACCTGATCCTGAACCACGGGGCGGCCATGGCCACGGACATGGTGGATGTCCTGGGCACACTGCTCATGGGGGGCCGGGCTGACCTGGGAGTGCTCACGGGGGCACAGGTGGACCGCTACGGCAACCTGAACACCATCTGCATCGGCGATTACGCCCGTCCGGAGCGGCGCCTGGGGGGCACCGGCGGCAACACGGAGATAGCCTGCCTGGCGCCACGGCTGCTCATCCTGATGCCCCAGGAGCCGAGACGCTGGAAGCGGCGGGTGGACTTTGTCACCAGCCCTGGCTACATAGACGGCCCTGGCGCCCGGCGGCAGCATGGCCTGGCGCCCCAGGGGCCCAACCGTATCGTCTCCACCATGGGGGTCTACCGGTTCGATACGCCGGACGGGGGCGAGACCGGCAGTTGCGAGGCCGTCCTGGAGGCCGTCTTTCCCGGCCTGGACCCGGAGGCGGTGGCCGCCCTCGTCCCCTGGGAGCTGCGGGTGGCGCCGGACCTGCGGGAGGTGGAGCCGCCCACGGCGGAGGAACTCTCCCTCCTCCGCCGGCTGGACCCCTTCCAGTTCTACCTGACGCCAGGACGCTACTAGCGCTGCGGGATGCCGCGGGCCGGAAAGGAGGGTCTGGCCATGAAGCTGGGACGCATGAGACGAGAGGGCCCGGACGGGGAAGAGGCTCGCCTGGTGGCGGTCCTGCCGGAGGCCGGCCAGGCCATAGACCTGGCCGCTGCCGAGCGCCTGCGACTGGAGCGGCGGGGGGCCTCTCCCGCCGCCGCCCGCCGGCTGGCGGCGGCTCTCTTCCCCGGGAGCATGGCCGCCGCCATCGCCGGCGGGGAGGCCTTTCTGGAAGGAGTGGCCCGCATCCTGGACGGCCACTATGGCGACGCTGTCCTGCCCCTGGACGGCCTGCGCTGGCTCCCGGCCGTGGACCCGCCGGTGATGCGGGACTGCCTGGCCTTTGAGGAGCACCTGGTCAACTCCTTCGGCCGCCTGAACCTGCGGGTGCCTGACATCTTCTACGAGATACCCATCTATTACAAGGGGAACCCCACCAGCCTCATCGCCCATGAGGAGGAGGTGCCCTGGCCCCACTACACCCGCAACATGGACTACGAGCTGGAGTTGGGCTTCGTGGTGGGGAGGTCGGGCCGCAACCTGACGCCCGAGGAGGCCCGCGCCTGCCTCTTCGGCGTCACCATCTTCAACGACTTCAGCGCCCGCGACATCCAGAACCGGGAGATGGCGGGGCACCTGGGCCCGGCCAAGGGAAAAGACTTCGGCACCGCCGTGGGCCCCTGGATCACCACCGTCGACGAGCTGGATCTGGAGGGCGGCCTGGCCATGGTGGCCCGCATCAACGGCGAGGAGTGGTCACGCGGCTCCAGCGCCGCCATGATGTGGCGACCGGAGGAGATACTGGCCTACATCTCCAAGGGAGAGACGCTCCAGCCCGGGGAGCTCATCGGCTCGGGCACCGTGGGCCGGGGCTGCGGGCTGGAGCTGGGCCGACAGCTACAGCCCGGCGACGTGGTGGAGCTGGAGGTGAGCGGCATCGGCGTCCTGCGTAACCGCCTGGGCCAGCCGGAGCCGCCAGGCTGGGAGCCGACGCCGCGACAGCGCTCCGCCTAGGCGCCCAGCCCCCTCAGGGGCGTCCGCAGCGTATACACAGGGAGGAGGCCGACCGGGGGCTGGTATACTGACCGGGAGGGCGATGCGTTTCCTGCTGACGGCCCTGGCGCTGGCGGCTGTTCTGACCGCCTGCGGCGGAGGCAGCCCCGAGGGGCCCTCCGGCTCCTCGCTCTCTCCCTCTCCTACACCCGGTCAGCAGGAGGCGCCATCGCCTACGGCTACGGAGGAGCCCACGCCGCCGCCAGACCTGCCTCTGCAGCGGGAGGTGGTGGTGGCGGGGGCCGAGGGCCCGGTGGCGCTGGCCATAGCCCCTGACGGCCGCATCTTCTACAACGAGCTGACCACCGGCCGGGTGCGCGTCGTCCAGGGCGGGCAGGTGCTGCCGGAGCCCTTCGCCGCCTTCCAGGTGGCGCGTCCGCCGGGCTACACGGAGCATGGCCTGCTGGGCCTGGCGCTGGATCCGGACTTCCCTCGCAACGGCTTCGTCTATGTCTTCTACACGGTCCCGGACAGCCAGGGGCGTCCCCTGCACCAGCGGGTGGTTCGCCTGCGGGACCAGGATAACCGTGGCGTCGACGCCACCGTCATCATCGATGGCCTGCCCACGGGCAGCCGCTGCTGCCACAACGGTGGCCGTCTGGCCTTCGGGCCGGACGGCAAGCTCTATATCTCCCTGGGCGACGCCGAGCGCCCGGGGGAGGCCCAGGACCCCTCCACCCTCCCCGGCACGCTGCTGCGCCTCAACTCGGACGGCTCCGTACCGGCGGACAACCCCTTCCCGGGGTCGCCCGTGTACGCCTACGGGTTGCGCAACGTCTTCGGCATCGGCTTCCATCCCCTGACGGGGGAGCTCTTCGCCACCGAGAACGGCCCCAGCGGCCACGACGAGCTGAACGTGATTCGGCGCTCCGCCAACTACGGCTGGCCGGTGACGATGGGCATCGCCGGGGACGGCCGCTTCGTTGACCCCATCTGGGAGTCGGGGGGCCGCTCCCTGGCGCCGACGGGCCTGACGGTGTACGGGGGCAACCGCCTTCCCTTCCGGGGAGACCTCTTCTTCTGCACCTACGTCGGCGGCTCCCTCCTGCGGGTGCCGGCAGACCAGCTCCAGGAGGTGCGGGACGGGAGGCGGGCCGCCGTGGAGCCCCTGGACACCGGCCACCCCTGCCGGTTCGATGTGAAGGCCGGCCCGGACGGCTTCCTCTACTTCAGCGACGCCGAGAATATCTACCGCCTACGGCCCCGGAGCGGCTAGGGACGGGGGAGCCCCAGCGCTTCGTAGGAGTCGGCGCCGGCGTCGTAGCGCTCCTGCACCTGGCGCATTATCTCCAGGACGGCCGGCCGCACCGTGGAGTTGAAGATGTAACCCTCCAGGCGGATGGCGTGCTCCAGCGGGAGGTCCATCCCCTGCACCAGCGCCCGCTTGGCTGCCTGCACCGCCCACCTGGGGAGGGCAGCGATGCGGGCCGCCCAGGCAATGGCCTCCTCCCGCAGGCGGTCGTCGGGCACCACGCGGTGGACGAGGCCGTACTGGAGGGCCTGTTCCGCCGTTATGGGCTCGCCGGTGAGGACCAGCTCCATGGCCTTGGAGAGCCCCACCAGGCGCGGGAGGCGGACGCAGCCGCCGGCGCCGGGGATGATGCCCAGAAGCACCTCCGGCTGGCCGTACGTGGCGGAGCGGGCGGCGATGCGCAGGTTGCAGGCCCAGGAGAGCTCGGAGCCGCCGCCCCAGGCCTGGCCGTTGTTGGCGGCGATGGTGACGAGAGGCCCCTGCTCCAGCTCGTTGGTCAGACGTCGCCACACTCTCGGGTCGCCGCTGGTGGGGCCGCCGCCCAGGGAGCCCACGAGGTCCGTCAGGTAAGCGTGGGCCATGAAGTAGCCGGGGATGTCAGAGGCGAGGACGGCGACGGTGCAGCCGGCCCTCTTCACCTCCTCCAGGGCGGCCTCCACCTTCTGCAGCAGCTCGAAGGAGCCGAAGTTGCGGGGCGGGTTGTCCATGACGATGAGTCCCACTCCGTCGGCGGGATAGGAGACGTGGACCGCGGCCGGCATGGCTTCCCTCCTGTGCCAGTCTGTGCTGGCCCAACGATATTAGGGGAGCGCCTGGGCAGTCAACGGCGCCCCCTTAGGAGGAGCGTCGCCTGGCCCACGGTATGACGACAGGCATGAGGACGATGAGGGAGAGGAACGCCACCCAGGCCGCCCCGCCCAGCCGCTGCCCCCAGCCGGCGTCGCTCCAGAGAGAGGCGGCCAGCAGGAAGAGGAGGCCGGCCAGCAGGCTCAGTCCGCCATAGACGAGCGGGCCTAGCATCCGTCGCGGGCTCATCGCCCCACCTCCTGGGGCAGGGGCCGGGGGGCTACCGGAGCGGGGGACGCTGGCCCGCTCCTGCGACGTGGCCGCCAGCCCCGCATGCTGGCGCTGTTGAGGCTCACGGAGAGGGAGCTGAGGGCCATGAGGAGGGCCGCCACCTCCGGGCCCACCATGCGGCCCGTGAGAGGGTAGAGAACGCCGGCAGCTACGGGCAGCGTCACCAGGTTGTAGACAAAGGCCCAGGCCAGGTTCTCCCGCACCTTCTTCATGGTGAAGCGGGCCGTCTCTATGGCGGCCACCACGTCCAGGGGGTCGTCACGGACGAGGATGACGTGGCCCGTCTCCTTGGCGATGTCCGTCCCCGAGCCGATAGCCATGCCCACGTCGGCCTGGGCCAGGGCGGGGGCGTCGTTGATGCCGTCGCCTACCATGGCGACGCGCAGCCCCTGCTCCTGGAGCTGGCGCAGCGCCTCCGCCTTCCCCTGGGGCAGCACCTCCGCCAACACCTGCTCTATGCCCAGGCTGCGGGCTATGGCCCTGGCCGTCCGCCAGTTATCGCCGCTGAGCATCGCCACCTGGAGGCCCATCCGCCGCAGCTCCGCCACCGCCTGGGCGGCCGTGGGCTTGGGGGTGTCCGCCACCGCCAGCAGCCCCAGGGGCCGGCCGTCCAGGGCCACGAAGACCACCGTCTTCCCCTCCTCCTCCAGGCGCTGGGCCTGCTCCTCCAGGGGGAGGATGTCCACGCCGGCCTCGGCCATCAGGCGGCGGTTCCCCAGGATGACGGTCCGGCCGTCCAGGCGCGCCTCCACGCCCTGACCAGGCAGGGCGCGGAACTCCTGGGGCTCGGGGGGCTGGAGGCCCCGCTCCCGGGCGCCCGTCAGGACGGCCTCGCCCAGGGGGTGCTCGGAGCGGCGCTCAGCGATGGCCGCCCAGGCCAGCAACTCCTCCGCCGTCGTCCCGGGGAGGGCCACCACGTCGGTGAGGGAGGGCCGACCCTGGGTCAGGGTGCCCGTCTTGTCGAAGACGATGACTTGGAGACGGGCGGTGGCCTCGATGGCGTCGGCGCCCTTGAAGAGGATTCCCTGGCTGGCGGCGATGCCCGTGCCGGCCATGACGGCGGCCGGGGTGGCCAGCCCCACAGCGCAGGGGCAGGAGATGACCAGCACCGTCACCGACATCAGGAAGGCGAAGCCGAAGGCGCCCATCTGGCCCAGGGCGCCGGCGGAGAGGAGGAGACGGCTTTCGGGCTGGAACCAGCGGTCGTAGCCGTAGAAGAACCAGAAGGCGAAGGTGGCCAGGGCCAGCAGGTGGACGCCCAGGATGAAGTGGCCGGCCACCCAGTCGGCCAGGCGCTGGATGGGGGCGCGGCTGGCCTGGGCCTCCTCCACCAGCCGCACGATCTGGGCCAGGGTCGTCTCCCTGCCCACGCGGACGGCCCGTAGCTTGAAGGCGCCGGTGCGGTTCAGGGTGCCGGCGAGGACGGTATCGCCCGCCGTCTTCTCCGCGGGGAGACTCTCGCCGGTGACCAGGGACTCGTCCACCGCCGAGTAGCCTTCGACGATGACGCCGTCCACCGGCACCGCCTCGCCGGGGCGGACGAGGCAGATGTCGCCCACCTCCACCTCGTCGGCGGGCACTTCTATCTCCTGGCCATCGCGGAGGAGGCGGGCCCGCTGCGGCTGCAGGGCCATGAGGCGGCGAATGGCCTCGGAGGCGCGGCCGCGGGTGAGGGCCTCCAGGTAACGGCCCAGGACGATGAAGAGGGTGAGCATGGCCACCGCCTCGTAGAAGGTGGCGTCCCGCCCGCCGAAGCCGGCCTCCGGCCAGGCGGTGTTGATGAGGGCGATGAGATAGGCGGCGCCGATGCCGGTGGCGTACAGGAGGTTCATGTCGGCCACGCCATGGCGCAGACCGCTGATGCTGCGAAGGAAGAACTGGCGGGCCGGCCCCAGGACGATGGGGGTGGTGAGGCCCAGCATCAGCCAGCGGTTGCCCAGCCAGGAGGGGACGAAGAGGCTGAGGGGCCAGTAAGCATGGAACATGCCCAGCATCACCAAGGCGGCCAGCGGGGTGACGATGAGCAGATTGACGAACTGACGCCGTATCTCCTGCTGGCGGGCCTGGCGCTCCCGGTCCAGCCCCTCCTCTTCGGCCAGCCGCTCCGACACCTCGTAACCCAGCTCCCGCAGCGCTCGCTTCAGCCGCCCCGGCCCGATGCTCTCCCGCAGGTAGCGGACGCTGACGGTGCCGTCCGGCCCTACCTCCGCCTGGACGACGCCTGCGAGGCGCTCCAGCGCCTCCCTGATGCGGGCCGCCTCAGCCTCTCCGCGGGCCGGGAGGTGGAAGCGGACGGTATCCAGAGGCACTTCGTAGCCGGCCTCCGCCACCGCCTGGGCGATGGTGGAGAGGGAGACCCGGGAGGGGTCTATCTCCAGGCCGGCGCGGCCGGCGGCCAGACTGACGCGTGCGTCCAGCACGCCGGGCAGCCGCTTCAGGGCACGTTCCACCCGGTTGACGCAGGCGGCGCAGGTCATCCCCTCCACGGGGACGGTCAGTTGCAGCGGCTCCTCTCGCTCGTCGGTCCTGGTGGCCATGCGCCTCCCTCCCTCTCCGGCGTGTCTAGGACTATGTTATCGCAAACCCTACCCCCCGGCAAGGGGTCTTAGCCGGCCAGCGGTGGTGAGGGAGCTAGTCCAGGCGGGAGAGGACGCGCTCGGCGAAGTCCAGGAAGGGCCGGGGGCGTAGACGCACGTAGGGCTGGAGGTAGACCTCCTCCACGCCCGCCTCGGCGTACTGGTGGAGCCGCTCCAGCATCTCGTCCGGCTCGCCCGCCAGCACCAGGCGGCGCGCCTCCTCCTCGCCCCGCCCGAAGGCGAACATGCGGACGATGCGCTCACGGCGCTCGGGCTCGGCGTCGGGAGGCAGGAAGGGGACGAGAGCGGTGACCCTGACCTGGCTGGCGTCCCGCCCCACCGACTGGCAGTGCTGGCGCATCACCTCCGCCTTGTGGCGGAGCGTCTCCGGGGAGCCCATGCAGTTCATGGCGTCCCCGTAGCGAGCAGCGATGCGCAGCGTCCGTCGCTCGCCGCCCCCTCCCACCACGATGGGCGGGTGGGGCTGTTGCAGGTTGCGCGGGCTGAAGGGGGCCTCGTTCAGTTCGTAGTAGCGGCCCCGCCAGCTCACGGGGCCGTCGCTGGTCCACAGCAGCTTGATGTAGTGGACGGCCTCCTCCAGCCGCTCCAGCCGTTCCCGGGCGCTGGGGAAGGGGAAGCCGTAGGCCCGGTGCTCCAAGACGTGCCAGGCGGCCCCCATGCCCAGGGAGAAGCGGCCGCCGGAGATGTGGTCTATGGTCGTCCCCATCTTGGCCACCACCGCCGGATGACGGAAGGTGACAGCGTTGACCAGGATCCCCACCCGCAGGCGGCTGGTGGCCTGGGCCAGGGCGGCCAGGAGCGCCCAGCCGTCCATGTAGGGGCCCCCGGCGTCGGCCGGGGAGCCGAAGCCAGTCAGGTAGTGATCCACCGTCCACAGGGAGTCAAAGGGGGAGTTGCGGTCCAGCTCCTGCCAGAAAGTGAGCATCTCTTCCCAGGTGTGATGGGCCTGGCTGGTCTGTATGCCGAACTTCATGCCTGGTACCTCCCGGGCTCGTCTGCCCTCCAGTGACATCTCAAGCTCTAGTATTATCACCGCCGGCCAGAGGGGGGAATGCCGCTCGGGAGGTTGACAGCGGCCGTAGGGGCCCTTAGGATGGCCCCATCGGGCGGGGGCGAGGTCGCGTTCCGCCCTCGTTGCCCTGGCAGCCCGTGGAAGGAGGCCAGCTTGTCCAGGGTCTCTCCTCCCCTCGCTGGGGGCCGCCCGGCCACCTATTCGGGGATCGGCCGGCGTCTGCCTGCCTTCTTGGTGGACGTCCTGCTGGGGCTGGCGCTCCCCTATCTCCTGCTGGCCCTCCTCTTCGCCCCCGGGCTGCCTGACCGGGAGGGGACGGGGAACGGCGCCGCTGGAGCCCCTCAGCTCTTCCCTTCGCTCCTGGTCATGGTGCCGCTGGGCTACTTCTTCCTGTCCTACGCCTGGGGAAGGACGCCAGGGATGTGGGCGCTGGGCCTTCGCCTGGTGGACCTGCGGAGCGGTGGCCCGCCGGGCCTGGGAAGGGCGCTGCTGCGCTCGCTGTTGCTCCTCGTCTTCCTGCTGGCGCCCCTGGTGCTCCTCATGTTCGGCTTCGGTGACCGCCCGGGCGGCCTCAGCGCCGCCGATGTGACGGTCATCTATCTGCTGCTGGCCGTCTTCGTCCTGGGCGCCCTGGGACACCTGTGGATGGTGGTTGACGGCCGGCGGCAGAGCCTCCAGGACAAGCTGCTGGGCCTGACGGTGGTGAGGACCGACGCCCCGGCGGCGGGGGAGGACGCGCCGGCCCGGGGCCAGCGGGCCTAGCTGGCCGGCTGGCCCTGCTCCACCACGTCTAGCTGGACGTCCCGGATGTGGGGCGCCTTCTCGGCGAAGAGCTCCAGCAGGTAGGCCCGCAGGTCATCGGCTGACATGACGCACTCCGGGCACTCCGGGTTGTAGCCCCGGCGGTAGAGGATGCGGGCCACTCCCCCCTCCACGTCCAGCAGCTCGACGTCGCTCTCCGGCTGGACGATGGTCCGGAGCTGGCGGACGATGAACTCGGCCAGGGCGTCCTTGGCCATGCTACCTCCCTCCTAGGGCTGTATGGGCTTGGTGACGGGCTCGCCGGCCCCCCAGAAGAAGGCGCCCCGGCCCGCCGTCCCGCCCACTACCACGATGTCGTAGCAGTCGGCGTCCTCCAGGACGGGGACGAGGGTGTCGGGACTCTCCCAGAGCCAGGCCAGCTCCGGGTGGGCCAGCGTCAGGGCCTGGGGCTCCTTGTTCAGCATCAGAAGGCGGAAGGGGAGGCGGGCCCGGCGGTGGAGGGCGCGGCGGATGTCGCCCTTGTCCCAGCCGGCCTTATGGAAGACGGCGGCGTGCTCGGGGCAGATGAAGAGGCAGTGGTGCTCCTTCTCCTCCGTCCCGTAGCGGGGATCGGCCCGCCGGCCGATGAGCCACATCCCGGTGGGTACCTGGGCGACGTTGAGGGCCGCCGTGGCGAAGACCTCCGCCAGCCGCTCCGGCTCGGCGCTCTGGAAGTCATGCAGCTCGCAGATCCCGTAGACGAACTGGACGGTCACCGTGCTGGTCTCGGGGTCGAAGCCGTGCTCCGTGTGATAGGGCGGCCAGGGGGACTCCTCCTCGTTCTCGGCCACGCAGGCGGCGTACTTGAGGGGCGAGCCCACCGTGTCCATGTCCGAGACGCCGGGGTAGGTGTGGCCCACGTTCATCATGCAGAGGCGCACCGCCCGGCCGATGACGGTGTTGGCGAAGGAGGGGGCGCCCGGCCCCAGGGCGCAGACGCCGCTGTTGAGGCCGATCTGGCGACGGATGGGGCCGTTCACCCACAGCAGGGGGGCGTGAGGACCGGTGGACATGGCCTTGTTGCGCAGGTACATCTTGGGCTCCGCCAGGCACTCCACGGCGGCTATCACCACCGGCAGGTGCTCCGGCCGGCAGCCGGCCATGACGGCGTTGGCCGCTATCTTGGCCACCGTGGCGATGCCGAAGCCCGGCTCCAGCACCGCCACCACGTCCTCCGGGCTGCGGCTCGTCCCCCGCAGCATCCGCTCCAGCGCCTCCTCCGTGGGGGGCACCAGGGGGAGGCCATCGCTCCAGCCGTAGGAGAGGAAGCGCTCGTTCATGGCCTGGAAGGCGCCCAGGGCATCGTCGCCGTCGAAGGTGAGCCACTCCTCGTCCAGGAAGACCAGCTCTTTGGGCATCTCGGTGCGGGCCACCTCCTGCGTCAGGCCGGCGATGACCTGCTCAATGGCGCCGTCTACCATGGAGCGGATCTCCTCCGGCTCCTGGTTGGTGAAGGGCTTGGGGACTACGGCTATGGGCAGCTCCGGCAGGCCGAAGCTCTCGGCGCTGCGGTGGGCGTCCCGCACGAAGCCCTGGGCCGTGTAGGAGACGGTGGGTATGCCCCGCCGCTCCAGAAGGGTCATGTCGTGGACAAGCCACGACGTGCAGGACCCTCAGTCGCTGGTGGTGCCGATGAGGACGTCCACCTCCCGGGCAATACGGTCGGCCTCCCCGGGCGTCAGATGGCGCATGAGCCAGCCCACGTCCCCCTGATAGAAGGCGAACTGCGCCCGGGGGAAGCGCTGGGCCAGCAGCTCCTGTGTCCGGCGCAGGGCCACGTCTCCCCCGGCCTTCATGTTCCAGTAGAGGCCCACCCGCTTGCCGTTCAGGTCGGCCGGCCTGGGGGCGGGCTCCAGCCGCGTCTGGACAGATCTAGCCACGGGGTTGAAGACTCTGAGCGAAGCCATCTCTCTCCCTCCCCACTGCCATGGGCCTCCCGGGCGGACGAGCAGTGGTAGTCTAAGCTATAGCCCGCCCGCTGGCGAGTGTCAACCGCCGGGACGTCAGGAGGCGGCCCGCTGGAAGAGCTGGAGCGGATTGCCGAAGGGGTCGCGGATGTTGACGTAGCGACCGTGGGCCCCCATATCGACGATGTCGCCCTCCACCGTGACACCGCGGGGCCGCAGCTCCGCCAGGGCCCTCTCCAGGTCTTCCACCTCGAAGACGACGACGGCGCCCCCGCCGGGGACGGCCGTCCCCTCGCCCACGGCGGCCACGGCGAAGGAGACGCCGCCGGCGTCGAACTGGGCCCAGCGCTCTCCGTCCTGGAAGCGCAGGTTCAGGCCCAGCACGTCCCGGTAGAAAGCGACCGCCTTCCCCACGTCCGGGGCCGCCAGGTAGACGTTCTGCAGCTTCTTGATCATGGCCACCTCCTGCGCCTGACCTGGGCCGTCTGGCCCTGCACCGAGGATACGAGGAAACACGGGGCGCCGGGGAGCCCTCCCGGGCAGGGACGGCGCCCGCTGACACAAAATGAAATAGTCATGCCGGCATATGCCTGCTATTGACAAGGTTAGGCGAGACGGGTTACATAGGGTTATTCCATACAGCCCATAACTCTAGCCCATCCGAGCGAAGGGGGCGGGAGCCTAGGGAGAGCCGTAGCTGGCGCCGGCCACGGGACCAGAGACGGAAGGAGGGCTAAGAGATGAAGATAAGCATGTTCCATCTGATGCCCCACCGTGAGCTGCCCGATGATTTCGAGAAGCGGTACGAGTCGGTGTGGGTGACGCCACCCTGGTGGGAGCTGGCCGATCCCGAACGGGTGAGCCAGTACTACAACTGGTCGCTGGACGAGCTTATCTACGCGGCCAAGATGGGCTTCGACGGCATCTGCACCAACGAGCACCACCAGAACGCTTACGGCTTCATGCCCAACCCCAACCTGATGGGCTCCGCCCTGGCCAAGATGACCAACGGCCTGGACGTGGCCATCGTCCAGATGGGGTCCACGCTGCCCACCTCGCCCCCCATACGGGTGGCCGAGGAATACGCCATGATAGACCAGATCAGCGGGGGGCGGCTCATCGCCGGCATGCCGCTGGGCACCTCCATGGACGTGAACTTCATCTACGGGGTGCCGCCCATGGACCAGCGCCCCCGCTGGCGGGAGGCCCACGACCTCATCGTCAAGGCCTGGACCACCAACGAGATCTTCGCCTGGAACGGCCGCTATTACCAGTACGGGATGGTGAACATCTGGCCGCGGCCGGTGCAGCAGCCTCACCCGCCCATCTGGGTGCCCGGGGCGGGGAGCGTCAGCACCTGGGATCTGGTGGCGGAGCTGGGCCACGTCTACTGCTTCCTGAGCTACTTCGGCGCCAAGGCGGCCAAGCGCTTCGCCGAGGGCTTCTGGGAGGCGGTAGCCCGGCGCGGCCTGGACCTCAACCCCTACCGCTTCGGCTTCCTGCAGTTGGTCTGTGTCTCCGAGACGGATGCCCGAGCGGAGGAGGAGTATGGCCGCCACGTGGAATACTTCTACCACAAGGACCTGCACATCCCGCTGCACTTGTTCGCTGCTCCTGGCCACCAGGACTACCGTAGCCTGGTGAGCAGCCTGAAGAACCCGGCCATCGTCGAGGCCTGGCTGGCCCTCAAGGAGATGCGCTTCCGCGACTTCAACGAGCAGAGCTTTGTCATCGCCGGCAGCCCGGCCACGGTGCGGGACCGGCTGGTGGAGGAAGTGATAAGAGGGCTGCGGGTGGGGAACCTGATGGTGCTGCTGCAGATCGGCTCCATGCCCCACGAGCTGACGCTGAAGAACATAGACCTGTTCGCCCGTGAGGTGCTGCCCCACCTGCGTCACTACTGGGAGGACGAAGGCTGGGAGAACCACTGGTGGCCCAAGAAGCTGCTGAAGGCGGAGGGGGCGGCGTCCAGCAGCTAGGGGTGAGGGGGCGGGGGTCAGCGCCTCCGCCCCTGCGCCGTCCAGGGACCACGAGACCGATATGCAGGAGGAGCGCGCCATGGTGCAGGTGCAGGACCGGACGGTGAGCACCTGGTCGGACGAGATAACGGTGCACGTGAAGACGGCGGGGAGCGGCCCACCCCTGGTCTTTCTCCACGGGGCTGGCGGCCTGCGCTGGGACCCCTTCCTGGAGGGGCTGGCCCAGAGCTACACCGTCTACGCCCCCGAGGGGCCCGGCACCACCCCCGGCGACCCCGACGCTGTGCGCAAGCTGGACGACCTCTGGGACCTGGTCTTCCTCTACAGCGACCTGCTGGACCGGCTGGGGCTGGAGCGGGTGCCCATCATCGGCCACTCCTTCGGGGGGATGCTGGCGGCGGAGCTGGCCGCCTGCTACCCGGAGCGGGTGAGCAAGCTGGTCCTCATAGCGCCCATCGGCCTGTGGCGGGACGACGTGCCCATTCGCAACATCGCCACCTACCCGCCGGAGGAGCTGCCCAAGGCGCTCTTCTATGACCCGGAGGGCGAGGTGGCCAGGATGGTGCTGGCCATGCCCCAGGACGGCGAGGAGGCGGCGGAGGCCCAGGCCCGCTTCATCTGGGCCATGGCCTCCACCATCGGCAAGTTCGCCTGGCCGATCCCCGACAAGGGGCTCAAGAAGCGCATCTACCGCATCAGGGCACCCACCCTCATCGTCTGGGGCAAGGACGACCGCCTGGTGCCGCCCGTCTATGCCGAGGAGTTCGCCCGGCGGATCCCGGGCGCCCGCGTGGCCATGATAGAACGGGCGGGTCACCTGCCCCAACTGGAGCAACTGGAGCAGGTGCTGCCGACCGTCCGCCAGTTCCTGGCCGCCTAGCGCTGCCAGCCTTCAGGAGGTGGGAGCATGCCTCTGGACCTGGAGAACAAGGCCTTTCTGGAGCAACTGGCCGCCCAGGGAGGGCCGCACCCGGCGGAGCTGCCGCCCAGCGAGGTGCGCCAGTTCATCCGCGTGATGACGGCCAACATCCCCAGGGAGCCGGTGGCCAAGGTGGAGGACCGCAAGATACCGGGCCCGGCGGGCGAGATACCCGTCCGCATATACGTGCCTGAGGGACAGGGGCCCTTCGGCGCCCTGGTCTACTTCCACGGCGGGGGCTGGGTCATAGGGGACCTGGAGACCCACGACCCGGCCTGCCGCGTCCTGGCCAACGCCGCTGGCTGCATCGTCGTCTCGGTGGACTACCGGCTGGCACCCGAGCATAAGTTCCCGGCGGCGGTGGAAGACTGCTTCGCCGCCACGAAATGGGTGGCGGAGAACGCCGCCTCCCTGGGCGGCGACCCGGACCGCATCGCGGTGGGGGGAGACAGCGCCGGGGGCAACTTGGCCGCCGTCGTCTCCCTCCTGGCCCGCGACCAGGGAGGGCCACGGCTGCGCCATCAGCTCCTGGTCTACCCGGTGACGGAGTACGACGCCAGCACCCCCTCCGCCATTGAGTTCGGCGAGGGCTACTTCCTGGACCGACGCTTCATGCTATGGTTCTGGGGCCACTACCTGCGCAACGAGGCGGACCGCAGCGACCCGCGGGCGGCCCCCCTCCACGCCAGCGACCTGCGGGGGCTCCCCTCCGCCCTGGTCATCACCGCCGAGTACGATCCCCTGCGCGATGAGGGCGAGGCCTACGCCGCCCGCCTGAACGAGGCCGGGGTGCCCGTTACCTGCATCCGCTTCCAGGGCCAGCTACACGGCTTCTTCACCTTCGGCTTCCGCTCGACGCGGGTAGCGGTGCACGCCGCCGCGGGGGCGTTGAGGGCGGCCTTCGCCGGCGAGTGAGCGGGGGCTCCCTGGCGTCGCTAGCGGGCCAGGAGCCGCAGAGAATCGCGCCCGGGAGCGAGTAACCGGGCCGGTGCGGCGGGCGATGGCCCCCACGACGGGGGTACATCGCCCGCCGTGGCCTCTAGGGGCAGCCCGGACGAGGCTGCCCCGGTGCGCTCATTCGTCCTCGTGGTGGACCGGCTGCTCGAGCCACCGCATGATCGCCTCGGCGGCTACCAGCAGCTCGTGGATGCTATCGCAGCGAATGTTCTTGGTAGCCTGGATGGCGAGCTGAAGCGCCTCCATCCTCTCCCGTCTATTGTCCCCGTTATGTCTGGCAGGGGTCTCGTGGACCCAAGGCATCTGTCGTTCGTCCTCTCGCATATGCCCCCCCGACCTTCGGGCTAGGAGTTCTGCATCCCAAGCCGTACATGCTCTTAATTTACATGACCGTCGTCCGGTGTAGAACTCCTTAGTCGTCAAAGGTATAAAAAATGCATAAAAACTTGACATGACGGGTGACGTGTTGATCCGAGCTCAGGCGGTCTGGTCGCCGGCGCCCGTGAGGGGGGCGAAGACGGGCCTCTCCAGGAGCCGCGTCAGGCCATCGGCGGGCATGGGGCGGGCCGTCAGGTAGCCCTGCACCTCGTCACAGTGGCGGTGGCGCAGGAACTCCAGTTGCCCCGCCTCTTCCACGCCCTCCGCCACCACCCGCAGGCCCAGGCTGTGGGCCATAGCGATGATGGCCTGGGCGATGGCGGCATCGTTGGCGTCCCGGGTCACGTCGTGGATGAAAGAGCGGTCTATCTTCACCTTGTCTATGGGGAGGCGGCGCAGGTAGTTGAGGGAGGAGTAGCCGCTGCCGAAGTCGTCCAGGGCTATGCGGACGCCCATCTGGCGGAGCTGCCCCAGGACGGCCACGGTGTAGTCTGGGTCGGCCATGGCGGTGGTCTCGGTGATCTCCAGCTCCAGGGCGTGGGGAGGCAGGCCGGTCTCCTGGAGGACGCTGGTCACCAGGCCGGCCAGGTTGGGCTGCTTGAACTGGCGGCTGGAGAGGTTGACGGAGACCCAGATGGAATGGCCGGCCTCGTGCCAACGGCGGGCTGCCTGGCAGGCCAGGCGCAGCACCCGCTCGCCGATAGGGACGATGAGGCCGGTCTCCTCGGCTATGGATATGAAGTCGCCAGGCATGACGAGGCCCCGCTCCGGGTGCTGCCAGCGGACGAGGGCCTCCACTCCCTCCAGCTTCCCTGTCCCCAGGTGGAAGACGGGCTGGAAGTGGACGGTGAACTCTTCTCGTTCCAGGGCCCGCCGCAGCTCGTTGCCTACGCTAAGGCGTCGGTGCATGGCCTC
Source organism: bacterium HR25 (assembly GCA_002898615.1). The sequence goes on along the minus strand of BEIB01000002.1, from coordinate 13,766 downwards.
CTGCAGCTCCGGGGTGAAAAACTGGAAGTTGTCCCGCCCCTGCTCCTTGGCCCGGTACATGGCAGCGTCGGCGTTGCGGATGAGGGTATCGGCGTCCTGACCGTCGTCCGGCCAGAGGGCAATGCCCATGCTGACGGTGACGTGCAGCTCCTGACTGCCGAGCAGGAGGGGGCGGCGCAGCCGCTCCAGGATGCGGCGGGCGGCGTCCGCCACCTCCTCTACCCTGGCGAAGCCTCCCAGGAGCAGTACGAACTCATCGCCTCCCATACGGGCCACGGTGTCTCCCTCCCGCACCGAGAGGACGAGCCGGTTGCCGATCTCCCGCAGCACATCGTCCCCCACACGGTGGCCGAGGCTATCGTTGATGAGCTTGAAGCGGTCCAGGTCCAGGAAGAGGACGGCGAGCCGCTGACGGCTCCGCGCCGCCTGGGCCAGGGCCACCTCCAGGCGGTCCCGGACGAGGGCGCGGTTGGGCAGGCCGGTGAGGGAGTCATGGTAGGCCAGGTGCTGAAGGGTGGCCCGCTTCTCCTCGATCTCCCGCTCCTGGTGACGGATGAGGTCGGAGCCGCCCTTCACCACCAGCAGGATGGCCAGGTAGAGGGCGGCCAGCCCCGAGCCCATGGCCAGGAGGACGCCCCTCTCCACGCTGGCCACCAGGGAGGCCACGGAGCTGTAGTCCCGGTAGATCTCGAAGGCGCCCACGGGCGGGCCGGCCTGGCCGAGGCGGATGGGCGTGTAGACCTCCATTATCCGGCTGTAGCCCTCCAGGCCACCCCCCTCCGCTCCCTCGACGCTCTCCACCTCCACCACGGTCTGGCCGGCCAGTGCCTCCTGAAGGTGCTCGTCCAGGCCGAGGGACTGGCCCAGAAGCCCGGCCTGAGTGGAGTAAACGATGCTGCCGCGACTGTCCCATACATTGATGCGCAGGATGGGCGGTCGCAGCAGTCGCTGGCGGACGAAGCTATCGAAGGCGGCGAGGCCATTGCCTCGCAGGCCCTCCAGCCCCGTGCCGGCGAGCTGCGAGGTCATCTGGGTGGCCACGAATTCCTCCGTGAGGGAGCCGACGTCCCGGGAGACCTGCTCGGCCACACGGTCGGCCACGTATCGGGCGAGGCCAAGGGCGATGACCGCCCCCAGGATGGTGCCTACGGAGATATAAACGGCCGTGAAGAGGAGGAGGAGCCGGGGCCGGCGAGAGGCCTGGAAGGGCCATCGCCACTGCAGCCGGGCCGCGGCTCGCCCCGCGTCCGGTAGTCGGGAGTCGTTTCTCATTTCCCCGGCCTGCCGCCCCGCCGTGCCGGCCGTCCAGAGGGGGGCGTTCTGACCTTATGGACGTGGGGTGCAGGGGGCCGTTACAGAGGCCGCGCCGGGGCCCCGGGTAGATGACGCCCCGGGGCCCCGGCCCAACGCCGCTCAGGCAGGGGAGCGCTGCGTTATCTATCTCCTTAGGTCTTGGCCATGACCTGGGCGGGCACCAGCCTGATATCGAAGGTGGCGGTGTAGAAGGGCCGGTCGAGGCCGCGCTGGGCCAGCTCCGCCGGGTCGTCGTGGCGGACCGGGTCCACCACCAGCTCGTCCTTGGTGGCGGCGGCCACGTCGGTGGCCAGGTAGGGGTCGTCGCTCCCCAGGTAGAGCTGGGTGACCAGGGGCTGGTAGCCCTCGTGGGTCACCTTGAAATGGATGTGCTTGGGCCGCCAGTAGTGCTGCCCCAGGACGGTGAGGAAGCGGCCAGTGGGGCCGTCATGGGGGATGGTGTAGTTGCCGGGGATGACGGTCCGGAACTCGTACCGCCCCTCCTCGTCGGTGCGGAACTTGCCCCGCATGTTGAAAGGGGGCTGCTGGGGGTCCTGGTGGTCATAAAGGCCGTTGGCGGCGGCCTGCCAGACGTCCAGGAGCGCCCCGGCCAGGGGAGCGCCGGTGGTGGCGTCCAGGACGCGGCCCGAGACGAAGAGCACCTCTCCGGGCTCGTCCTCGCGGCCCAGGCGGTAGGGGCGGGGCCGCTCCGGGGCACCCTCCAGATAGTAGGGGCCCAGGATGTTGGAGGCGGTGCCGCCCAAGCGGTTGTACTCCTCATGGGTGATGTCGTCCACGACGCGGCCGATGACCAGGTCGAACCAGAGGGGGATCTCATAGGGGATCCTGGCCATCTCCCCTATGAACTCCAGGGCCGCCCGGTATTCGGGCTCGGTGATGCGGTGGCGGCGTACGAAGTCCCTCAGGGTGTGCACCAGGTCCAGATAGATACTGCGCAGTCGCTCCTCGCTGGCCACCTGTTCTATCTGCATCGTCTCCTACCTCCTTCGTCTGGTCTCTCCTGGAAGGTCTCTGTCCGTCCGCCGCGGACCACCTCCTCCATTGGCGTGGGTTCAGCCAGCCCTGCCGGAGTCCCCCTTCCTGAGGAAGAGGTTGACATCGTCCGGGTTGATGAGGTCTGGCACCTTCCAGCCGTCCAAGTCGTACTCGGCCAGGCACTGCTCGGCGAAGCCCTTGTAGCGCTGGGCGGCGCCGCTGGCCTGGGCCACCAAGAGCACCTCCAGGCGGATGTTCTCGTGGTTGCCGGCGTAGTTGCGCTCGTAGAGCTCGTGGCGGCTGCCGAACTCGGAGCCGATGGCGTCCCAGAGGAGCTTCATGAGCTTGACGCGGTCCAGGGCGGGGTAGCCCTCCGTGCCGCGGATGTAGCGCTCCAGGTAGGGGCGTATCTCCGGGTGCTTGAAGTCGGCGGCGTGGGAGGGTAGGTAGATGAGGGCGCTGGCCACGTCCAGCTCGATGATCTCCTTGATGCGGGGGTAGGCCACGGTGGCGAAGACGCGGTAGGCCATTCCGTAGTCGATGTTGGGCATCACGTAGCCGTCTATCCAGGGCATGGGAGCCCTGGTCATGGCGTCGGTGATGGCCCAGAAGACGTTGCGCCAGGCGATGACCTCCCCCACCCGCGCCTGCACGCCCCGGAAGTCCTTCACGCCCGTGGCCTCCACCGCCTTGAGGAGGAGGCCGGCGATGAAGTCCAGCTTCACCGCCAGGCGGGTGCAGCCGTGCAGGGTGAAGCGGGGGATGAAGCCAGACGCGGGGAAGAAGTTGTTGGTCTTCTCCACGTCACCGTAGACGAAGACGTTCTCCCAGGGCACCAGGACGTTATCAAAGACCAAGACGGCATCGTTCTCGTCCAGGCGGCTGCTGAGGGGGTAGTCGAAGGGGCTGCCCATCACCTCAGCCATGTACTCGTAGGAGGGGCGACAGAAGAGCTTGACGCCCGGAGCGTCCATGGGCATGGCCAGGATGAGGGCGAACTTGGGGTCCCGCAGGGGAAGCGGGGCATAGTGAGCGACGAAGTTATAGTGAGTGAGGGCGGAGCCGGTGGCCACCACCTTGGCGCCGCTGACCACTATGCCGGCGTCCGTCTCCCTCTCCAGGTGCATGTAGACATCGCCCACCTCATCTGGTAGGCGGTTGCGGTCCACCGGCGGGTTGATGATGGCGTGGTTCCAGAAGAGGACCTTCTCCTGGGCCTCCTTGTACCAGCGGCGGGCGTTCTCCTGGAAGGGCTGGTAGAACTCGGCGTTGGCCCCCAGGGTGGCCAGGAAGCTGGCCTTATAGTCTGGGCTGCGGCCCAGCCAGCCGTAGGTGATGCGGGCCCACTCGGCGATGGCGTCCCTGGCGTGGACCAGGTCGTCGGCGCTTCTGGGGGCCTTGAAGAACCAGTGGGTATAGCCGCCGTTGCCGGTGTCCGTCTCAGTGCAGATGATCTTGCGTCGCTCCGGGTCGTGGAGGGAGTCGTAGAGGCGGGCCACCATACGGGCGGCGTTGCGGAAGGCCGGGTGCTGGGTCACGTCCTTGACGCGCTCTCCGTACAGATAGACCTGACGACCGTCCCGCAGGCTCTCCAGGTACTCCTCACCGGTGAGAGGGCGGGAGGTCTGGCTCTTTACCACAGCCATTGCGTCAATCCTCCTCCAAGCTGCGTCTCTTCGGCGGGCAGGGACAGGAAGTAACCGCCATAGAAGAGGAGGGGCTCGCCCCCGTGGTACTGGAAATCGATCACCTCCCCCAGGTAGAGGACGTGGTCGCCCCCGTCGTAGCTCTGCCAGGGGAGGCACTCAATGTAGGCGAGGCAGCCGGCCAGACGAGGGGCCACCTTCCCCGGCTCCCAGGCGATCTCCAGCCCTGGCTGGGGCCGCCCGGCGAAGTGGAGGGCCAGCTCCCTCTGGCTGGCCCGCAGGACGTTGACCACGAAGGGCGACCCGGCCATGGCGTCGCAGGCCTTGGCCGAGCGGGCGATGCAGACGAGGACCAGGGGCGGCTGCCGGGAGACGGAGGTGAAGGAGTTGACCGTGAGGCCGTGAGGGCGTCCCTGGAGCCAGCAGGTCACCACAGTCACCCCGGTGGCGAAGCGCCCCAGGCAATGGCGGAGCTGCTGCCAGTCCAGGCCAAGCGTCACGCTGGACCCCCTCACCCTCCGGCCGCCCCCTCGCCTCAGCGGGTGTGACCCGATATTGGTCACACAATATGATGAACATCCCGGTCCCCCCTGTCAAGGCTATGCCCTGCCGGCCTGGGCCGCCGGGGACGGCGAGGCCCCGGGGCGGAGACAGGCCGGCCGGGGGCTGCCCTGGGGAAGGGGGAGGGCTACCGGGGCTGCTCGCCAGGGCGGCGGGCCGCCGCCTCCTCGTCCTCGGCGAGAGGCGGCTCGGCCCACTCCCTGAGGCCGAGGACGAGCCGCGTGCCGTGCCGGAGGTGGCGGGCCATAGCCTCGGCGGCGCGGTCGGGGTCGTGGGCCTTGATGGCCTCCAGGATCTCCTCGTGGTCGCGGAGGAGGAGGGGCGCCGTATCGGGGTCGCGCTCGGTGAGGCGGGTGGACTCGTAATAGAGGGCCCGCAGCAGGCGGCTTATGAGGAGCAGGGTGGCGTTATCGGCCACCTCCATGAGGACGATGTGGAAGTCGAGCCTGGCCTGGAGGCCAGCCTCGGCATCGTCCCGGGCCGCCCACCCCCGCTCGATGGTCTCTCGCAGGCGGGCGATGTCCTCCTCGTCGGCCCGCACAGCGGCCAGACGGACGATGGCCGGTTCAAGGACAGCCCGCGCCTCTAGGATGTCGGAGACGGAGGCGACGCCCGTGAACTGCGACCAGTCAGTGATGAGGAAGAGGGGGGCCAGGTTGGCCAGGACGGCCCCCTTGCCAGGCCGGGACTCGATGGCGCCCAGCAACTGGAAGACGCGCAGCGCCTCCCGGACGGAGGAGCGGCCCACTCCCCACACCTCGGCCAGCTCGTGCTCGGTGGGCAGGCGGTCACCCGGCCGCAGCACTCCCTGCTGCACCAGGTTGAGTAGCTGCTGCACTATGGACTCGACGATGCTCGTCCGGCGGGGCAGGGAGCCGAAACGTTCCAGCATGACGGGGGCGTGCGGACTGCTCGGATGCTCCTCTGGCAAGCCTATGACCATCATCCCCTGCGCTCCACCGGTGTGTCAAGGCGAGATATGGGCTTTACATAAGCGTGGGCGCCGCCGAAGGCCCCTCCAGGGCCAGAATGTGACGGGCCAGCCGCCGTGCCACCGCGGCGCTGCGCCAGTAGCCGCCGTGGGAGAAGAGGACGCCGGCCAGAGGCAGGCGGCAGTTGTCTACCGCCACGTCCTCCACCAGGGCGCCGAAGAGTCCTCGCAGAGGGAAGGAGACCACGTCCTCCTCGTCGTAGAAGTTGCACCATACGCCACCCGGGGCGAGACGGAAGGGAGGCCCGCCTTCGGCCCGGTAGTGGTGCTGCCCCTCCCCCGTCAGGAGGGAGAAGAGGGCCAGGGGGGAGCCCAGGGTGAAGAGACCGGCGGCGGTCAGCCCCTCTGCCGGCCCCTCATGGGTATCGACGACGAGGCGGGCGCCCCCGGCCCGTGCCTCGCCGTCCCGCCCCGGCCACCGCTGGGCCTCGTGCAGGAAGTCGAAGGCGACGACGGAGCCCATGCTGTAGCCCACCAGCGTCAGGTAGCCAGAGCGGGGGCCGTGGGGTAACCCCCGGTGCTCCTGGATGATACGCGCCACCTCCTCCCGCAGGCGGGCCAGGACGGCCCGCCGCCGGCCGTAGTAGCCGAAGATGTCCCCCAGGTGGTAGAAGGCGAACTCCCGGTAGGTGGGCCGGCCCAGGCGGCGGAGGAGGGCCCTAGCCCAGGCGGCCATGGGGTCGCCGCCGGGGTAGAGGCGGGCGAAGAGGGCCTCGTTGGGCAGCCCGGCGTCCCACACCACCTCCCGCCAGAAGTGGCCCTGGGGCCGCCGCCGCAGGCCGGCCGCCATCGCCGGCGCCAGTCGCTCCAGCTCGGCTATGACCCGCTGCCGCAGCGGCACTGAGAAGCCCCTTCGCGCTCCGTGGCCGATGCCGTGGACGGCGAGGACATGCACCCTCACGCCCGATCCTCCAGAAGTCCCAGGGGAGGGCTCAGGCCCCGGGGGCTGCCCGCTCCGGCGGCCAGACCAGTAGCCCTTCCCAGCGAGGAGGGACGTCCCGCAGCCGAGGGCCCTCCGGCGTCTCCTCCAGCAGGCGTGGGAGCAGACGCAGGAGGCGGGCGTCCTCCGGGCTGTCGGGGAGGAGGTAAAGGCGGCGGCGCAGCTCATCCAGGGCGGTCTGACGGTCGGGGAAGGGTCGGGGCGGGCCCCACTGGACCATCTCCAGGTCCGGGTAGAGTCCCATCTCCCAGAGGACCGGCAGCAGGAGGCGCAGGCCGGGCAGCTCTATCCGTCGCTCTCGCCGCACCAGGCGCCAGGCCCGGCTGAAGACGGAGATGGGGGCGTCCATGAACATGAGCACCAGCAGGGAGCGGACGGTATGCTCCACCAGCTTCCCGACGAAGACGTCCACCCGCTCCACCCCGTACAGCACGTGGGAGCACAGGACCACTTCATGGGGCGCCACTTGGGCCTCCTCCCAGGTGCTCTGGACGATAGCGATGTTGTCGATGCCCGCCTCCCTCATGCCCTCCTTGAGGGCCTCTACCATGCTGGGGGAGGGCTCCACCACCGTCACCGAGCGGCAGCGCAGGGCCAGCGGCAGGGCAAAGCGGCCAGCACCCCCACCCACGTCCAGCACCGTGTCGTCGGGGCGGAGGCGACGGAGGATGGCAGCCAGGGCCGGGTCGTCAGTGCGGTGGGGGTCCTGACGGAAGAAGGAGGTGAAGGGGCGCCAGAAATCGGCCGGCTCCTCCCGCATGGCGCGCCGGGACTGGGCGTGGTGGGCCTGGACCTGCCGCGACCACCGCCTGAGGGCGGGCCCCGTCCCCGTGGCACCGGTGCGCAAGGCGTCTATTACTGTAAGGGCGGGACCGGGCCCGCCTCAAGGGGCCTCTGTCACCCACGTTACCTTAAAATGCTACCGATACCCGTGCTGGCGGAGCGTGTCCCATGGGAACGGTGGAGTTCGGCATCATGCCCTGGTTCTATCTGGAGTCCCTGGCCCGCGACTTCCGACAGGTCGCTTCCCTAGAAGAGATCGGCTACGACGCCATCTGGACGGGAGACCACCTTTTCGTCCCTCGCTACGGGCCCACGTTCGATGCCTTCACCGTGCTGGCGGCCCTGGCGGTGACCACGCGTCGGGCCAGGATAGGTTCGGCGGTGGCGTTGGTGCCTCTGCGTCCGCCCGCCCTCGTGGCCAAGGAGGCCACCACTGTGGACCTGCTGTCCGGGGGGCGCCTTCTGTTGGGGGTGGGCGTGGGCGGTGAGTTCCCCTGGGAGTTCGCCGCCTGCGGCGTGGAGACGCGGGAGCGAGGGCGCCGGATGGACGAGGCCCTCCCCCTCCTGCGACGGCTCTGGCGCGGGGAGGAGGTCTCCTATGCTGGCTCCTGCTTCCGGCTGGAGCGCTTCCGGCTGGAGCCGCTCCCCTGCCAGCCCGGCGGCCCGCCTCTCTGGGTGGGAGGGCGCTCCCGGCGGGCCCTCCGCCGGGCGGCCCTCCTAGGGGACGGCTACATGCCCTACTTGGTGTCTCCGGAGGGCTACCGGCAGGAGCTGGCGCTGCTGCGGCACTGGGCGGCTGAGGCCGGCCGAGATCCCTCGGCCGTCACGCCGGCCATCTTCCTGTTCGTCGCCCTGGCCGATTCCCTGGAGGAGGGCAGGGCGCGCGCCGCCCGCTTCCTGGACGAGCGCTACGGCCCGCGCGATTTCGGCCCCATCGTCCAGCACTGCGTCCCCGCGGGCACCCTCCGGGACTGTCGGGCCATGCTGGAGCGGTTCGTGGAGGCGGGAGCGCGTCACCTCGTCCTCACGCCCATAGCGCCGCAGGCGGAGTTCCTCCAGCACGCCGCGGCGCTGGCGTATCTGGTGGCCCGTCTTCGCTGAAGCGGCCCGTCACTCAGGCTCGGGGCCGCTCCAGCCAGCCCGGATCGTTGACTTGCAGCTTGTGTCGGGTGAGGAGCCAGAGGAAGGAAAGGAGTTCCCGGCGGAAGGGGCCGTCCTCGTCCGCCTCCCCCGCCCGTATACGGCGGCAGACCTCTTCCACGCGGCGGCGCAGGGCCTCCTCCTGCGCCCGCCGGCCTGGCGGGAGGGGCTCGGCGCCCAGGAGGCGGTCCAGCGCCTCCCACTCCCGTAGCAGGTGCTCGTCGGCCTGCTCCAGCTCCCGCCGGACGATGCGGAGAGCGTTGGCGGCCACAGCCGCCCGGAAGCGGCGAGCCCCTTCCTCCCCGGGCGCTGCCTCCTGCTGGAGGAAGCGTTCCACCTCTCGCAGGAGCTCCAGAGCGGTGGGCCTGTCCTGCACCGTTTTCCCCTCCCGACTCCCGTCGTCGGCGCCGGGGCTGGCTATCCCCTGCCCCGACCGCCGACGAGGCTCAGAGGGCGCGTCTGGCGCCGCTCACTAGGACGCCTATCACCCACAGGATGGCCAGCACGATGAAGATGATGAAGAGGATCTTGGCTATGAAGCCGGCCACACCGGCGATGAAACCGAATCCCAGTACGCCAAGGATGATGGCTATGGCGAGGAATATGAGGGCCAATGCCAGCAGTCCCATCCGCACACCCCCTTTCCTCTAGGAGACTGGCCTCTCCTGCAGGGTAAAGGGGTGCGCGCCCCCCATCAAGCCGCCAAAGGCTATAGACTAGCCAGAAAAGCATATAAAGCCAATATAAACCCGCGCCTGCCCCGCTGGTGGGCTAGTGGATGCGCTTCTCGTAGCCGGCCCAGTCCCTCTCCCGCAGTCGGAACTTCTGGATCTTGCCGGTGGAGGTCTTGGGCAGCTCCGTCAGGAACTCCACTACCTTGGGGCACTTGAAGTGGGCCAGGCGCTCGCGGCAGAAGGCTATGATCTCCTCGGTGGTGGCCTGCATGCCCGGCCGCAGGACGATGTAGGCCTTGGGGAGCTCCCCCCACTTGGCGTCCGGCACGCCGACCACCGCCGCCTCCAGCACCGCCGGGTGCTGGTAGAGCACCCGCTCCACCTCGATGCTGGAGATGTTCTCGCCTCCGCTGATGATGATGTCCTTCTTGCGGTCGCGCAGCTCGATGTAGCCGTCCGGGTGGACGACGCCCAGGTCGCCGGAGTGGAACCAGCCCCCCTTGAAGGCCGTCGCCGTGGCCTCCGGGTCGTTGTAGTAGCCCTTCATGACGTTGTTGCCCCGCATGACCACCTCCCCCAGGGTGGCGCCATCGGCGGGGACGTCCCGCATCTCGTCGTCCACCACCCGTAGCTCGGGGGTGTGGATGTAGCCCATACCCTGACGGGCCTTGAGGCGCGCCCTCTCCTCCAGAGGGAGGGCATCCCACTCCGTCTTCCACTCACAGATGGTGTGGGGGCCGTAGGTCTCGGTGAGGCCGTAGACGTGGATGATGGTGGCCCCCATCTCCTCCATGGCCTGGATGATGGCCGGCGGCGGCGGCGAGGCAGCGGTGACGATGGTGACGGCCCGCGGGAAGCGGTACTCCGGCGAGGGCCGCTCGCTGGCTAGCATCACCAGCACCGTGGGCGCGGCGCAGAAGTGGCTGACTCCCTCCTCCTCTACCAGACGGAAGACCCGCGCCGATTCCACGCGCGGCAGGCAGACATGGGTCGCGCCTATGGCCGTCACGGCGAAGGTGAAGTTCCAGCCGTTGCAGTGGAACATGGGGAGCGTCCAGAGGTAGCTGCTGGTGGGCCGCAGCCCCGTCTCGATGATCTCCCCCAGGGCGTTGAGGTAGCAGCCGCGGTGGGTGACCATCACCCCCTTGGGGCGGCCGGTAGTGCCGCTGGTATAGTTGATGCTGATGACCGCCTCCTCGTCCTCGATGGGGTGGGGGAAGGGGTCAGGGGAACCTTCCGCCACCAGCTCCTCGTAGTCCGGCCCCGCCAGACCCGCGGGCAGGGGCGAGGGCTGCTCACCGTGCCGGGAGGCGATATCGGCCATCACCAGCAGGGGGCGCTCCTTCAGGGAGGCGTAGACCGGGTGCAGGAGGTGGGCCAGGTCGCGGTCCAGCAGCACCGCCCTGGAGCCGGAGTGCTCCAGGATGTAGCCTATCTCCTCGGGACTGAGGCGGACGTTGATGGGTACCAGGATGCCCCCCGCCTGTGGCACGCCGAAGTGGGCCTCCAGCACCTCCAGCGAGTTGCGGCACAGCACTGCCACCCGGTCGCCGGGGGAGATGCCGCGCCTCGCCAGGGCGCTGGCCAGGCGGAAGACGCGGGCGGCGAACTCGCCGTAGGTGAGACGACGTTCCCCGTCCACGACCCCCACCTTCTCCGGAAAGACGGCCGAGGTGCGGTAGAGGAAGCTCAGGGGCGTGAGCGTAGAGCGGTAGGTGGGCAGGCGTGTCCATTCCTCACGCGACCAGAGCCCCTGCACCCGAATGCCCGGCACGGTCATTCTCCCCTCTCCTTTCCGCGCAAGACTGGCCTCTGACCCCGAAGGACGAGACCTGGCCCGATTTTATGCTCCTGTGACGAACCGTGTCAAAGGGAACGCCCCCGGAGCGCTGCCCCGGACATCTTCGCCCTGGGCCGGGCGGCTATCTGTAATGCTGCCCCTGCCGGGTGCGTTTGCAATATGTCGGGGAAAACCCGCAGCCCGTCGGAGGGACGGGCCCCACGACCGACCACCAATCTCCGCCACAGGGGGACGAAATCAGAAGAGAAGGGTGCTCCAGGGGGGCTGCCGAAGACGGGAGCCCCGGCGGCCGGCGGAGTCCTCTGGCTGCTTGCTCCCCTCCCATAGCGATGCCCATCGCTGCGCTGGTCGTCCTGCTGGGGCTGGCCCTCGCCGCGCCATCGCCGGCGAGGGCGGCGGGGGCGCCCCCTCTTGCCTCGCCCCAGGCTGGCCCCCTGCAGGTCTTGCCGCCGACGGGCGAGATCGTGGCCTATCTCTTCGCTGATCTGAACGGCGACGGCCGGCGTGACGGGGATGAGGCCGGCCTCTCCGGCTGGCAGGTGCAGCTCTTTACTGGGGAAGGCTGCTCCGGCGACTCCGTCCGGGCCGCCATCACGAACGAGCAGGGGACAGTCACCTTCAGCGACCTTCGCCCCGGGAGGTACTGGGTGCGGGAGGCGCTGCAGGACGGATGGCTGAACACCACGGCGCTCTGCCAGGAGCTGCCCGTCTCCGCCGGCGAAATGGCGGAGGTCCAGTTCGGTAACTTGCCTCTGGCCGTCCTGACCATCGTCAAGCTGGTGGAGGGGGAGGACGGGGAGCGGCTAGAGAGCCCGGTGGAGGGGGTGCTGGTGGGGCCAGCGCCGCCCCAGGATGTGCGGCGGAACGGGAGGGTGGTCTTTCTCCTTCTGCCCGGGACCTATACGGTGACGGAACATCCCAAGCCGGGGCGGGCCCTCAGCGTCACTTGCACCAGCGGCGAGAGCGGAGACGTATCGGTCAGGGTGGAGCTGGCCCCTGGCGAGAGCGTCACCTGTACCTTCGTGGAGGCGCCGGCCCCCCGGCCGGCCATCGGGCTGGAGGTGTCGGCCAGCCCCCAGGCGGGAGATGCCCCTCTTCGGGTGACCTACCTGGTGAGGGTGGTCAACACCGGTAACGTGGAGCTGTCGGACGTCGCCGTTGAGAGCGAAGGGCTGGGGCTGAGGGGCGCCGCCTGCGGGAGCGGGACGCTGCGCCCCGGCGAGTCCTGTCTGGTTCAGGCTGCCGGGAGCTACGCTGCCGCCGGCACCTTCGTCAGCGCTTTCGTCGCCTGCGGGGCCTACGGAGGAGAGCGGCACTGCGCCTCGGCCACCGTCAGCGTGAGGGTCTCTGAGACAGCGGGTATCGCCATAACTAGACTGCCGGAGACGGGCGGCGGACCCGTCGCCCGGGCGGGGGAGAGGGATGGCCCGCCCCTGACGCCGGTGGGCCTGGTCTCCCTGGCAGTGGCCCTGGCCATACCCCTCTGCCGCCTGCTGCTCTCGCTGGGACGACGCTAGTGCCCTGATGCCATCCCCTGGAGATGGCCGGCGAGGAGCGCCGCAGGTGAGCGACAACGGGGGCGGTCAGGGGTCTGGTGGGTGGAACAAAGGGGGCCGCAGCCTGCGCAAGGGGCAGAGCGTGCGTTCAGGCTCGACAGCGGTTACGCCGGGCGGGTGAGGTTGTGGGTGGGGCCCTCGACTCGGGGCCAGCTCGGGTCCGGGGTGGTGGCGGAGGGGGTGGGATTCGAACCCACGAGGGCCCAGCGCGGGGCCCTAGCGATTTTCAAGACCGCCCCGTTCAGCCGCTCCGGCACCCCTCCGCACGCTTAGGGCCTCGGCAACCCCCCGACAGCAGGGGCCGTCTGCTTGCCACCTGCCTATGGCCACAGGCCAGTCGAATGCGAGAGCCCCTCACTGCACTATGTTACCACTGGCTGGCTCAGGAGCGGGCGCAGAGAGGCTCCATTGCGAGCGATGCCCAAAAGTCCCACCGGCCCTGGTCGCTCCGGCTTCGGCCCCGCTCTCGCCATCTCCTACGATTCTGGCTCTGGCAACGGCCGCTTCGGCCTGGGCTGGTCGTTGACGCCCCCCAGGACCAGTCGCAAGACCGGCCAGGGCCTGCCCCGCTACCGGGACGATGAGGAGTCCGATGTCTTCGTCCTCTCCGGGGCGGAAGACCTGGTCCCCGTCCTGAGGGAGGACGGAGGCCGCTGGTAGGAGCGGCGCTCCGTGGGCGGCGCCGAGTATCGCATCCAGCGCTACTGGCCGCGTATCGAAGGCCTCTTCGCTCGGGTCGAACGATGGACGAACACCGCCCGCCCGGCCGACTGCTTCCGGCGCTCCATCTCCGGCGATGGCATTACTACCTGCTACGGCCGTAGCCTGCAGAGTCGCATCGCCGATCCGGAGGAGCCCCGGCGCGTCTTCGCCTGCCTCATCTGCGAGAGCTACGACGGCAAGGGCAACGCCATCGTCTACGAGTACAGGGCCGAGGACTCCCAGGACGTGGACATCGCCGGTGGCCAGAAGCCGCACCTGCTCGCCCGCATCGACAACGATCTGGGGACCGAGACCCGCATCTTCTACGCTCCCTCCACCAGGTTCTACCAGGCGGGCAGGCTGGCGGGCAGGCCCTGGGTCACGCGCCTCCCCTTTCCCGTCCACGTCGTGGAGCGGGTGGAGACCTATGACCACGTCAGCCGCAACCGCTTCGTCACTCGCTACGCTTACCACCACGGCTACTTCGATGGCCTGGAGAGGGAGTTCCGTGGCTTCGGGCTGGTGGAGCAGTGGGACACGGAGGAGTTCGCCTCCCTCGCGGAGGGCGGCGACAGGCAGGCCCACCCTACACGGTCACCGAGGAGAGCCTCGGCGTGCGGGTGCTGCAGCGCCGGGTGGCCGATGCCCTGGGCGCCTGGTCATGCGGTACGAGTACGACATGC
>BEIB01000001.1 GCA_002898615.1 bacterium HR25 | reverse complement strand
GATAGCCACTACGTCGCCCCGCTGGAAGTCTCCCTGGACCGCCTTGACGCCAGCGGGCAGGAGGCTGGCGCGGCCGCTGCGCAGCGCCCGCACCGCCCCGGCGTCCACCACGATGCTCCCCCGCAGGGAGAGGCCAGCCAGCATCCAGCGCTTGCGGCTCTCCAAGCGGTCCACAGTGGCGGGGAAAAAGGTGCCCAACTCCTCCCCCTGGGCCAGCCGCACCAGGGCGCCGGGCTCCCGGCCGTGGGCTATCACCACGTCGGTGCCGCCGCTGGTCGCCAGGCGGGCCGCCTCCACCTTGGTGGCCATGCCGCCCACGCCCAGGCCGTGGCTCTCCCCGGCCAGCCGCACGATGCGCTCGTCGACGCGCTCCACCCGCCGTATGAGCTGGGCCGAGGGATCCAGGTGAGGGTCCGCCGTGTAGAGGCCCTCGGTATCGGTAAGGATGACCAGCAGGTCGGCGTCCACCAGGTTGGCCACCAGGGCGGAGAGGTTGTCGTTGTCGCCGATCTTGGCCCCGGCTATCTCGTCCACCGCTACCACGTCGTTCTCGTTGATGATGGGGACCACCCGCAGCTTGAGGAGTCCCAGCAGCGTGTTGCGGGCGTTCAGGTAGCCCTGGCGGTCGGCCAGATCGCGACGGGTGAGCAGGGTCTGGGCGATGACGATATCATGCCAGGAGAAGAGCTGCTGGTAGGCCTGCATCAGGTCGCTCTGGCCCACGGCCGCCAGCACCTGTCGCAGGGGGATGTCCCGTCGCTCTTGGCGCAGGCCCAGGCGGTGGCGCCCGGCGGCGATGGCCCCGGAGCTGACGATGAGAACCTCGCAGCCCAGCCGGTGGAGGCGGGCCACCTGGCCCACCAGTCCGGCCATCACCTCCAGGTCCAGCCGTTCGCCGCCGGCCGTGAGGAGGCTGGTGCCCAGCTTGGCCACGATGCGCCGGTAGCGGGGACCGGTGGACGCGGGGCTGAGACCTCTCTCAGGCCGGGGAGTGGGAGTTACCAGCTCTGTCACGCGCACCTTTCGACTAAGGAGGGGCGCAGCCGCCCCTTTCGCCCGTCATCTGGCAATTATAACAACTGCCTTTCTGTGTCAACAAGGAAGGGGGCTCCCGTGCCGAGGCGGTCGCTCACTGCCATCCGCACCCCGGGAGGGCGGGCAGGCTAGTCCGTTAGCGGTGCGCGTGATAGAATTCCGCGCTCGGAGGAAGCGAGATGACCATCTACCTGAAGAGCGCTCTCGTCGTCCTGACCGTCCTGACGGGCGCCCTCCTGGGCGCCGGCGGCCCTGCTCACGCCCTTCACCTGCCGCTGGCAGAGCGGGCCGGCCCTGGCGCCGTTTCCCCGTGCGGCGAGGCCGGTTGCCAGGCGGCGCTGACGGACATCAGCGGGCCCCAGGTGGAGCCGGGCCCGGGCGCCCCCCAGGATGAGACCAGGGCTACCTCGGACATCCTCCGCCTCTCCCTGATAACGGCGGGCGCCGTGGCCGGAGCGGCCCTGCTGGGGCTCCTCTTCACCGCCATCCGTCACCTCATCGGCTACGAGCCGCACCGCCCCGGCTCCTCCGGGTGGAGCGAGCACTCCGACGGCCACTAGGCCCCTCCGCCCCTCGCCGAGTAGACGGGCATCCCGGGCGGCCCTATAATGGCCCCGGATAGCACAGATATTCGAGAGGAGCCGGCTGTGGGGGAGAGGGCCATCTCCGGCAGGGCCCAGGCCGAGGACCTGGCCATAGAGGGCGCCCTCAGGCCGCGCCGCCTGGACGAGTTCGTGGGCCAGGACCGCTTGCGGGAGAACCTGGCCATCGCCATCGCCGCCGCCAAGCAGCGAGGGGAGCCCCTGGACCACATCCTCTTCTTCGGGCCGCCGGGCCTGGGAAAGACGACGCTGGCCCACATCATCGCCCACGAGATGGGGGTCTCCATACGGGTCACCTCGGGCCCGGCCATCGAGAGGCCGGGCGACCTGGCGGCCATCCTGACGGCCCTCCAGACCGGGGACGTCCTCTTCATAGACGAGGTCCACCGCCTGCCCAGGACGGCAGAGGAGGTCCTCTACCCGGCCCTGGAGGACTACGCCCTGGACATCGTCCTGGGGAAGGGGCCAGGAGCACGCTCCGTCCGCCTCACCCTGCCCCGCTTCACCCTCGTAGGCGCCACCACCCGCTACGCCCTCCTAAGCTCCCCCCTCCGGGACCGCTTCGGAGCGGTCTACCGACTGGACTTCTACCGGGAGGAGGAGATAGTGGCCATCCTGGAGCGGAACGCCGCCGCCCTGGGGATCGCCATAGACCGGGATGGAGCCAGGGAGATCGCTCGCCGCTCCCGGGGGACGCCGCGGGTGGCCATCCGTCTCCTGCGCCGCGCCCGCGACTACGCCCAGGTGCGGGCCGATGGCGCCATCACCGGTGAGGTGGCGCGCCAGGCGCTGGCCCAGCTCGAGGTGGACGAGCTGGGGCTGGACCAGGTGGACCACAAGCTCCTCCAGGCCATCATTGAGAAGTTCGGCGGCGGGCCGGTGGGGCTGGACACCATAGCCGCCGCCGTGTCCGAGGAGCCGGACACCATCATGGAGGTCTATGAGCCCTATCTGATGCAGGCCGGGCTCATAAAGCGGACACCACGGGGCCGCGTCGCCACGCCGCGGGCCTACCAGCACCTGGGTCTGGAGCCGCCCGGGAACCCCCAGGGGCGCCTCTGGGACTAGAGCCCCAGCTTGCCCGGGTTCAGCAGGCCCTGAGGGTCCAGCGCCCGCTTGATGGCCCGCATCACCTCCAGACCCGGGCCGTGCTCCCGCTCCATCAGGTGGGCGAGCTTTATCCCCACCCCGTGACACTGCTCCATGGAGCCGCCCATCTCCTGGGCCAGAGAGAGGAGCTCGTCCACCACGGCGGCCAGGGAGGCGGCGCCATCGGCGCTGCCGTCCGGCTGGACCATCACCACGTCAAACAGGCCGGGCTTTCCCCAGATGCCGTACTCCAGGGGGTAGACCCCTGCCCGGTCCAGCACCTGCTGGCTGAGGCGCTGATACTCCAGCACCCGGGAGGGCGGCAGGGAGACGTGTACGTAGTCGAAGCGGCCGCCGGGCACGGGCTCCCGACGCCGCGCCTGCGTCCGCCCGCGAGCGAAGCGCAGGGCCAGGTCGTGCCGGTGCTGCCAGAAGCGCCGCGCCTCCTCCAGGGGCAGGGGCTGGCCGCCGTGAAAACGGCAGATGGCGTCCGCCCGGGAGGACTGGGCCGCCACCTCCTCCCGAAAGCCCTCGAAGACCAGGTAGAGGCGCGCCCCCTCCGACTCCGCCCTGCCGCCGCCAGCCGGCGGGACGAAGTCCTCGCCGTAGTCCAGGACGGAGGGGACGAGACCGATCTCGTGCATCGCCAGGATGGCCCGGAACCCTTCGGCGAAGCCCTGGAAGAGGTAGGCGGCCAGGGCCCGCTCCTCTGGCTGGGGCACCGCCTTGAGGACGGCCTCGGTGATGACGCCGAAGCAGCCCTCCGTGCCGATGAACAGGTGCTTGAGGTCCAGCCCCACCGAGGTGCCCTCCACGCCGCGCGTCCGCAACACCCGGCCGTCCGCCAGGACTACCGTCAGGCCCAGCACCTGGTCGCCCATGGAACCGTAGCGGCCCACCCGGTAGCCCATGCCGTTGGTGGATATGGCCCCGCCCACCGTGGCTATGGGCAGGGACCAGGGGTCATGGGCCAGCATGAGACCGTGACGGGAGAGCTCCTGGTCCAGCCGCTCCAGGATCACCCCCGCCTCCGTCCAGACCCGCTGGCCCGGCCCGTCCACCTCCAGGACGCGGTCCAGGCCGGACAGGTCCAGCACCAACGAGGGCACGAGGGGGATGGCGCCTCCCATCACCCCCGTCCCCCCACCGTAAGGGACGACGGGCAGCCGCCACTCCGAGGCCAGGGCCATGACGCGGGAGACCTCCTCAGTGGAGCGGGGGCGTGCCGCCAGAAGCGGCTGCGGCCGGATCTCCTGTAGCTGGGGGAAGGCGCGGTTAGGGCCGAGGGCATCCCAGGCGTAGCGGTCCAGTCCCTCCCGCACCACCTGGATGCCCTCCTCTTCCAGGGCGTCAGCCAGCGTCCGCGCCAATGAGTCCACGTCCACGGACTTCACCTCCACGGCGATTATAAGCTACCGCAGCGACACAGCGGGGTCGCTCAGGGGACGGAGAGGGGCCCCGGCGCCTCCTCCCTCCGGCCGTCCTCGGGGAGGACGGGCAGGCCCTGCGCATAGGCCATCTGGTGCAGGCGAGCGTACAGGCCGCCCCGCGCCAGCAGGTCGGCGTGCCTCCCCTCCTCGACGACACGACCGCCGTCCAGGACGACGATGCGGTCCGCCGCCCGCACCGTGGCCAGCCGGTGGGCGATGACGAAGGCGGTCCGGCCCTCCAGCAGGCGGGACAGCGCCCGCTTCAGGAGGCGCTCCGTGACCGGGTCTACACTGGCCGTCGCCTCGTCCAGGATGAGGATCCGGGGGTCGGCCAGGACGGCCCGGGCGAAGCTGATGAGCTGCCGCTGCCCCAGCGAGAGGTTCTGCCCGCGCTCCCTGACGGGGGTCTCGTAGCCCTGGGGGAGGCGCAGGATGAGCTCGTGGGCGCCCACCGCTCGCGCCGCCGCCTCCACCTCCTCGTCGCTCGCCTCGGGACGGCCGTAGCGGATGTTCTCTCGCACCGTGCCGGAGAACAGGAAGGGGTCCTGCAAGACCATCCCCAGCCTGCGAGTGAGGGAGCTGCGCCGGATGCGCCTTATGTCGACCCCGTCGATGAGGAGGCGCCCGCTGGTGACATCGTAGAAGCGGGCCACCAGGGCTACTAGGGTGCTCTTGCCCGCTCCCGTGGGCCCCACGATGGCCACCGTCTCTCCCGGGCGGACGCGCAGGTCGATATCGTGCAGCACCTCCACGCCCGGCACGTAGCTGAAGTGGACGTGCTGGAACTCCACCTCGCCACGGATATCGGGCAGGTCGATGGCGTCCGGGGCGTCCTGCACCTCCGGCTCCGTGTCCAGCACCTCCAGGATGCGGGCGCCAGCGGCCATCGCCCGCTGGAGCTGAGTGTACTGCATCACCAGGTTGCGGATGGGATCGAAGAAGCGCTGGATGTAGAGGGCGAAGGCGATGAAGGCTCCCACTCCGAGCTCGCCCTGCATCACCCTCGTGCCGCCGAAGATGATGACCAGCGCAGTCGCCACCGCCACCGCCAGCTCAACCAGAGGCATCACGGTGGCGGTGAGCCGGCCCGCCTCCACGTTGGCCGTCAGGTTGTCGGCATTGACGCGGTCGAATCGGCGCAGGTTCTCCTCCTCCCGGGTCAGGCTCTGGATGGCCCGCACGCCAGAGACGTTCTCCTGCAGACTAGCGTTGACGATGGCCACCGCCTCCCGCACCCGCAGGAAGGCCCGCCTGGCCCGCGCCTGCCACAGGAGCATGCCCAGCACCAGCGCCGGCACCACCGCCAGCGTCACCAGCGCCAGGAGCACGTCCTGGTAGATCAGGAAGAAGACCACCAGCCCCAGCCCCAGCATGTCCGACATGATGACGATGACGCCGCCGGTGATGAGCTCCTGCAGGGCCGCCACGTCGTTCTGGACGCGGGACATGACGCGTCCCACCTCGTTGCGGTCCATGAAGCCCACCGACAGGCGCTGGATATGGTCGAAGAGCTGGGTGCGCAGCGTGTAGAGGACGCTGTGCCCTACCCCTGCCGTCACCAGTTGCTGAACGGTCTGAGCGGCCCAGGCCACGACAGCCAGCCCCGCCAGCAGCCCGGCGATGACGAGAAGGCCGGCCATGTCCCGCCCCGCCACGAAGCGATCCACCGCCCGGCCCACCAGCCAGGGCTGGGCATAGGAGGCCCCGGCGGAGGCCAGCACCGCCGCCAGAGCCAGCGCCAGCCGCCCCCGGTAGGGACGCAGGTAGGGGAGGAACCGCCGCACCACCGTGTGGTCATAGATGCGGCCTTCTCCCTCCTCCTCCCACGTGCCGCGGCGGAAGACCGCCGCCGGGCCGTGCCCATGTCCCGCTCCCGCCCACATGGCTACATGTGGCCCGCCCGCGTCGGCCCGGGCAGGCCCATCCCCTCCTCCTGCTCCCGCAGCTCCTGCTCGTAGATCTGGCGGTAGAGGCCGCCCAACCGCAGCAGCTCCTCGTGGCGGCCCCGCTCCACGATGCGACCGTCCTTCAACACCAGCACCTGGTCGGCCGCCTGCACCGTGCGCAGGCGATGAGCGATGACGAAGGTGGTGCGCCCCTTCATCGCCTCCGCCAGCGCCTGCTGTATCAGGTACTCCGTCTCCGCATCCACGCTGGACGTGGAATCGTCCAGGATGAGGACGCGGGGGTCGCGCAGGAGGGTGCGGGCGATGGCTATCCGCTGCTTCTGGCCCCCGGACAGGGTGACGCCCCGCTCTCCCACCCAGGTATCGTAGCCCTCGGGCAGGGAGACGATGAAGTCATGGATGCGGGCTATCTTGGCCACCCGCTCTATCTCCTCCTGGGTGGCCCAGGGCGCTCCGTAAGCGATGTTGTCCCGCAGGGTAGCCGAGAAGAGGAAGACGTCCTGGGGGACGACTCCCACCGCCCGCCGCAGCGAGGCGAGGGTCACGTCCCGCACGTCCACCCCGTCGATGGTGATGCGGCCGGCGGTCACATCGTAGAAGCGGGGGATTAGGTTGACGATGGTGGTCTTGCCGCTCCCCGCCGGCCCCAGCAACGCCACCACCTCCCCTGGACGGGCCTCCAGGTCGATCTCCCACAGGGCGGGGGAGCGGGAGTCGTAGCTGAAGGAGACCCCCTCGAAGCGGACGTGTCCCTTCACGTCCCGCAGGACGATAGCCCCCGGCCTCTCCTTCACCTCCGGCTCGGCGTCCAGCACCTCGTAGATTCGCTGGGCAGCCGAGAGGGCCCGCGTGTAGACGGCCACCACCCACCCCAGGGCCCGCACCGGCATCTGCAGCAGCGTCAGGTAGAGGAGGAAGGCGGCCAGCTCACCGGCCGTGAGGGCCCCGTTCCTGGTCTGCCAGCCACCGAAGAGGAGGACGGCGATGATGGCCAGCATCCACAGCCCGTTCAACAGCGGCCCCTGCACCGCCTGGATGCGGCTGGCGGCGTAGGAATCGGCGAAGAGGGCCTGGGCCTCCGCTGCGAACCGCCGGCCCTCGTACTCCTCCCGCCCGAAGGCCTTCACCACGCGGAAGCCGGCCAGCGCCTCCTGCAGGACGGTGGTGAGGCGCCCCATGCCCTCCTGTACCCGCAGCCAGAGAGGGCGCAACGACAGGCTCATGGCCGTGGAGCGCCAGACGATGAGAGGGACGAAGGCCCAGGCCACCAGCGTCAGCCGCCAGTCGCTCCAGGCCATGAAGGCCAGCACCACCAGCAGCAGAAGAGCTAGATAGGCCAGCCGCAGCACCCCGAAGTTGACGAAGAGCCGCACCGCTTCCACGTCCTGGGTGGCCCGGGACATGAGCTGTCCCGTCTGAGCGCGGTCGTGAAAGGCGAAGGAGAGGCGCTGTAGACGGTCGTAGAGCTGGTTGCGCAGCTCGTAGGCCACCCGCTGGGCCACCCACTCCGAGAGGTACTGCTGCCCGTAGGCGAAGACCCCCCTCAGAAGGGCGGCCCCCACCACCGCCAGGGCGGCGGTGGCCAGGGCAGCCACGTTCCCCCGGCCGATGCCGAAGTCGATGGCCCAGCGGATGAGCTGGGGCATCGCCAGAGCGAAGCCAGCGGCCCCGGCGGTGCACAGGAGGGCGAGGGCCAGCCGCAGACGGTAGGAGCGCAGGAGCGCCAGCACCCGGAGGAGGTACATCGTCACACCCTGATACATCCATTCTATACCCACTGTCCCCGCCCTCAAAGGCCGTGCCCTCCCCCGCTGAGGGATGCTACAATGGCCGCCGAGATGAGGGCCCTGGAAGTAAAGCGCCGCGTCCGCCCTATGGAGCTGGCCGATATCCCCCAGGTGGAGCGGATAGAGCGGGAGGCCTTCCCCACCACCTGGCCCCCCACCTCCTTTCACTACGAGCTGAGGCAGAACCGCATCGCCCGCTATCTGGTGGCCGTGGAGGCGGTGGACCGCCCCACCCAGCCGCCGCTACCCGTCACCGGGACGGGCCTGGGACGTCTCCTGGAGGGGGTGCGCGACGTCCTCCTGGGGGGGCGGGAGGCCACGCAGGGCCAGACAGTAACGGGGTACGTAGGGCTCTGGCTCCCGGCCTATGAGGCGCATATCGTCGCCATAGCCGTGCGTGAGGCCCAGCGCCGCCAGGGCATCGGCGAGATGCTCCTCCAGGCGGCCCTGGAGCTGGCCGCCTCCCTAGGCCGCTCGCTGGTGACGCTGGAGTGTCGCGTCTCCAACCAGCCCGCCCTGGCCCTCTACCACAAGTACGGTTTCCAGAGGGTGGGCGTCCGCCCCCGCTACTATTCCGACAATCAGGAGGACGCCTACGTCCTCAACCTGGAGGGGGTGGACACCCCGGCCTACCAGAGTCGTCTGCGGGAGCTGAAGGAGCAGCACCGTCAGCGCTGGGGCGAGTACGAGATCAGCCTACGCCAGGAGGTCTGAAGTGGCGTCCACCACGGAGCTGGCCATCGAGAGGATCCGCCGTCATCTGGAGAGGGTGCCCTGGCTGCGGGGCCGCGGCCCCGTCTCCTACGACTACGGTCAGTGGGTGGACAACGTCCACCACTGCCTCGTCACCATCTTCGGCGAGGACTCGCCGGAGGCCCAGGGCTTCCTGGAGATCGTGGGGATGGGGGCGGAGGAGCGGGGCTGGGGCGTACCCCTGGCGCCCAATCACCCCTGGGGGCTCAGGGCACGGCTGGATAGGGCAGAGGCCTACCTCCGGCAGCTACTGGAGCGCCTGGAGAGCCAGCGCTAGGCCGGCTGCTCCTCCTTGGCCTTGGCAGCGATGCTTATCAGCTCCGCCGCCAGGTCCAGGGGCAGCCGCGAGGTGACGATGGTCAGGTCGTAGTAGTTGGGGTCGTTGGGGTCTACCTTCCAGAAGCGCTTGTAGAAGAGAATACGCGCCCTCTCCACCGCCTGCACCTGGCGGGCCGCCTCCTCCGCCGAGACCCCCTCGCGCAGAGCGTAGCGCTGGAGGCGCACCGGCTCCGGCGCCAGGGTGAGGACGTGCAGGGCAGCCGGGAAGTCCTTGAGGATCATGTGGCTCCCCCGGCCCAGGATCACCACGTCGCCCCGCTGGGCCAGCTCTCTCACCACGCCCGAGAGGACGTTGACATACAGGGCTGGGTCCACCCCCTCCTGGCCCTCCTCTTCCTCCCTGGTCAACTCATCGTAGCTGCGGGAGAAGAGCATCTCCAGGCCACCACCGCCGGCTATGGGGTCGGTGCCTAGTAGAGCGGAGCGCTCCAAGAAGCTGCGCAGGAGGTGGGCTAGCCGTTCCCGCAGCCCCTGGACGCGTTCGTCAACGGCGGCCACCTGCTCCACCGGCACCCCCAGGCGACGAGCCGCGTCCAGGAGGATCTGCTGGTCCACGTAGTCGATCCCCAGCCGCTGGGCCACCAGGTGTACCAGCTCCCGCGCCCCGCTCCCCGGCGCTCCCGAGATGGTGATGACCGGCATTCCCTCAGCCCCCTCGAAAGCCTCTCAGGCAGACTAAAGATACACCGTCGCTGGCCCCCTGGGAACCTTTTGCGCCCGGACTGCGCTAAAATGGCCCCGGCGGGGCCATGGAAGCCAGCGCTCAGCGGGCCTACCGCCTGCCTTACTCGTACATTGCGCGCTTCGCTCTGGCGGTGCTGTCAGGGCGCAAGCGGGACGTGGGTCAGGACGCCGGGGCCGTCCTGGCCAGCGTCCGCCTGCCCACCCGCATCGTGGGGGAGGAGCATATACCGGCCTCCGGGCCCTTCGTCCTCATCGCCAACCACTACGATCGCCCGGGCCTGAGGGTCTTCTGGGGCGGGATGCTTCTGACCTGGGCCGTCTGGCGCCGCCGGGGGGACGCCCCCCGCTGGCTCATGACCAGCGAGTGGTACAACTTCCGGCTGGGGCCTGTCCCCGTCCCCCCGGCCGTCCTGCGCTGGGTTTTCCGGCGGCTGGCCCGGGTCTACAGCCTGGTGATAGTCCCCCGGCCGCAGGAGCGGGCAGCAGGACGGGCGGCCGCCATGCGGGCCATCATGGAGGTGGTGCGAAAGGACGGGCAGCCCATAGCCCTCTTCCCGGAGGGGACGGGCCACGGCACCCTCATTCTGCCCCCGGAGGGCGTGGGCGCCCTCCTCCTGGGACTGAGCGAGCGGGGTGTCCCCACCCTCCCGGCCGGCCTGTACGAGGAAGGGGGGACTTTGGTGGCGCGCTTCGGCCCGCCACTGCTCGTCCAGGCGACGGCGCAGGACAGGGAGGAGCGCTACCGCCAGGCCCGGGACGAGGCGATGATGGCCATCGGCCGGCTACTGCCCCGCGCCCTGTGGGGCGTCTACGCCCTTGACCTGGAGCGGGCCTTGGAGCGAGGCCAGCACATGGCCTGAGCGCCATCTTGTCCCCAAGGAGGGCCGGCGGCATAGTAAGGGCAAGGACAGGAAAGGGGATGAGGGAATGACCCTTCCCCGGCACGCCCTCCCCCTCACCAACCGCCTGCTGTACGCCTTCGGCAGCTTCGGGGGGAACGCGCTCTCCCGCTCCCGCGACCTCTGGCTCATCTACTTCTACGCCCCGCCGCCCGATGCCGATATCCCCCAGCGGGTGCCCGTGCTGGCGCTGGGGGCTATCCTGCTGGCCACCAGGCTCATAGAGGCCCTGGACGACCCGTTCATCGGCTGGTGGAGCGACCGCACCCGCAGTCGCTGGGGCCGGCGGATACCCTTCGTGGTGCTCTCCACGCCCTTCCTGGCCCTCTTCGCCGTCCTCATCTGGACACCTCCCCAGGAGCGAGAGGGGCTGCTGAACATCATCTATCTGTTCATCATCCTGGAGGCCTTCCACCTGTTCAGCACCCTCTCGGGCGGCCCCTTCGAGTCGCTGCTGCCGGAGATCGCTCCCCGCTCTCAGGACAGGGTGAACATCGTCACCTGGCAGGTCTTCTTCGGCACCCTGGGCTCCTTCGTGGCCCTGGTGGTGAGCGGCATCATCGTGGACATCTGGGGCTTCACGGCCATGGGGGTCGTGATGGCCGTCATCGCCTTCCTCTCCCGCTACATAGGGCTGCTGGGGGCCTGGCGCTACACGCGGCGGGACATAGAGCCCGCCTCCATAGACCTCATCAGTGCCGTCCGGTCCACGCTGGCCAACAGCCAGTTCCGCTATTTCCTGCCCACCTTCATCATGTTCAACGCCTCCATCGGCATGCTGACGGCCGCCCTGCCCTACTGGGTGAACGCCGTGCTGATGGGAGGCGTAAAGCCGGAGATCGCCCGTCTGGAGGCGGGCAGCGAGCTGCGCCTGGAGCTGGGGTTCGCCACGCTGGGGGTGGGGGTGGGGACGGTTACCGGTCTCCTCACCCTGTCTGCCATCATTGTGGTGCTACTGTCGCTGCCCCTGGTCTACCGGCTGGCGGTGAAGCGGGGCAAGGCCTGGGTATACTCGGCGGCCCTGGTCTTCGCCAGTCTCTATATGCCCTGGCTGGGGGTCATGGGCTTCATCCCGGGCGTGGACAAGCTGCTGCAGGGGATCATCTTCGTGGCCCTCATAGGGCTGCCCATGACGGCTGTCTTCACCTTCCCCAACGCCATCCAGGCCGACATCATAGACTATGACGCCCTCCTGACCGGCCAGAGACGGGAGGCCATCTACTACGGGACGCAGGCGACGCTGGAGAAGATCGCCGGCGCCATCTTCCCCGTCATCCTCTCGGGGCTTCTCGTCCTGGGCTCCAGCGCCGAAGACCCTCTGGGGATAAGGCTGGTGGGGCCGGTGGCCGGCCTCCTCTCCTTCCTGGGCTGGATCACCTTCCGTGGCTACCGCCTACCGGACGACGTGACGCCGGAGACGGTGGAGAGGGCCGGCCTCAAGGCTGGGGCATGACGTCCGTTCCGCCGGGCCCTAGTCCGGCGCTGGCGCTGGCGAGCCAGACGGCGTGGGCGCCGCCCTCTCCGGGCCGAAGACTATCTGCACTCTGTCCCCGTCGCGGGGGACGTAGTCCTCAAAGTCCAGCCGGCGCTCTCCGTTGACGAAGACCTGGACCACACCCGGCTGGCCCTGGTCCGGCCCTTCCTGGCAGATGTCGCCGTTGCGGAAGACCCGCGGGTCCCCCGGCACCTGCAGAGTGTCCCGGGTCAGGACGCCGCCGGAGCCCAGGGCACGGCCGGCGTACTCGAAGAACCGCACCAGGCTGGCCCCTCGCCCTTCCTCGCTGGCGAACTGGGGGTGCAGGTGGATGTAGCCATCGCCGTGGGTGTGGACGCCACCCGGGAATGAGGGCAGAGGGGGCTGACGGGTGCCACAGATGATGATCTCGTAGGCGGCGTGCCAGTGGTCGCCTATACGGGGGCTGGCCGTGGAGGTCTCGCGGAAGAGCACGAGCCCCAGGAAGATGGCCACCACGGCGACGATGATCCCGGCCACCGGCAGCCAGGGCGGAATATAGAAACCACCTCCGCCTTTGGCCACCTTCGGCTGGGGGGCGGCGCCTCTGCCCTTGGGGGCGGGGCCGCTGCGCTGCCAGATGAGGGGGGCCTTCTCCTGCCTGGCCTGCCGGGCCCTCCGGGAACGACGTCGCTCGCGGCGGGACAACTAGCGTCTCTCCATCGGTGTCGTCAGGCCCTGACGTCCCTGTAGAGGCGGTCCATCTCCTCCACCCGGGCCACGTTCTCCGCCTCGGAGGGGTCGGGCTCGGTGCTGAACCAGGCGTCCAGGATCTCCCTGGCCACGGCAGGGGCGGTGGAGCGAAGGCTCAGACAGAGGACGTTGGCCCGGTTCCAGGCCCGCGCCCCGCGGGCCGTCTCGGCGTCGTGGCAGAGGGCCGCCCGCACGCCGGGCACCTTGTTGGCGGCGATGGAGACCCCGGTGCCGGTCCAGCAGCACAGTATCCCCTGGTCTGCCCGGCCGGAGGCCACGGCCTCCGCCACCTGGCGCGCCACCTCTGCCCACTGGACGGACTCCCCCCGCAGGGGACCGAAGAGCTCCACCTCCAGACCGCGGCGTCGCAGCTCCTCCACCAGGTAGTCCGTCAGGATGGTCTTCTCGTCGCTGCCCAGCGCTATGCGCATCTCCAGGGACACCCCCTACGGCCTCCATTATAGGGGACGACGGGGCTACCTACATCTCTCCCAGGCGCCGGAAGGCCCGGGTGGCCCGCGGCGTCTCCTCCACGAACAGGCGAGCCCGGTGTATGCGCAGCGGCGGCCCGGCGAAGCCGAGGGCGGCCGTCACCTGCTCCGCCCGGCCCGCCGTCTGTTGGTCGGTGCGCAGGCGCATACCCAGGATGAAGCTCTCCTCCGTCTCTTCCTCCAGCCAGAGGTCGTAGACCAGGGCGCGCAGGTCGTAGCGGCGCACCTGGCCGTCCCGCAGGTGCTGCCAGGGGAGGGAGTCCAGGGCCAGCAGCCGCTCCACCCGCTCCTCCAGCTCCTGGCGGGAGCGCCCCTCTCGGGCCACCTCCACGCGGTACTCGGCCCAGCGCACCAGGGACTGCAAAGAGGGCTCCCGCAGGCCCACCTCTCGCACCGTCAGTACTTCGGTGCCCGGGACCACCTTGGTGTTGACCTGCTTCAGGAAGTCGCGCAGCGCCATACGCCGGTAGAGGAAGACGTCCATCAGCTCGCAGGAGGAGGTGACGCCCACCGGGAGGGGGGCGGCCAGGGAGAGGCGGGGGGTGGGGCTGTGGCCCTCGGAGTAGGAGAGGGGGACGCCCGCCCGCCGCAGGGCCCGCTCCCAGTAGCGCATGAGGTCTAGGTGGGCCAGATATTTGACGGAGTCGCCCCGCCGGAAGGTAGCCCGGAGGCGCTGCACCTTGAGGTTCATGAGCTGCCTCCCCCTTCGCTCAGTCTGGTCACCGTCACCTCCTCTATCTTACGGCCCAGCATACGGGTGATGGCGAAGCGCAGGCCATTATAGACGAACTGCTCCCCCTCCTCCGGGATGCGGCCCAGATGGTCCAGGATGAAGCCGGCCACCGTCTCGTAGTCCCCCTCAGGGAGGCCGAGCCCTAGCTGCTGGTTAGCGTCGTCCACGGACATCCCGCCGTCCAGGCGGTAGGTGCGCTCGTCCAGGGTCACGAACTCCGGCTGGTGAGGGCGCAGCTCGTCGCTGACGGCGCCCACCAGCTCCTCCAGCAGCATCTCCACCGTCACCAGGCCCGCCGTCCCGCCGAACTCGTCCACCACCACCGCCATCTGCTGGCCAGCGTTCTGCATCTCGGCGAAGAGGTCGCCCACCCGCTTGCTCTCGGGGACGAAGAGGGCCGGCCGCATGCACCAGTCTATGGGACTGTCCCCGGTCAGCTCCCCCAGGGCCAGGCCTCGCAGTACGTCCTTGATGTTGACGATGCCGACGACGTTGTCGACGCTCTCCTGGTAGACCGGGAAGCGGGTGTGGGGCGTCTCCACGAAGATCTTGAAGAACTCGGACAGCGTAGTCCCCCTCTCTACCCAGACGATCTCGGTGCGGGGCACCATGACCTCCCCCACCCGTTTGTCGCCGAAGCGGAAGACCCGCTCCAGGAGCCGCGCCTCCTTCTCTTCTACGGCCCCCTCCTCCACGCTGATATCGATGAGGGTGCGCAGCTCCGCCTCCGTCACCGTGGGGCCCTCCTCGTATGCCCTGCCCAGGAGGAGGCGGGAGACGATGGTGGGGGCCGCCGCCAGGGGGGCCACCACCGGCTGGAGGAGCCACAGCAGGGCCTCCAGAGGGCGGGCCATCACCAGGGCGAAGCGCTCTCCGGCGTGGGCCGCCAGCACCTTGGGAAGCACCTCCCCCAGGATGGCCACACCGATGGTGAGGACGCCCACGCCCAGCACCAGGCCGCCTATCCCCCCCAGGGCCTGCGCCGTCAGGACGCTGCTGGCTATGGAGGCCAGGATGATGGCCAGGTTCTGCAGGAGGATGACCAGAGTGAAGAAGCGCTCCCGGGCCAACTGGAGGCGGTGGAGGGCCAGGGCGGAGCGGCTCCCCTGCTCCATCAGGTGGCGCACCCGTATGCGGTTGGCGGCCACCACGGCGATCTCCAGCCCGTTCACCAGGGCGAAGGAGAAGAGGCTGATGCCCAGGATGAGAGCGGCCGCCGGGGTAGGGATGCCGCTCACCTGGAAGGTGCTACCCTCCTGCAGCGAATAGGATGGGGTAGAGAGGCCCAGCTCAGGGGTGAGCATCGGCGGTGCGCTCCGCCCGAAGTGCCCGGCCGTTCACGCCGATTATATGCCTAGCTCTCGGGGCGAAGGGCAGACTCCAGCAGGCCAGCAGCGGCGGTGTAGGGGTCCATCTCGCGGGCGGCGATGGCCCGCGCCAGCCCTTCCAGGGCACCGTCCCTCTGGGCGATGCGCAAAGACCGCTCCCACAACTGGGAGCGGAGGGCAGTCAGCAGACGGCGCCGGGCCCGCTCCGTCTCCATCTCCTCCCGGGCCGGGGACTGCTCCAGATGGCGGCGGTGCGTCTCCAGCGCCTCCACCAGCTCCGTCACTCCTCCCTCCTTGATGGCCACCGTCTTCACTATGGGCACTCGCCAGCCATCCCCCTTCTCCAGGTTGACGAACTCCGCCAGGTAGTTGGCCAGTAGGTCGGCGCGGGGGAGGTCGGCCTTGTTGACGGTCAGGATGTGGGCGATCTCCAGGATGCCCGCCTTGATGGCCTGTATCTCGTCTCCCGTGCCAGGAACGACGACCACCACCACCGTGTGGGCAGCGTCCATTATCTCTACCTCGTCCTGGCCGGCCCCCACCGTCTCCACGATGATGACGTCCCGTCCCACGGCGTCTAGGACGGTGACCACGTCCAGGGTGGCGGGGGCCAGGCCGCCCACGGCGCCCCGACTGGCCATGCTGCGGATGAACACGCCGGGGTCCGAGGTAAGCCCCTGCATACGTACGCGGTCTCCCAGGAGGGCGCCCTGGGTGAAGGGGCTGGTGGGGTCCACCGCCACCACACCCACGGTGAGCCCCCGCTTTCGCAGCTCCCGGGCCAGGGCGAAGATGAGGGTGCTCTTGCCGGCCCCGGCGCCGCCGGTGATGCCCACCACATGGGCCCGTCCGGTGTGCCTGTAAAGGAGGCGCAGCGCCTCTCGCCCCTCGGAGTAACCGTTCTCCACCAGGCTCAACAGGCGGGCCAGCGACCGCCTGTCGCCGCCCAGGGCGTTATCCACCAGCTCTCGGATCACGACTTCACTCCCACTCCCCGCGGCCGGACGTTCTGTCTCACCCACTCGACGATCTCCTCGGTGGAGGTGCCAGGTCCGAATATGGCCTTGAAGCCCACGCGCTCCAGCTCCGGTATGTCCTCCTGGGGGATGATGCCACCGCCGAAGAGGACGACATCGTCCAGGCCCCGCTTCCGGAGCTCCTCCACGACGCGGGGGAAGAGTTCCAGGTGCGCCCCCGAGAGGATGGAGAGGCCGACGGCATCGGCGTCCTCCTGCAGGGCCGTCTCGGCGATCATCTCCGGCGTCTGCCGGATCCCGGTGTATACCACCTCGAAGCCAGCGTCCCGCAGGGCGCGGGCCACCACCTTGGCGCCGCGGTCGTGTCCGTCCAGCCCAGGCTTGGCGATGACGATCTTTACCTTGCGCTCCTGCGTCATGGGCCACTCCCTCCTAGGGCCGATTATATAGTATGGCTGCCCCCCGCAGGAGCGGGGCCGTCCCCGCTCCCCCGGGGGCTGCAACAGACGCGCCTGCGTGGGGACGTCGCCCCCGGGAGGCCCGGCCTAGGTCCCCACCAGGTGGAGAGGGACGCCGTGGCTGGCCGCGGGGGCCACGCTGGCGGCCCGCGTCCCCGGCAGGATGCCCGGGGCCGGGGCGGATACCTCCACGCCCCGCTGCCGGAGGTGCTCCACGGCCGCCTCCAGGTCGCCCACCTCCAGGCCCAGGGCCAGCAGCCCCTCCCCCGCCTCCGTGCCCACCGGCAGGTGGGGCCGCGCCTCTTCGGCGGTGAGGACGAGGAGGAGGGACTCCCCCACCGTCACCTGCCCCGCCGGGCCGTCCCCGCTCGCCGCCGCCCGGAGGCCCAGGTTCGCCTCGTAGCGGGCCAGGGCATCGGCCGGGTCTTCGGCGCCGATGAGGACGTAGCGGAGCCGCCTTACCAGGGGCGAGGGGGCGGCGTGGCGTTCCTCCTGCGGAGGACGGGCCAGCTCCACCAGTACGCCGCGGTGGGCACGCGGGTGGAGAAAGGCGATGATGCCGGCCAGCCCCTGGCGGGGCTCCTGGTCCACCAGCTCCACGCCGCGGGCCTTGAGGGCGGCCAGCTCCGCGGCCACGTCCTCCACCTCGAAGCAGATGTGGTGAAGACCGCCGCCCCGGCGGGCCAGGAAGCGGCCCACCGGCGTCTCCGGCGCGGTGGGCTCCAGCAGCTCTATCTCGCTCTCCCCCGCCAGGAGGAGGGCCGCCCGGACGCCCTGCTCCTTGACCTCCGCCTCCTTGTGGAAAGGGAGGCCCAGCACGTCACGGTAGAAACCGAGGCTGGCCGCCAGGTCGGCCACGGCGATGCCTATGTGATGAACCTTCTTGATCAAAGCCCTTCCCTCTGACGCCATTCGGCTATCTGCTCCAGGTGCTCGCGGTAGTGGCGGGTGCCGGTGCCCTGCATGATGCGGTGGGCCGCCCGCCCCTCCTCGAAGCGGTCGTCCGGCACCTGACGGGCGGCGGCCAGGAAGGCCTCCTTGCTGGCGCGCAGCTCCGCCAGCATCTGGGGCCAGGGGGTCCCTTTGTGGGCCTGGGCGAAGCGAGCGTTCCAGCCATCGGTGTCGTTGTAGTCCACGCCCTCGGGCACCGGGCGCTCGCCCCGGGCCATCCGCTCCAAGACGCCGGCCATCTCGCGGTGCCAGCCAGCGATGTGGGCCAGGACGTCCTTGACCGACCACTCGCCCAGCCAGGGCCGGGTGGCCGCCTCCTCCGGCAGGGCACTGACGGCCTGCCATAGCTGCTGGAAGGTCTCTTCGGCCTCGGCTATGAGCTCCTGCTTGCCCATGACTACCTCCCGGCGGGTGATAGGGCACACCAGCGCGGCCCGGCCGGCCACGGGGTGCGGTTCCCAGCTCCTCTCGTTCTCCTTGGGGCGGGCCAGGCTAGAAGACCATGAACTCCCGCTGCTCGCCCCAGACCTGGCGCAGGACGCGGCAGATCTCGCCTACGGTGACGTAGTTCTCCACGCACTCGATGAGCACCGGCATCATGTTAGCGTCGGAGCGGGCGGCCTCCTCCAGCTTCCCCAGGAGGGACTGGACGCGGGCGTTGTCCCGCTCCGCCCTGACGCGCCGCAGCCGCTCCAGTTGCCGCTTGACCACCTCCGGCCGCACCCGCAGGATCTCGCCGGGCGGGCCGTCCTCGGCGGTGCGGAAGCGGTTGACCCCCACCACCACCCGCTTACCGGCCTCCACCTGCTGCTGGAAGCGCCAGGCCGCCTCCTGGATCTCCCGCTGCTGGTAGCCCATCTCGATGGCGGCCAGGGCGCCCCCCATGTCGTCTATACGGTCGATGTAGCGCTGCGCCTCCTCTTCTATCTGGTCGGTGAGCTTCTCCAAGTAGTAGGAGCCGCCCAGCGGGTCTATGGCATCGGCCACGCCGGACTCGTAGGCGATGATCTGCTGGGTGCGCAGGGCCACCTGGACCGCCCGCTCGCTGGGGAGGGCCAGCGCCTCGTCCCAGGAGTTGGTATGGAGGGACTGGGTGCCTCCCAGCACCGCCGCCAGCGCCTGGATGGCGGTGCGGATGATATTGTTCTCCGGCTGCTGGGCGGTGAGGGTGGCGCCCCCGGTCTGGGTGTGGAAGCGGAGCATGAGAGACTGGGGGTCCCGGGCGCCGAAGCGCTCCTTCATGATGCGGGCCCAGAGGCGCCGGGCTGCCCGGAACTTGGCCACTTCCTCCAGCAGGTTGGTGTAGGCGGCGAAGAAAAAGGAGAGGCGGGGGGCGAACTCGTCTATCTCCAGGCCAGCGTCCAGGGCGGCCTGCACGTAGGCGATGGCGTTGGCGAAGGTGAAGGCCACCTCCTGCACAGCCGTGCAGCCGGCCTCCCGCATGTGGTAGCCGCTGATGCTGATGGTGTTCCAGCGGGGCAGGTTGTCCTTACACCAGGCGAAGATGTCCGTTATCAGGCGCATGGACGGCTTGGGGGGGAAGATGTAGGTGCCGCGGGCGATGTACTCCTTCAGGATATCGTTCTGGATGGTGCCGCTGATCTTCCGCAGGTCCGCCCCCTGCTTCTTGGCCACCGCCACGTAGAGGGCCAGCAGGATGGCCGCCGTGGCGTTGATGGTCATGGAGGTGGTGACCTTCTCCAGGGGGATGTCCTTGAAGAGGAGCTCCATATCGGCCAGGGAGGAGATAGCCACCCCCACCTTACCCACCTCCCCCTCGGCCATGGGGTCATCGGAGTCGTAGCCTATCTGGGTGGGCAGGTCGAAGGCAACGGAGAGGCCGGTCTGGCCCTGGGAGAGCAGATACTTGTAACGCTGGTTGGACTCCTCGGCATCGCCGAAGCCTGCGTACTGGCGCATGGTCCAGAAGCGGGCGCGGTACATGCTGGGCCGGATGCCGCGGGTGTAGGGGTACTCGCCGGGATAGCCCAGCCGCTCCTCATAGCTCCAGCCGTCCAGGTCCTCCGGGGTATAGAGAGGCTCCACCGGCTGCCCGTAGGAGGTCTCCATGGGCTCCTCTCTCTCGGGGAGCTGCTCCAGGGACGGGCGGTACTGCCTCTCTAGCCAGTCTGCCTTGCTCTTGCTGCGCTGCTCTCCCTTAGCAGAGGACATCGCCACCACCCAGAAAGCGAGATTTCGTCTATGTCGAGGGGCTTTCGCCACGAGTGTAGCCCCTGTTCTGGTGGAGTGTCAACGCAAGGCGCCGGGGCGCAGCTTGACCGGGAGCGTAGGCCCTGGCTAGGATGGACTTGGCAGTGGGCGATTAGCTCAGTGGCAGAGCGTCTCGCTTACACCGAGAAGGTCGGAGGTTCGAGTCCTCCATCGCCCACCATGGCTACTGCGTCGGCATGGCACAGTTCTCCTCAGACAGCCAGATAGCCCACCGACATCGGCCAGAAGGCCAACAGCGGTAACCAGGTAGCCCCTCCGAAGGCAACTTTTCTGAGCTAGCCTAGCTCTTGACAGGTTTATGTGACGTATTTATTTGTAACTGTATCATTCTGACCACAGATATCAACAGGGGGTGAGAGGGGCAGCCGTAACCCGCAGCCTCCGTCTGAGCAGCAGCCCTAGCAGCGAAGCTGCGCCCCACGACACAGTCCAGAGAAAAGGGGGTGGACGTATGAAGTTCGAGTACTTCCTGGCCCATCTCTACGGGACGAAGGTGAGCCGTCGCGAGGCCCTCAAGCTGGCGGGGAAGGCCGGGGCGGCTGGCCTCCTGGCCTACGCCGGCGCCTCCCGCCTGCACCCCGGCCTGCCGCCGGTGACCAGCCGGCCCGCCTCCGCCGGCAGCTTCCCCTTCGAAGAGCCCACGGACGATATGTTCGACGTCGACGCCGTGGAGAACGGCGCCTGGTTCCCCGGCCCCTACGGCCTGGGCGACCAGCGGGGCACCTTCAACGAGGTGACGCCGGAGAAGACGGCGGAGGCCCTACGCATCCTGGCCAACGGCCGCCCGGTGAAGACCTACAACCTGGGAGAGCTGCTGGTGGAGGGCTTCCCCGCCTTTCCGGTCACGCCACCTCGCGAGTACAGGCAGCGCCTCTTCGTCTTCGGCTACGAGCCGGGCCCGGGCTTCCGGGAGAATGGCGGCATCGTGGCCAGCACCACGCCCCTGGGGGCCAACCGCCTCACCTTCCACGAGGAGCGCCTCAGTACCACCTACCAGATAGCCACTCAGCTGGACGGCCTCAACCACGTGGGCGTGGGCCGCATGTACTACAACGGCCACACGGTGCCGGAGATGACCGAGCCCTGGGGCACCAGTGCCCTGGGCAACGAGCACATGGGACCCATCGTCACCCGGGGCATCCTCCTGGACATCCTGGGCCTCAAGATATCCCAGGGGGCGACCTCAGCCCTCTCCACCACCGGCTCCGGCCTCAGGATTCTGCGGGACAACTATCGCATCACCCTGGACGACATCCGGGAGGCGATGCGGCGTGCTGGTATCGGGCAGATCAGGCCAGGGGACGTGGTCCTCTTCCGTACCGGCTGGACGCACCTGGCCAGCCTGGACCCCAGCCGCTACCTGCGTTCCGAGCCCGGCATCTACCTGAGGGAGGCCCGCTTCCTGGGGAACCACCGGCCGGCCATCATCGGCAGCGACACCTGGGGCCTGGAGGTGGTCCCGGGCCTTCACTCTGGCATCGCTTTCCCCGTCCATCAGCTCCTCTTCCTCCGCTACGGCATCCGCATCGGCGAGGGGATAAGGAGCGAGGATCTGGCTGAGGACGGCGTGTACGAGTTCGTCTTCATCTGGACGCCCCAGTACGCCAAGGGAGCCACGGGTGGCAACACGGCTCCGGCCGCCCTGGGGCAGCCACGGCCCGGCCGCCGGGCCCGCGGCACCCCCTAGCCCGCCCCTCAGCGGAGGGCAACGACGCGGGGACGGCCCACGGTGGGCCGTCCCCTCCCTTTGTGGCACAATACGGGACAGGAGGTGCCCCATGAGCGAGACCAAGCCGAAGCGCCGCGAGTTCACCTACGAGGCGGACGCCGAGCTCCTGACGGCCCACCTGCGGCGGGCGCGCGCCGGCTCCGAACACAGCGGCTACTTCCACATCTTCTCGGACGAGGGGCCGGCGGCCGGGGGAGACGGCTCCGCCCCCACCCCGCTGGCCTACCTGGTGGCGGCGCTGGGCCTCTGAACGCTGGCCGTGGCGGCCAGTTTGGCCCGCCGTCTCAAAGTTCCCCTGGAGAAGGTCCGCGCCCGCGTGGTGGGCCGCTTCTGGAGCGAGGGCTCCGCCCTGGCCGGCACCCTTCAGACCGGCTGCGACGGCTTCGACCTGGAGCTGGAGGTGGAATCGCCAGCTCCTCCGGAGGAGATAGCCCGCCTAGTGAGACTGGCCAGCGCCGGCTGCTACGTGGAGCAGGCCCTGGCCCACGCCACCCCCGTGCGGACGCGGGTTATCCTTAACGGAGATCCCCTGGACAGGTGAGGGGGATGGTACAGGGCCACTCCTCCTCCACGGGACGGGGCCGCCCCACGTAGAAGCCCTGGGCGTAGTCCACGCCGAAGCGTTGCAGGAGCAGAACGGTGGCCTCGTCCTCCACCTGCTCGGCGATGGTGCCCAGCCCCAGGATGCGCCCGGCCATGGCTATGGAGCGCACCAGCAGCTGGTCGGTGCTGCTGCGGGGCAGGTGCCGCACGAAGGCGCCATCGACCTTCAGGAAGTGGAAGGGGAGGCTGCGCAGGCGATAGAAGCCTGAGTAGCCCACGCCGAAATCGTCCAGAGCGAAGCGACAGCCCAGGGCGCACAGCCCCTCCATGAACCGTCGCACATCGTTCATGTCCTCGATGGCCGCCGTCTCCGTCACCTCGAAGACCAGCCGCCGGGACAGATCGCCCGCCGCCCTCAGCTCCTTCTCGATGGGCCCCCACCAGGAACGGTCGGACAGGGTGCGGCCGGAGAGGTTCACATGCAGCTCCAGATGGGGGCCCGCGGCACAGGTGGGGTTGTCAAGCTGCCTCAGAAGGGCCACCGCTCTCCCCACCACCCAGAAGTCTATCTCCTGGATCAGGCCCAGCTCCTCCGCCGCCCAGAGGAAGGAGGCCCCGGTCAGCGTGACGCCGTTCTCCCTCAGACGCAGCAGCAGCTCATAGCGGGATACCTGGCCATTGCGCAGGTCCAGGATGGGCTGACAGTACAGCCGCAGCCTTCCCTCCTGGAGGGCCCTGCGCAGCCGCCGCCAGTCCTTGGTCATCGCCCCCCTGCTCCACGCATCGGTATCCCCGGCCTGTCGTCCCCGCTCGTGCCATGCCGACGCTCCTCACCGACACCGGCTTTCCAGCGTCCCCTAGCCTGGCACTTCCTAAATGAAAGACGCATGAAAGGCGTCCAGCGTTAACAAGGACGGGCCGCGGTTGTGACTAGCGGGGCCGGGTGCTATAATGCCAACCTGGGCTGCGGGGCCGCACCGCGGCCGATACCAGCGAGGCCCAGCGAGGTCATGCGCAACTACGAGCTGATGCTAGTGATAAGCCCTCAACTGGCCGAAGAAGAGGTCAGGAGCACCGTGGACCGCGTCCAGCAACTCATCCGCGACCGCGGGGGCGAGATCACCGAGGTGGACACCTGGGGGCGCCGGCGCCTGGCCTACCCCATCCAGCGCTTCCGTGAGGGCAATTACGTGCTGGCCCGTTTCCGCATGGACCCCGCCAGGGTGCGGGAGCTGGACCGCAGCCTCAATCTGGCCGAGGAGGTCTTGCGTCACCTGGTGGTGCGGCTGGACGAGGAATGAGGGGAGCGGGAAGGTGGCCGGGCTCAACAAGATAATGGTCATCGGCAACGTGGGCACCGACCCGGAGATGCGCTTCACGGCCAACGGCGACGCCATGACCACCTTCCGCGTCGCCACCAACTACGTCTACACCACACCCGATGGCGACCGCCGCGAGGAGACGGAGTGGTTCTCCGTCATCACCTGGCGGCGTCTGGCAGAGCAGTGCAACCTGTACCTTCAAAAGGGACGCCGGGTATACGTGGAAGGGCGGCTGCGCAGCCGTAGCTGGGACGGGGCCGACGGCCAGCGGCGCTTCGTCAACGAGATCCTGGCGGAGCGGGTAGTCTTCCTGGACCGCCCGGGCGCCGCCCCCCTGCTGGAAGGGGCCGAGCCGTCCGCCGAAGAGGGGCTGGAGACGGACAGCTCCTACGACGCCCCGTGAGCAGCCAGCGCCCAGACCATGGAGGGCTAGCACAGTATGGAGAACGAGACGGAGAGGGCTCCCGAGCAGACCGAAGCGCCGGAAGCAGTCCGGCAGCAGCAGAAGAAGCGGCGCTACGGACGCCGGCGCCGGGTATGCCCCATCTGCGCCGAGCAGGTGAAGTTCATCGACTACAAGGACGTGGGGCTCCTCAGGCGCTTCCTCTCCGATCGCGGGCGGATCGAGTCGCGGCGGCGTCTCAACACCTGCGCCAAGCACCAGCGGGCCCTCGCCCGCGCCATCAAGCGGGCGCGGTACGTCGCCCTTCTCCCCTTCACCGCCGAGCATATCCGCGAGATGGGGTGGCCCTCCCCCCGTTAGTCCCTTCGCCCGGGCCCGGTCCAGGATGACCGCGCCGTTGGACTGGTCGTGCCGAGAAAGAGACGAGCCGGTAAAGTCCCCACACCCCCCTGGGAGGTGGCCGGCCGCTCCGACCTCTGGGGCCATCCAGGCCGGCTGGCCGCCCTCCTGGGCGTCGTCCTCCTCCTCCTGGCCGGCGCCGGCCTGGCCATCTTCTCCGTAGCACGCGGCTACTGGGAGGAGTTCACCCGCCCCGGCAGCCTAGCCCTCCAGGTAGCAGACTCCCGCTACAGCCTCCGTTACTTCAAGGAGCGCCTGGCCCTCTACGTCCAGCAGGTGGGGGGCGCTGGCAGTCAGGCCGCCCAGCCGGCCAACGCCATCCCCAGCGTCGCCGACCGCATTATCGAGGAGGAGATCCTCTACCGCTACGCTGGCGAGCTGGGGGTCTCCGTCTCCCCCAGCGAGATCGAGGAGGCCATCCGGGAGCGCCTGGGGCTGCTGCCGCCGGCGGAGACGCCGCCCGCCCAGGGTGGCGACCAGCCCCCCTCTCCCACTCCCCCGGTGCCCAGCCCCACCCCGGACCCCTTCCAGCAGCTCTACAGTCAGGAGCTGGAGCGCACCGGCCTGACGGACGAGGAGTACCGGCGCATCGTCGGTGGGGAGCTGCTGGCCCAGAAGGCGCTGGACCACCTGCAGCAGCAGGTGCCGGACAACATGGAGAGCGTCCACTTCCGCCAGATCGTCCTCCAGGAGGCGGCCAGAGCGGACCAGATCATCGGTCGCATCCAGGGGGGCGAGGACTTCGCCGCGGTGGCCCGGCAGGAGTCCATAGACACCCGCACCCGGGGCCAGGGGGGAGAAGTAGGCTGGGTGCCCCGCGGCGCCATGAACGACGACCTGGCCAATGTCATCTTCGCCCTGGAGCCGGGTGGCGTCGGCAAGTACATCCACCCCGAGACAGGGCTGGTCTTCATAGTGCAGGTGCTGGAGAAGGACTCCAACCGCGCCCTGGGGCCCGGGGAGAAGCAGCTAGTGGCCCTCAAGCGCTACCGCGACTGGGTCCAGGAGAAGCGGAGGGGCCTCACCATCGTCAACCATATGGACCTGGCCAACGGTGACCAGACCAAGATCCGCTGGGTCGTCGACCAGGTCTACTGAGGAGGCGCGGGTGGTGGAGCCCATCAACGTCGCCCTGCTGGGGCTGGGAGTGGTAGGCAGCGGGGTGGCCCGCGCCCTCCTGGAGAAGGGCGAGGCCATAGCCCAGCGGCTGGGCCGGCCTCTCCGCCTGCGACGGGTCCTGGTGCGCACCGCGGACAAGCCCCGCCCCGTCTTCGTGGAGCCCTCCCTCCTCACCACCGACGCCGCCGCCGTGCTGGAGGACGACCAGGTCCACATAGTGGTGGAGGTGATGGGGGGCCTGGACCCTGCCTACCGCTACATCCGAGAGGCCCTGGGGCGGGGGCGCTACGTCGTCACCGCCAACAAAGAGGTCATGGCCCGTCACGGCCCGGAGCTCATCTCCTTGGCCCACGAGCGGGGCGTGGACCTCCTCTACGAGGCCAGCGTGGGCAGCGGCATACCCATCGTCGCCCCTCTGAAACGTGACCTGGCCGCCAACACGGTGAGGGGGCTCAGGGCCATCATCAACGGCACCACCAACTACGTCCTCACTCGCATGGACCGGGAGGGGCTGGACTTCCGGACCGCCCTGGCCCAGGCCCAGGAGCTGGGCTACGCCGAGCCCGACCCCACCAACGACATCGAGGGACACGACGCCGCCTACAAGCTGGCCATCCTGGCCAGCCTGGCCTTCTACACCCATGTCCCGCCCGACGAGGTCTACCGCGAGGGGATAAGCCGCCTGGCCGCCCAGGACTTCCGCTACGCCCGCGAGCTGGGCTATGCCATCAAGCTGCTGGCCATCGCCCGCTGCGACGACAGCCCCGACGGGGCGGCTCTGGAGGCCCGCGTCCATCCCGTCCTCCTGCCCCAGGAGGCCCTCCTGGCCAAGGTGGACGGCGTCCTCAACGCCATCGAGGTAGAGGGAGACCTGGTGGGGCGCGTCGTCTTCCAGGGGCCGGGGGCAGGGGCGTCCCCCACCGCCAGCGCTGTCCTGGCCGATGTCCTGGACGCCGCCCAGGCCCTGTCCCACGGGCGGCCGCCCACCCCCTGGCGGGCCCAGGTCTCCCTCCCCATAAAAAAGATGGACGACCTGGTCTGCCGCTACTATATTCGAATGCAGGTGACGGACCGCCCGGGAGTGCTGGCCCAGATCGCCCGCTGCTTCGGCGATAACCAGGTCAGCATCGCCTCCGTCATCCAGAAGGAGACCAACGAGGCGGCCCAGACGGCGGAGATCGTCATCATGACCCATGCCGCGCGGGAGGCCGCCGTGCGGGCCACCATCGCCGACGTGGAGAAGCTGGACGTAGTGGTTGAGATCGGCAACTTCTTGCGAGTGGAGGCCTGAGTGGACAGCGAGGACGACCACCTCGGCGCCGTGCCGGCGGAGATAGCCGAGCTCCCGGCACGCCTCCGCCATCTGGAGCGGGACCTGGGACAGACGCGGGCCCAGGTCCAGGAGATGATGAGCGTCATGAGGCGGGCCCAGGAGGCGCTGGAAGGCCTCGCCCGGGACATATCGCCCGTTCCCTCCCTCCTGGAGGAGCTGCGGGAGATGAAGGCGGAGCTGGAGCGCCTCCACGAGCGCCAGTCCCAGGCCCTCTCGCTGGCCAACCAGGCCCTCCACCAGCGCCAGGCCGACCTGGAGCGCTATCAGGGAGAGACCACCACCCTGTCCCGGGACGTGCGGGCCATCGAGAACCGCCTCACCACCTACGAGGATCACATCCGTAGCCGGGAGGCCTCCCTCCGTAACCTGGAGGCCACCGTGGCCCGCCTCCAGCACGAGCAGGAGACCGTCCTCCGCCGCCTGAACGAGCTGACCCCTCGCAACAGCCAGCAACTGGAGGCCCTGCAGCAATTGGGGCAGGCCCTGGACAAACTGGGAAGCAAGCTCGACGTCCTGGGGGACCGCCTGGACGGCATGGTGCTGCGTCTCCACTCCCAGCAGCAGGCCCTGCAGAAGCTGGAAGAGCGACTGCAGAAGGTGGAGGGGCAGTTACCCCAGATAGACGGCCTGAGAGAGGAACAGCAGCGGCTCCGCCAGGACCGGGACCAGGCCAACCAGCGCCTCTCCGCTCTGGTCTCCCAGACGGAGCAGCTGCTGCAGGAGACGCACGCCCTGGGACAGCAGATCCAGGTGTCCGGCCAGCGCCTACAGGAGCTCGGTGGGGAGATAGCCCGTCTGCGGCAGGACATGGAAGCCAGCCGGGAGGTGGTAATGGCCCGTCTCCACCGCCTCCTCGTCCTCTGGGAGCGGCAGCGACGGCGACTGGCGGAGACCATCCAGCAAGAGATAAAGGAGATCCATGGCGATATCGAGCAGGCCGCTGAATAGGCCTGTGGGGGTGCTGCGTCGCTACGGGGCGTTCCTGCCCCTGACGGAGCGGACGCCCCTCATCACCCTGGGCGAGGGAGACACACCGCTGGTGCCGTCCTCCCGACTGGGCCGGCGTATCGGCTGCCCCAACCTCTTCTTCAAGCTGGAGTCCTGCAATCCCAGCGGCTCCTTCAAGGACCGGGGGATGGTGGTGGCGGTGGCCAAGGCCCTTGAGGAGGGGCAGCGGGCCGTCCTCTGCGCCTCCACCGGCAACACGGCCGCCTCCGCCGCCGCCTACGCAGCCCACTGCGGCCTGGACGCCTACGTCCTCATCCCGCGGGGCTTCGTGGCCCGGGGGAAGATGGCCCAGGCCATCGCCCACGGGGCCACCGTGGTGGCCATCGAGGGCGAATTCGACGACGCCCTGCGCCTGGCCCGGGAGATGGTAGCCCGCTACCCCGTGGCCCTGGTCAACTCGGTGAACCCCTACCGTCTGGAGGGGCAGAAGACGGCGGCCATGGAGATAGTGGACGCCCTGGGCGACGCCCCGGACATGCTCTTCATCCCGGTGGGGAACGCCGGCAACATCAGCGCCTACTGGCGGGGCTTCCTGGAGTACCGTCGGGCTGGGCGGAGCCGCCATCTGCCCCGCATGATGGGCTTCCAGGCCGACGGCGCCGCCCCCATCGTGCGGGGGGAGCCGGTCCCCCAGCCCCGGACCATCGCCACCGCCATCCGCGTGGGCAACCCGGCGAGCTGGCACCTGGCGGTGGCGGCCAGGGACGAGTCCGGCGGCAGCATCGACGCCGTCACCGACGAGGAGATCCTGGAGGCCTACCGCCTGCTGGCCCAGGAGGAGGGGATCTTCGCCGAGCCAGCCTCGGCGGCGGCCGTGGCCGGCCTCATCAAGGTGGCGACCAGGGAGGACCTGCGACAGGCAGTGGTGGTCTGCGTCATCACCGGCAGCGGCCTCAAGGACCCGGAGACGGCGGAGACGCTGCCGGCCCGCCTGGTGGAGGTACCGGCCAGGGTGGAGGCCATCGCCGAGGCCCTCTCCCTGGGCTGAAGCCCCCGCCGCATCCGCTTCGTATTTACTTGAAGCACCTGCTACAATTAAAGGGACACCTCTTGGCACTGCATCTTCCATGGAGACTTCCGAACCGCTGGCCCGCCCGACGGTTGACCTCCACCGCATAGCGGATGCCGTCCGCCAGATCATCGAGGCGATAGGGGAGGACCCCGGCCGGCCGGGCCTCGCCGACACGCCGCGCCGCATCGCCGATCTCTACGCCGAGATGTTCGCCGGCCTGCGGGAGGATCCCCTGGTCCTGCTCCAGCGCACCTTCCCGGAGCCCCATCAGGAGATGGTGATCCTGCGCCAGATTCCCTTCTACTCCCTGTGCGAGCATCACTTCGTCCCCTTCTTCGGACAGGCCCACGTGGGCTACGTCCCCAAGGGGCAGATCGTCGGCGCCAGCAAGATCGCCCGCCTGGTGGACGTGCTGGCCCGGCGGCCCCAGGTCCAAGAGAGGCTCACCAGCCAGATAGCTGACTACCTGATGGAGGGGCTGCGGCCCCAGGGCGTGGCGGTGGTGGTGGAGGCGGAGCACCTGTGCATGAGCATGCGGGGGATAAAGAAGCCGGGCAGCGTCCTGGTCACCTCCGCCGTGCGCGGGGTCTTCCGCGGCAGCGGCGTCACCCGCTCCGAGTTCCTGGCCCTGGTGCGAGGTAGCGCGAGTTGACGACGGCCGTCCTCCAGCAGGAGCTCCAGGCCCTCGAAGGGCCATGGCGCGAGCTGCACCGCCGGGGAGCCCTCCCCTACGTCTTCCTTACGCCCACCTGGCTGCGCATCTGGTGGGAGGAGTTCGGCGAGGGTAGGCCCCTCCTCCTCCTGGCCGCTCACAGGAGCCAGGAGATCATCGGCATCGCCCCCCTCATGGAGAACGACGGCCAGCTCTCCCTCGCCGGTGACCCCAACGTGTGCGATTATCTGGACTTCGTGCTGGCCCAGGGAGCGGAGGAGGAGGCGCTCTCCGCCCTGCTGGACGCCCTCGGCCAGAGGCCCTGGCAGGAGGTGGCCCTCTGGGGCCTGCCGGAGGGCTCCCCCACCCTGGAGCTGCTTCCCCGGCTGGCCAGTGCCGCCGGCTACCAGGTCCACCTGGAGCGGGAGGCGGTAGCGCCCCAGATGGCCCTCCCCGCGAGCTGGGAGGAGTACCTGGAGTCCCTCCCCGGTAAAGACCGTCACGAGCTGCTGCGCAAGCTGCGCCGCCTCTCCCGGGTGGGAGACCATCGAATGGAGCGGCTCCAGCAGCCCGACGAGGTGGCCGCCGCCCTGGACGAGTTCATCCATCTCCATCGCATCAGCCGCCC
The DNA here is from genome assembly GCA_002898615.1 of bacterium HR25. The sequence continues at coordinate 44,829 of BEIB01000001.1, read as the reverse complement.
CGAGAAGGCCCACTTCATGACGGAGCGCATGGACCGCTTCTTCCGTCGTCTGGTGGTGGCGCTGGCCGAGGAGGGCGCCGCTCAGCTCTGGTTCCTGCGACTGGCCGGGGAGCGGGTAGCCGGCCTCCTCTGCTTTACCGCCCCCGGCACCCTTCAGCTCTACAACAGCGGCTACGACCCGGCCTACGGCCAGCTCGCTGTGGGGCTCCTCTCCAAGGCCCTCCTCATAGAGGAGGCCATCCGGGAGGGCTACCGCCGCTTCGACTTCCTGCGAGGGGCCGAGCCCTACAAGTACGACCTGGGCGCCCGGGATCGGTCCATCTACCGCTGCCTGTTGCGCAGGGGCTAGGGATGTGTCGTATCGCCGTGCTCACCTACCACAGCTCCCCCCTGGCCCTGCCGGGGACCCGGGACAGTGGCGGCATGAACGTCTATGTGCGGGAGGTAGGGAAGGAGTTGGGCCGCCGCGGCCATTGCCTGGACATCTTCACCCGCCGCGCCGCCCCGGACAGCCCCGCCGTCCAGCCCCTGGCGGGCAACGTCCGTCTGGTCCAGATAGAGGCCGGCCCCTGGGAGGCGGACAAAGAGGACCTCTACACCTACCTGCCCCAGTTCGTGCGGGGCGTCATGGCCTTCGCCGAAAGGGAAGGCCGCGCTTATGACCTGGTCCACAGCCACTACTGGCTCTCCGGCTGGGCCGGCCAACTCCTGAAGGAGCGCTGGCGCCTCCCCCACGTCATGATGTTCCACACGCTGGGAGAGGTGAAGAGCCTCACCATGGGCCAGCGAGAGCCGGCGCACCGCATCCGGGCGGAGCGGGAGCTGGCGCGCGGAGCGGATCGCATCATCTGTCCCAGCCAGGACGAGCGCCGGATGCTGGAGCGTCTCTACGGGGTGGAGGGGGAACGCATCCGGGTCGTCCCCTGCGGGGTAGATGCCCGCCTCTTCCATCCCGCCGACAAGGCGGCGGCCCGGGCCCGCCTGGGCCTCCCGGACGATCTTCCCCTTGTCCTCTTCGTGGGGCGGCTGGAGGCCATCAAGGGGCTCGACCTCCTGCTGCGGGCCTTCGCTCTCCTGCAGACGCCGGCCCGCCTACTCATCGTCGGCGGCGACGAGCGAGACGACGAGAGGCGCCAGCGCCTGGAGCGGCTGGCAAGGGCTCTGAGCATAAGGGAGCGGTTGGAGTTCCGGCCCGCCGTCCCCCATGAGGAGCTGCCCCTCCACTACAACGCCGCCGACGTCTGCGCCGTCCCCTCTTACTACGAGAGCTTCGGCCTAGTAGCCCTGGAGGCCATGGCCTGCGGCGTCCCCGTCGTCGCCTCGGGGGTCGGTGGGCTGCGGGACACCGTCCTGGACGGCGAGACCGGCTACCTGGTGCCCACGCCACAGCCCCGTAGCTTCGCCCGCCGGCTGGAGGCCCTCTTGGCGGACGCCGCCCTGCGCCAGCGTCTGGGCGAGGCCGCCCGCCGACAGGTGGCCCGCTACGACTGGCAACGGGTGGCCGACGGGGTGGAGAGCACCTACCGGGAACTGCTGGGGCACCGGCACCCTACCTATGTCCACGGAGGCTGTCGCTGACGGCCTCGAGGGGGTAGAAGAGATGGGCCCGCTGAGCGGCAAGGTAGCCATCGTCACCGGGGCCGGCCGCTACCGGAGCATCGGTCGTCAGATAGCCCTGGCCCTGGCCCAGGAGGGGGCGGACGTGGTGGTGACCGGCTCCGGCCGTCCGCCAGAGAGCTATCCGGAGGAGGAGAAGGCCATAGGCTGGCGGGACGTGGAGTCTGTGGCGGAGGAGGTGCGGTCGCTGGGGTGCCGTGCCCTGCCCCTGGTGGTGGACGTCACCCGCGCCCAGGACGTCCAGTCGCTGGTGGACCGCACCCTGAGCGAACTGGGTCGGGTGGACATCCTGGTGAACAACGCCGCCGCCTCCCGCGGCCGCGACCGCGTCCCCGTGGTGGAGCTGGCCGAGGAGGACTGGCGCCGCGTCATGGAGGTCAATCTGACCGGCACCTTCCTGGTGACGCGGGCCGTGGCCCGCGCCCTCATCGACCAGGGACAGGGGGGCTGCATCGTCAACGTCTCCTCGGTGGCGGGCCGGCTGGCCCTCCCGGCCTACGCCGCCTACGGCACCAGCAAGGCCGGCCTCATCCATTTCACTCGCATCCTGGCGCGGGAGCTGGCCCCCTACCGCATCCGGGTCAACTGCGTCTGTCCCGGCCTGGTGGACACATATCGCATGGCCGATGTCACCCGCGGCCCCGGCCGGGAGAGCTGGCTGGCCAGCATACCGCTGGGGAGAGAGGCCCAGCCCGAGGAGGTGGGCCGGCTGGTAGCCTTCCTCTGCGGCCCCGACGCCTCCTTCATCACCGGCGACGTCGTCACCATCGATGGCGGCCGCACCCTCGTCTGCTGAGGCGGGGGCCGCCCGCGCCTCGCCGGCGCGCCGTCGCTACCGGTGCCGGGACGGCTACCTGCGCCTCCTCCTGGAAGACGAGGAGCAATGGCGACGGCTCGCCCGCGCCCTGGGCCGTCCGGAGCTGGCCTACCCGGGCTCCTGGCAGGCCGTCTCCAGCGCCCCGCCCCGGGGGAGGCTGGGCCGGCTCCTGGAGTCCATCTTCGCCCGGGACGATGTGGCGGTCTGGCTGCGCCGCCTCCAGGGACGGGGCGTCCCCTGCCAGAGGGCCGGCCGCTAGCGGACGCTGCTCGCTCTCGCCAGGGGAGCGAAGCGCTGGCGGGCCCGTCCGGCGTAGAGGGACATGGCCAGGGCCACCAGCGCCGCCAGGAGCAGGACGGGACGGGCCCCCAGCAGGTCGGCGACGCCACCTAGGAGGAACGTGGGCAGCAGCGCCACCAGGTCGGCCACGGCGCTCTGAGTAGCGAAGACCCTCGCCTGCGCCCCCACGGGCGACTCCCGGTGGAGGACGGAGCGGGCCGCTACCGTCACCATGGTGGCCGCCAGTCCGCTGGGCACCGCCAGGATGAGGGTCAGCGTTATCACCGAGGAGACGCCCAGCCGCTCCTCCACGAAGCGGACCCCCAGGTCCAGATGGGCGATGATAACGTCCCGTATGTAGACCACCAGCCCCAGGGCAGCCAGGCTCAACACCAGCAGCAGAAAGCCTATGACCATCACCTGGTCCACCTTCAGGAAGCGGGAGAGGAAGGGCGTCACCACCAGCCCCAGGGCGGCCCCCAGGGCAGCGGGAACCATCACGTAGACGGTGTTCTCGGCGGTGATGTTCAGCGTCTCCCGCACGTAGTGGGGGGCCAACACCGCCACCGTCTTCATCAGCATGGAGGAGATGGTCAGATAGACCATGGCCATGAAGGCGGGTGAGCTGTTGGCCAGGACGCGCCATCCCGTGGTCAGGGCCTGCCAGAGCCCTACCTCCTCGCCCTCGGTGGAGGCCGCCGGGGGCAGGGGCTCCAGGTTGAGGGCGGCGTAGGCGGTGACCAAGTACAGCAGGGCCACCACCACGAAGACGGGCACCGCTCCCCCTATCTTGAACAGCAGGGGGGCCAGCACCACCGCTCCGCCCACCTGCCCCAGCATCGTCACCAGCAGATAGAGAGAGTTGGCCCGCGGCAGCCAGTCCCTGCTCACCAGACGCGAGACGGCCGCCCATTCCGCCGGGCCGGTCAGGCTTCCCACCGTGGCGAAGACGAAGGCCAGGAAGTAGAGCCGGGCCATGTCCCACTGGTAGACGAGCATCCCGCAGACGATGGCGACCCGCGCCAGCGCCCCCATGATGACAGCAGCCCGCAGAGGCAGAACGTCCGCCAGGGCGCCGGCGGGGATGCCCAGGACGATGGAAGGGACCGTCAGCACGATGAGCAGGAGCGCCGTTTGGAGGCTGGAGTGGGTCTCCTGAACCACCACGATGAGGAGGGTGTAGAGGATGGCGTTCTGGGCGACCTGGCCCAGCGTCCGCACCTGCAGTAGCTGGCGCAGGCCAGGGCTCCCCACTAGGTCTGAGAAGGAGGGACGACGGGCGCGCCCGGGCCGCTCCGGTGGCGCTGAGCCCGGCCCTTCCGGCGGCCTGGAGACGTTATCTTCCCAGGGATGCATCGTCGCTCGGGGGCGCGCCCGGCCGCTCTCATCGGTCAGCGGCGGCCAGGCAGCGGGGGGCTACCGCCAAACCGCCTCTCCAGACCTAGCTTAGCATATAATTTGTCCAGGGTAGCGAGATGTTGAGAGCTTCCCTGTGGGCCACCCCTCTGGCCATCCTCCTCCTCGCCGCGGCCTGTCTCGGCGGCGGGGGGCCAGAGGAGCCGACGGCCTCGCCCCAGGACGCGGCGCGTGCGTTCCTCGACCTCTGGAAGCAGGGCCAGTATGACGCCATGTACGCCCTCCTCTCCACTCGCTCCCAGGCCACCTTCACGCGGGACTACTTCGTGGGGCGCTACCGGGCCATCGCCGAGGAGGCCACCATCACCGGCGTGGACTACGAGCTCCTCCCCCACGCCGCCAGCCCCGCCCCCCGCGACGAGGCGACCCCCCAGGCTGACCAGCAGGCCCTGGACACCGCCGATGTCCCGGTGCGGGTCACCGTCCACACTGCCATGGTGGGGGACATAGCCCAGGAGAACACCATACCCCTGATATACGAGGAGGTGACCGTCACCAGGCCGGACGGTAAGACGGAGACCCGCAAAGAGTGGCGCGTGCAGTGGCACCCCTCCCTCATCTTCAAGGAGCTGGACGACCGCTCCCTGGTGCGGCTGGTCATCAAGACCCCCCGGCGGGGCACCATCTACGACCGCAACGGCCAGCCCCTGGCTATGGACGCTCGCATCCCCGTGGTGGGCATCGTGCCGCGGATGGTCAAGGACAGGGCGGCCACGGCCGCCGCCCTCTCCCGCGCCCTGGGCATCAGCCAGGCCGACGTCTGGCGGGCGCTGGAAGCCAAGGTGCCGGACTACTACTTCGTCCCCGTGAAGCGGCTCCCCTGGTCCACCACTCCCGAGCAACTGGAGCCCCTCTACGCCCTGGAAGACCTGGGAGTCCTGGTCCAGTACCAGGGCCAGCGCGTCTACCCCAACGGGGACTCCGCCGCCCACATCATCGGCTACCTGCGGGAGGTGACGGAGGAGGAGCTGAAGGAGCTGGAGCCCAAGGGCTACCGGCCGGGCGACATGAAGGGCGCCGCCGGCATAGAGGGCCTCTTCGATACGGAGCTGGCCGGGGAGCGTGGAGCGACCCTCCTCACCGTCACGCCGGAGGGCCAGGTCTCCCGCGTCATCGCCGAGCGGCCGGGCAAGCCAGGCCTGGACGTCCACCTGACCATAGATATCAACGTGCAGAAGGTGGCGGAGTCCACCCTGGGCCAACAGAAGGGTGCGGTGGTAGTGCTGGACCCGCGGGACAATTCGGTGCTTGCCCTCGCCTCCTACCCCCGCTTCGACCCCAACTCTTTCGTGCTGGGGCTGAGCCCTGAGGAGGCGGACCGTCTCATCAACAGCCCTGACCGCCCCCTCATGAACCGCGCCCTGGAGGGGACTTACCCGCCGGGCTCCACCTTCAAGGTAGTGACGACGGCGGCCGCTCTGGAGAGGGGCGGCTACAGCCCCGCCAGCCGTCTCCCCTGCCCGCCCGTCTGGACCGGGCTCGGCCCCAACTATCCCCTGCGCAACTGGCAGACGGTGGACCGGGGCCCCCTCACCCCCGCCGAGGGGCTCATGTCCTCCTGCAACCCCGTCTTCTACCAGATGGCCTACACCCTGGACCAGATAGACCCCGGCATCCTGCCCGACTTCGCGCGCGGCTTCGGCTTCGGCTCCCCCACGGGTATCGAGCTGCCGGAAGCGTCCGGCCTGGTCCCCGACCCTCGCGACCCCGACTGGAAGATGGAGCACTTCGGCGACCCTAATCCCTGGTTCACCGGCGATTCGGTAGTCCTGGGCATCGGACAGGGCTACCTGACCGTCACCCCTCTGCAGATAGCCAACGCCTACGCCGCCCTGGCCCGCGATGGCACCCTGATGAAGCCCTTCGTGGTGCGCAAGATCACCGATGCCCAGGGTAACGTGGTCAGGGAGTTCCAGCCGCAGGTCAAGGGTAAGCTGCCCATCTCGCCCCAGACGCTGGCCGCCATCAAGGAGGGGCTGCGGCTCGTCACCCAAAGCCCTGGTGGCACCGCCTACGCCGCCTTCGCCGGGAGCGGCGTCGACGCCGCCGGCAAGTCGGGGACGCCGGAGGCGGCCGGGCCGGGCCAGTACCACGGCTACTTCGCCGCCTACGCCCCCCGGGAGAACCCCTCCTGGCTCGTCCTGGTCTTCAACGAGGACAACCGGGCGGGCTCTGTCCTGTCGACCAGGCTGGCCAGCCAGATCCTCAGGAGTCTCGCCGCCCCGCCCCCTCCCCGCTAGCCCTGCGGGCCCCGGTAGCACGGGGTGCTAGAATAAATATCGCCTATGGACGACCAGCCTCTCCGGCCCGGGCGCGCGCCCCGGCTCAGCCGCGCCCGCTTCCGTCGCCTCGTCAGGGAAGCGGTGGAGGGCCTGCCCGAGCAGTTGCGGGCGGCCCTCCACAATGTCGATATCCAGGTGCGGTGGCGTCCCTCCCTGCGGGAGCTGCGCCAGGCCGGCTTGCGCCGGGGGGACACCCTCTTCGGCCTCTACACGGGGGTGCCCCTTCCCCAGCGAGGTAGCCACTATACGTGGGCGCTGCCGGACAGGATCATCATCTATCAGGAGCCACACGAGCTGGCCTGCGAGACCCTGGAGGAGATGGTGGAGCAGGCCCGGCGGACTCTTCTGCACGAGATAGGCCACTACCTGGGGCTGGACGAGGAGCGGCTCCGGGAGCTGGCCCTGGACTGAGAACAGTCAGGAGGGAGAGCGATGGACCAGCAGCCAGCCCGGGTGGAGTCGCCGCCGGAGCAGTTCTTCCGCATCGCCCAGCAGCCTCGCATCCTCCTGCTGATGCTGGCGGGCTGGGATATCCTGGCTGCGGTGGCCGAGTTCTTCGCCTCCGGCGCCTTCTTCCTGGGGCTGGGGGAGCGAGAGCTGAACGGGGTGCTGGCGGGCCGGGTGCTGAGCTGGCAGAGCATACCCCTGGCGGTCGTCTATCTCTACGTCAGCCGCCGCCCGGCGGCCTACCCGCGCATCTTCTGGCTGGCCCTCATAGAGCAGTCGGCGGCCATCGCCGCCAACATATACCACTTCGGAGCGGGAGACCTGGCGCTGCGCAGCATCCTCCTGCCGGTGGCCGTTTCGGCCGCCCTCCTGGCCCTGGTCATCCTCAACATCTTCCCCCGGGAAGGGCCTAACCCAGGGCCCGCAGCAACCAGATGATCTGGCAGCTCTCCTCCAGGATGCTGGTGAGTTGGAGGGCCTGCCACAGGTCGTCCCCGCGGGCGTACGAGCCGTGGCCGGCCACCACGGCGATGGCATGGCTGGTCAGAGCCGCTGGCACCTCCTCCTGGCGGGCCACCACGGGGACCACCTCTCCCAGATAGTGCCTCCCCTCCAGGTCGCGAGGGCGCAGGGCCTCCCCCGCCAGGGCCAGGGCGATGGCGTGCCTGGGGTGAGCGTGGACGACGGCGCCGGCCGGGCTCGCCGCGTAGATCCCCTGGTGAAGGGCGGTGTCCATGGAGGGGGCGACGGAAGAGGAGCCCTCCCCCAGCACCACCAGGTCATCGGGAGCAAGGCGGCCCAGCATGCTGCCGTGACAGGTGATGACGACCCGGCCATCGGGGAGGCGGACGCTAATGTTGCCGCCGTGGGAGGAGACGAGTCCGGCTTCCCAGAGAAGCCGTCCCACCTCCTGGAACTGGCGCGCTACCTCAGCCGGGACGTCCACGCTCCGCCTCCTGCTCGGACCACCGCCTATAGTAGCCCGGACAGGCCCCTCATTGCAGCAGCCGGGTGAGCAGCTCAGAGATGACCGCTCCCAGCACCACGAAGATGAGGCCATTAATGCGGGCCTTTACCTCCGCCATCTCCCGCTCCAGGCTGGCCAGGCGCGCCTCCAGCGAGAGGCCGGACTGCGTCCCCCGCCGTCCCAGGCGGCGCCGCAGCCGCAGGATGGCCTCCTCAAGGCTAGGGCGGGCCATCGTCCTTCCCCTCCAGCAGCGTCCCCAAGCTCTCGATGAGGCTGGCCAGGTTGTCGGCCAGGTCCCGTCGCGCCTTGGGCGAGAGGCGGTAGCGGGCGGCTACCGCTTTCACCAGCATGTCCACTCCTTTGGCCAGGAGGGCCAGGTCCTGAGGGTTCTGCTGGAGGGCGGCCTTGAGCCGCACCCGCAGCACCGCTATCTCATGGTCCAGTCCCTCCACCGTCGCCGCCTGGGGCAGCTCCAGCCGCTCCGCCTCGCTCAGGGCATCGGCATAGAAGTTGCTCAGCTCCTTGCGGCGCTGTCTCCTCCGTGCTGGCACCTCAGTCCCTCTGCCGCCGTGGCGGCCCCTCCAGCATGGCCAGGAGGGCCTCCAGGGACTGAGGCGGCAGCCGGGAGGCCGCCTCCGTCACCCCCAGGGCCAGACAGAGGGCCGCCAGGTCCCAGCGGTCACTGGCCACGGCCAGGGCCATAGCGGACGCCATACCCCTCACCTCCCGTAAGGGCTGTCGATGGCGACAATGCGACGCACCACCAGGACAGAGACGAGGCCCGTCCCGGCCAGGGTCACCAGGCGGGCCAGCGCCCAGGGGAGCGATGCCGTCCCGCCATCGGCGACGGCCAGGGCCGCCAGCCAGACGAGGCGCTCCCCCAGCGTCCCCAGGGAGACCAGCAGGAGGGCCAGAGCGGCCACCCGGTAAGGGGCCGTCCGCGCCCGGCCAGCCCAGAGATAGTGGGCGAAGTAGCCGCTGTTGAAGGCAGCGCACAGGGCGATGACCACGTCCAGGACGGACGCCACTGCCAGCCATACCGCCACCTGGGGCCTCTCTCCTCTCCCTGGGGACGTCTGCGTCCCGTAGCCTAGGCGGCGCGGGAGGGAGCGCCAAGGCCTTTCTGGCAGCAGGTGGCCTCAGCCCTCGGCCCCCAGCTTGCGACCGCCCAGCACGTGCAGGTGCAGGTGGTAGATGGTCTGGCCGCCGTGCTCCCGCACGTTGATGGCCAGACGGTAACCCTTCTCTCCCAGCCCCTCTTGCCTGGCCACCTGGTTGGCCACGGTGAAGATGCGCGCCAGGAGCGGGCCGTGCTCCTCCCGTATCTCCTGAGCAGTGGGGATGTGCTCCTTGGGGATCACCATGAAGTGGACGGGCGCCCGGGGGTGGATGTCTCGGATGGAGAAGACCAGGTCATCCTCGTAGAGCTTTTCCACGGGCATCTCGCCGTTGGCCATGCGACAGAACAGACAGTCGGTCATAGCTGCCCTCCGCGCCTGCTGGCGTCGGCCCGGGGTGGAGGCCCCGGCTGCCACTCCTCGTCGTCTCTCCATTATTGCACAGGACAGCCGCCCCTCCGGGAGAGGGCTTCCCTTGACACCGGGGGACGCCCCTGGCTATATATAGCCCGCTACACACTGGACCGAAGGAGGGAACGGGAAAATGGCAGTGCGGCGGCCCTCGGACGAGGAGCTCCAGCGTATAGCCCGTCTCTACAACTTCGAGCTCAGCGCCGAGGAGATTACGGCCTTCAAGGGCTTCATGGACAGCATCATCGCCTCCTATGAGTGGCTGGACACCCTGCCGGAGCCGGGGCTTCCCGTCCGCTACCCGCGGGACGCCGGGTGGCGCCCCGCCCCGCAGGATAACCCGTACGGGGCCTGGGCGTGGCGCTGCTCCATCAAGGGAGCACCGGACGGTCCTCTTGCCGGGAAGAAGGTGGCCCTGAAGGACAACATAGCCGTCCAGGGGCTGCCTCTCCTCAACGGCTCGGCCCTCATGGACGGCTACGTGCCCACGGCTGACGCCACCATCGTGACGCGGCTCCTGGATGCCGGGGCGGAGGTCATCGGCAAGACCGTCTGCGAAGACCTCTGCTTCTCCGGCGGCTCCCACACCTCCTACCCGTGGCCCGTCCGCAACCCGCGCGACCCGTCGCGCATGGCGGGAGGCTCATCCAGCGGCAGCGGCGTCGTCGTCGCCACCGGGGAGGCCGACATCGCCATCGGCGGCGACCAGGGAGGCTCCATCCGCATACCTGCCTCCTGGTGCGGCATATTCGGCATCAAGCCCACCTACGGCCTGGTCCCCTACACAGGGATCTTCCCCATCGAGCTCACCCTGGATCACACCGGCCCCATGGCCAGCAACGTGCCCGACCTGGCCCTGGCGCTGGAAGTCATCGCCGGGCGGGACGGGCTCGATCCCCGTCAGGGAGCGACGCCGGAGACGCTCCCTCGCTACAGCCAGGAGCTGGCCCGGGGCGCCCGTGGTCTGCGTATCGGCGTCGTCAGGGAGGGGTTCGGCTGGCCCGGCGTCTCCGAGACGGACGTGGACGAGGCAGTGCGGGAGGCAGCCCATCGCTTCGCCAGCCTGGGCGCCCAGGTGAGGGAGATATCGGTCCCTCTGCACCGGGAGGGAGTGCACTTCTGGAACGGCGTCGGTATCGAGGGCACCTGGGCCATCATGGTGCGGGGCGAGGGGATGGGCCACGGCTGGCTGGGCTACTACGATACCGCCCTGGTGGAGTTCTACGGCCGCTCCCGTCGGACGAGGGCGCAGGACTTTTCCCCCACCGTAAAGATGGTGCTCCTCCTGGGACACTATCTGGGCGAGCGCTATCACGGCCGCTACTACGCTCGCGGGCAGAACCTGCGCCGGACGCTGCGGGCCGCCTACGATGCCGCTCTGCAGGAGGTAGACCTCCTGGCCATGCCCACCACGCCCCAGAAGGCCCAGCCCTTCCCCAGCGGCGGCCTGGCCGAGTACATGGCGGCGGCCCTGAACATGATCAGCAACACCTGTCCCTTCGACGTGACGGGCCACCCGGCCATCAATGTCCCCTGCGGCGAATCGGGCGGCCTGCCCATCGGCCTGATGCTGGTGGGCCGCCACTTCGAGGAGGCCACCCTCCTGCGGGCGGCCCATGCCTTCGAGAGGGAAGTCTACGCGCCCTCGCTGGCGACTACTGCCCGCACCGGCGGCCAGGGGCGCTGAGAGCTGCGCCGTCCCTTTAATCCTGGCGCCTGCTGCCTCTGGTAGGATGAGTGATGGCGCCGGCAGCGGGCTACCGGCGCCAGGCCTCCATGCAGCGTCCCTGGCGCGCCCATGGCCTCAGCCTGTGGCGAGGGCGAATGCCCCTGCAGGGGGGAGGCTGGCGCCGCACCTTCGCCGCTCTTGGGGTGCGTAACTACCGTCTCTTCTGGAGCGGACAGGTAGTCTCCCTGGTAGGCACCTGGGCCCAGCTCACCGGCCAGTCCTGGCTGGTGGCCAAGACGCTGGCCCAGCCTCCCCTGGTGCTGGGGACAGTGACCATGCTCCAGTTCCTGCCCGTCCTCCTTTTCTCCCTGCCAGCGGGCGTGGTGGCGGACCGCGTCAACAAGCGGGGCCTGCTCATCGCTACCCAGACGGCGGCCATGCTCCAGGCGCTGGCCCTGGGCCTGCTGGTGGTGACGGGACGGGTGCAGCTCTGGCACGTCTGCCTGCTGGCCTTCCTCCTGGGCCTCATCAACTCCTTCGATAACCCAGTGCGTCAGGCCTTCATATCCGAGATGGTAGGGCAGGATTTGCTGGTCAACGCCGTGGCCCTTCACAGCATCATCTTCAACCTGGCCCGTATCGTGGGGCCCATGGTGGCCGGCGTATCCATCGCCCTGGTGGGGACGGGGAGCACCTTCCTCATCAACGCTGCCAGCTTCGTCCCCGTGCTGGCCGGCCTCCTCCTCATGCGGGCCCGGGAGCTGTACGCCAGCCCGCGGGCCAGCGAGGGTTCCCTGTGGGAGCGGCTGCGGGAGGGGATCTCTTACTCCCTGGGGAGTCCGCCCACCTTCCGCGTGCTGCTGCTGATGGCCTTCATCGGCACCTTCGGCTACAACTTCTTGGTAGTGCTGCCCCTCCTGGCCCGCGACGTGCTGAAGGTGGAGTCGGTGGGCTTCGGGGGGATGACCTCGGCCATGGGCGTGGGCTCCATACTGGCCGCCCTCTTCCTGGCCTACCGACGGCGGGCCGAGGAGTCGCAGCTCTTCCTGGGGGCCGCCGCCTTCAGCCTCCTGCTGGTGCTGCTGGGTCTCTCCCCCTGGCTGGGGGCCTCCCTCGTTCTGCTGGTGGCCATGGGCTTCGCTGGCGTCACCTTCACCGCCACCGGCAACACGCGCCTGCAGCTACTCTCGCCCCCGGAGCTGCGGGGGCGTGTCCTGAGCCTCTACGTTCTCCTCTTCGCCGGGAGCACGCCCATCGGCGGACAGTTGCTGGGGCTGGCCGCCCAGCACCTGGGGGTGCAGGCGGCCGTGGCCCTCTTCGGCCTCGTCTGCCTGCTGGGGGTGGGACTGGCCCTCCTGTACCGTCGGCTGGCCCCCGGGCCGGCCCCGGCCCCCGAGACGACCGACGTTTCCGGCGGCCCCCTTATCTGACGGTCGGCTGCGAGGCGAGACGAGAAAGGGGGGCATCCCCGCCCCCCTGACGACGCGGCGAAGCGACGGGCCGTCAGATGCCCATCTTCTGGGCCACCAGCTCACGATGGTAGTCGGCGTCGCCCCACATCAGCTCCATCCACTTCTGACGACGGAAGTAGAGCTGGATCTTGTAGTCCTTGGTGAAGCCGATGCCGCCGTGGATCTGCTGGCCGTGGGCCACCACCCGCCGGGAGGCCTCGCTGCACCAGGCCTTGGCCATGGAAACCATCAGCTCGGCGTCCGGCTCCCCTTCCTGGAGGCTCCAGGCCGCCTTGTAGGTGATGAAGCGGCAGCCGTCCACATCTATGACGGCGTCCGCCAGCTTGTGCTGGATGGCCTGGAAGGAGCCGATGGGCCGGCCGAACTGCACCCGCTCCTTGGCGTAGTTAAGGGTGATATCAAAGTCCTGCTGGGCCAGCCCCACCAGGTAGGCACAGGCGGCCACCGCCGCCAGTTGCTTCGTCTGATGCACCACCGGCCAGCCCTTGTCCACCTCTCCCAGCACATTGGCGGCCGGCACCCGCACGTTCTCGAAGGTCACCTCGCACTGCTTGTCGGAGGCGATGGTCCGCAGCAGCTCGAAGCGGATGCCCGGGGACTTGGAGTCCACCAGAAAGAGGGTCACCCCCTCCTCCGGGCTACCACCCCGGGAGGTGCGGGCGGCCACTACCATGTAGTCCGTCACGTGGGCGTCCTGGACGAAGAGCTTGGTACCGTTGAGGACGTACTCGTCACCCTCGCGGCGGGCCTCCAGCTGGATGCCGTCGGCGTCCCACTTGGCGGAGGGCTCCGTGAGGGCCATGGTCATGATGAGCTCGCCGCTGGCGATGCGGGGGAGGAACTGTTGCTTCTGCTCCTCCGTCCCCGCCAGCATGATGGGGTAGGCCCCCAGGACGACGGTGGGGATGTAGGGTCCCGGCACCAGCGCCCGCCCGAACTCCTCCAGCAGCACCGCCAGGTCGGTGATGCGCATGCCGACGCCGCCGTACTCCTCGGGGATGATGAGGCCCATCCAGCCCTGCTGGGCCATCTTCTGCCACAGCTCAGGAGAATAGCCCCGCTCGTCCTCCTCCATCTGGCGGACGAGCTGCTCCGGGCACTCCTTCTCCAGGAAGTCCCGAGCGAAGTTGCGGAGCATCTCTTGCTGCTCGTCAAGACCCAGGTCCATCTGTTACCTCCCGCAGGCGAATCGATGCATCTTCCTTCAGTGTATTATGGGCCTCTCTAGCCCCTGGGCAAGCCCAGGCCCCGCACAGCGATGAGGTTCCGCTGGATCTCGCTGGTGCCGCCGCCTACCACCATGCCGGTCATCCAGAGGAACTGTCGCTCGAAGCGGCCCCGCAGTTGCACCCACTTGGATCTGGGGCGCAACTGGCCGTAGAGGCCTAGGACGTCCAGGCCGGTACGAGCCAGCCTCAGCCCCATCTCTGTGTTGTAGAGCTTGGCTATGGAGGCCTGGTATGAGGGCACCTCCCCGCGGGCCTGAAGGGAGACCACCTGGTAGGAGAGGAGCCGGCCCACCTCCACTTCGATGGCGGACTCCGCCACCCGGTAGCGCACCCGCGGGTCATCCCCCAGCCGGCCACCATCGGCTGGCGTCTCCTGCACGTAGCGCACCAGATCCTCCAGGAGGCGCCGCGAGGCCGCCGCCCCGCCGATGGAGGAGCGCTCGAAATTCAGGGTGGTGGTGGCCATGTACCAGCCCCGGTTCTCCTCCCCCAACAGGTTGCGCCGGGGGACGCGCACGTTCTCGAAGAAGACCTGATTGAAGCTGTGATTGTCCATGATGTCGATGATGGGCTGGATGGTGATGCCCGGCGTCTTCATGTCCAGGAGGAAGTAGGAGATCCCTTTGTGCTTGGGGGCGTCCGGGTCGGTACGGGCCAGGAGGATCATCCAGTCTGCCCGGTGGGCGCCGGAGGTCCAGATCTTCTGGCCGTTGACCACGTAGTCGTCCCCCTCGCGGACGGCCCGCGTCTGCAGGTTGGCCAGGTCAGAGCCGGCGTTGGGCTCGCTGAAGCCCTGGCACCAGACCACCTCAGCCGACGTGATGCGGGGTAGGTGCTCCCGCTTCTGCTCCTCGGTGCCGTAGATGATGATGGTGGGGCCCACGAAGTCCACAGCGATGGCGACCGAGCCCAGAGGGGCCCAGTGGTAGCTCATCTCCTCCCGGAAGATGAGCTGCTCCCAGAGGGAGAGGCCGAGCCCGCCGTACTCTCTGGGCCAGTGGGGGGCCACCCACCCTTTCTTGGCCAGCCTCCGGGCGAACTCCCGGGAGGCCTCCCAGCGGTCCCCGGGCGCCGGGGTCTCCTCCCAGCTACCGGGCAGGTTCTCCCGGATCCACTGCCGCACTTCCTGGCGCCACTTCTCCTCGGTAGGTCCCAGCCTGAAGTCCATGGCCCGCCTCCTGAGGTCTACCGCTGTGCGCGGGCAGCATAGCATTACCTGCACGTCAGGGTCAATAAGGGTGGCTGGCCGATGAGGCTACGGGATACGCGGCGCCGGCTGGCCCCGGTTGGCCTCCCGGCACTTGCGCAGGGCGTGAGCGTAGAGCTCCTGATACTGGAGGCTGGGCCGCTCCCAGGAGAAGTCGGCAGCCATGAGCCGCTGGACCAGCGTCCGCCACTCCGACCGGCGATGGTAGAGGAGGAGGGCACGCGTCACCGCCGTCACCAGGTCTGCCGGCGTCGGCCCGCCGATGACTATGCCCAGACCCCTCTCCCGGTCTTCCATGCAGTCCAGAATGGTATCGGCCAGGCCCCCGGTGGCCCGCACGATAGGCACGGTGCCGTAACGGGCGGCGATGAGAGGCCCCAGGCCGCAGGGCTCGAAGTTGGAGGGGGCCAGCAACATGTCCGCCCCGGCGTAGACGAGCCGGGCCAGGGTCTCGTCCTCCCGCTGGTGGTAGGCCATAGCCCCGCGGCGGGCCTGGGCCAGGGAGAGCAGGACCTCCTCATAGCGGGGCTCCCCCCTCCCCATCACCACCACCTGGACACCCAGGTCCAGCAGGTCGTCCAGGGCCTCAATGATAGTGTCTATTCCCTTCTGTCCGGTGAGCCGGGCCACCACGCCCAGGAGGGGCACCGTCTGGCTCAGGGGCAGGCGACTCCAGTACTGAAGGGCGCTCTTGTTCTTGAGCTTGCGGGAGACGCAATGGGGGCCGTAGAGGACGGGGATGTGGGGGTCGTGTCTGGGGTCGAACTCCTCGTAATCGACACCGTTGAGGATGCCCCGGAAGTCGGCGAGGCGCTGGCGCAGCAGCCCGTCCATGTTGTGGCCGAAGGCGGGGGTGAGCACCTCCGTGAGATAGGTGGGGCTGACGGTGTTGAGGGCGTCGGCATACCTGATCCCCAGGGCCATCAGGTTGTCCCGAGAGGTCTCCGGGAGCCCCATGAGCCGTCTCGTCCGCTCCGTGTAAGGGCCCTGGTAGGCCAGATTGTGGATGGTGAAGACGGTGGCCACGTCCTGGAAGAGCGCGTCCTGCCGCAGGACATAGACCAGGTAGGCGGTGTGCCAGTCGTTGCAGTGGACGATGTCCGGCTGCCACTCACTGACCCTCAGGAGGGCCCGCACCGCCCCACAGAAGAAGATGAACCGCTCGTCGTCGTCAGGGTAGCCGTACACATGCTCCCGGCCGAAGTAGGCATCGTTGGCCACCAGATAGGCCGGGACGCCGTTGGGGTGCAGCGTCTGATATACAGCCGCCACCACCGTCCGCCCCCCCAACTCCACCGGCAGGTCGATGGCGTGCTGGGGGCGCTGGGGCAGGGCCAGCCGGGCGTAGAAGGGGAGGGCCACCCGCACATCGTGACCGTGGAGGGCCAGGGCCTTGGGGAGAGAGCTGGCGACATCGGCCAGCCCGCCCACCTTGACCAGAGGGAATGATTCGGCAGCTACGAACAGGACGCGCAAGGGAGGTCACCGCCTGTCTACGTCCCCATCAGAATGGGAGCGCAGGGCGCTGCCCGGCATCGTCTGGTCTGGCGAAAGGGATGACATACCCGTCCGGTCCGGGCCGGCGGGTACGGCAGCCGACCCCTGTACGCTCCAGCCTCGCCCCGGCCTGTGACGCTACCGCCTAGGCTATTCCTCGCGGCCTGCCGGACGGAGTGCTCCCTCTGCGGGACAGTCCCGCCGATGCCGCCACCCGGAGGCGCCCCTAGCCTGGTCCCGTAAGTAGGGCAGGGAAGGAGGTAGGGAGTATGCGCATCGCAGCACTGGTCACGGGCGCTGTGCTGACCCTCGTCCTGGGGACAGCCGTGGCCGGAGGGGACGCCGCCGCCGGGCAGGAGGGGACGCCGGTGGAAGAGCTCTCCCTCCAGGTAGCGGGCGTGGGGCGGGGGGCATCGCTCCTCGCCTGCTCCGCCGAGGGGCAGGTCTACCCCGTGCAGTTCGCCGGCCGCCGAGGGGACGGCATAGACGTCCGGGGCGTCCTGGCCAGCGACGGCACCATCCTGGCCCAGGAGATGGAGGTAGACGACGTGGAGTTCCACCTCCGCTTCAGGAACGGACAGGTCCGCCTCCAGGGCCAGATCGTCCAGGTGAGAGGCCCGGTCATCCTCGTCCTCACAGCCGGGGGAGCGGTCTACCAGGTGCGGTTCGCCGTCGGAGCGGGCGACATAGTGGAGCTGTCCGGCTACGCTCAGGGCCGCCACATCGAGGCCACGGAGATGGAGATAGAGGGCCACTCCAGCGCTCCCTCCTGCATAGGCCCCCGCCGCTGAGGCGAGGCCGGCTGTGTGCTGGGGGCCGGGGAAGACCCGGCCCCCAGCGTCTTCACGGGACGCCTGCAGTCACCAGGCCACCCAGGGGCTGCCAGGCGCCCCAGGTCGTGCCATCCCAGTGGCGGTACCAGACGTCGCCCTCGCTGCCCCGGCCGAAGACGAAGGCGCCGCTCTGGAAGGCCACTAGGGCGGGGGCGGCCGTCAGCCGTCCCTCCAGGGGCTGCCAGTCCGCCCACGTGCCGCCGCTGAGCTGCCGGTACCAGAGGTCATCGCCGGTGCCCAGGGCCATCAAGAAGAGGCTCCCGCCAACGGCCAGCGGCTGGGGCGGGCTGTGCAGGCTGCCGCCCAGGGTCTGCCAGGCGCCCCAGGTCGTGCCGTCCCAGTGGCGGTACCAGACGGCATTGTCGGTGCCCCGGGCGAAGACATCGGCCTCGACGCTGCCCAGAGCCACCGGCCGGGGGCCGCTGCTGACCGGCCCGCCCAGGGAGGCCCAGTCGCCCCAGGTGGCGCCACTCAGCCGACGGTACCAGAGGCCGTCGTCGCTCCCCCGGACGAAGAGGAAGACCTCGCTGTCCAGTGCCAAGGCGCCTGGCGATTCCGTTGCCAGGCCGCCCAGGGAGGCCCAGGGCTGCCAGGCGGTGCCGTCCCAGTGACGGTACCAGATATCGCCGCTGGCGCCCCGCACGAAGACGTAGATATGACCGCCAGCGGTGGCTACGGCGGCCGGCACGCCCCGCATCGTCCCCCCGAGGGGCGTCCAGGCATCCCAGGTGCCGCCGCTCAGCCGACGGTACCAGAGGCCGTCGTCGCTCCCCCGAGCGAATACGTAGAGGTCAGCGCCAGAGGTCGCCACCGTCGGGGGGCTGTTGGCCACCGCACTCAGGCCCGTCCAGGCGCTCCAGGCGGTGCCGTCCCAGGCCCGGTACCATATCTCGCCCGTGGTGCCGCGGCCGAACTCGTAGAGAGTGGCGCCGCCCGGACCGGCGGCCACGAAGGCGAGCATAGGGTTGCCGTCGGTGTCACAGGCGTCGCCGGTGCCGTCACCGTCGGAGTCCTGCTGTGCCGGGTTGAAGGCCAGACGACAGTTGTCGGAGCTGTCGGGGACGCCGTCGCTGTCGCAGTCCGACTGCAGGGGGCAGGGATCGGAGGCGTCGGGAATGCCATCGTTATCATCGTCGTCATCGCAGGCGTCGCCCTGGCCATCGCCGTCCGTGTTCTCCTGACCGGCGTTGGGGACAAGGGGGCAGTTGTCGAAGGGATCGGCCACGCCGTCGCCGTCATCGTCGCTATCGCAGGCGTCACCCTGGCCATCGCCATCGGTGTCGGTCTGTGCAGCATTGGCGGCGAAGGGACAATTGTCGGAGGCGTCGGGAACGCCATCGTTGTCATCGTCCGGGTCGCAGGCATCGCCCTGACCGTCGCCATCCGCGTCGGCCTGGTCCGGGTTGGCCACGCCAGGGCAGTTGTCGGAGGGGTCGGCCACGCCATCGCTGTCGGCGTCGGCGGGCGCCGCTGGTGGCGTGGGCCTGGTGAAGTCGTACCAGACCACGTAGACGTGCCCGGTGGAGGGGTCCACCGCCACCGAGGGCTCAGAGGACTCACCGGCGTTGTTGCTCAGGTTCTGAGTGGGCGCGAAGGTGATGCCGCCGTCGCTGCTGCGGCGGAGGTAGACGTCGCTGGCGCCGGTGGTGGTGTCCTCCCACACCACGTAGACCTGGTCCCCTAACACGTCCACCATGGGCTTGCTGCAGGCGCCGGGGTTGTTGGAGAGGTTGACGGGAGCGCCCCAGGTGGCGCCGCCGTCTGTGCTGCGGTAGTAGCGCACCTCGCCGCCGCCGCAGGCCACCACGTGGACGGTACTGCCGGAGGCCGCCACTATCGCCGCTCTGTCGGCGCCGGCGGGCAGGAGGAGGGGAGCGCTCCAGGTGACACCGCCATCGGTACTGCGGACGTAGGCGATGCGCCCGGAGGCGCGGTGCTCCCACACCACGTGAACGGTATTGCCAGAGATGTCTATGGCCGGCTCGGCGGACTGCCCGGCGTCCTGGCTCAGGTTGACGAAGGTGGACCAGGTGAGGCCGCCGTCGGTGCTGCGCTCGAAGAAGATGTCATCGTTGCCCGGGGTAGGGTCCTCGTGGACGACGCCCACCAGGTTGCCGCTGGTGGCCACATCCGGGTCGCGGGAATGGGCGTTGGGCGTCTGGCTCAGGTTACGGCTGGCGCTGAAGGTCTGGCCAGCATCGCCGCTGCGGCGGTAGTAGGCCTCGTCTCCCGGGCAGCAGGGGTCGGGGTTGCCGTTGGCGTCCAGCACGTCCTCCTCCCAGACCACGTGCAGGACGCTCCCGCCCACAGTCAGGTCGGACTCGCTGGAGTCGCCGTTGTTGCTGCTCGCGTTGAAGATGGGGGCGAAGGAGACGCCGCCGTCCAGGCTGCGCCGGTAGACTACCTCGCGCGGCTCATCTCCCCTGTCCCAGACGATGTGCACTACGCCGCCGCTGGCGGCCACATGGGCGATGCCGGAGTGGAGGCCGTCGTTGCTGATGTTGTAGTAGTTGCCGAAGGTCTGACCGCCGTCGGTACTCCTGACGTAGAAGACCTCGGCCACTGGGTCACAGGCGTCACCCTCGCCATCGCCGTCGCTGTCGACCTGGTCGGGGTTGGGGTCCTGGGGGCAGTTGTCGCTGCTGTCGGGGACGCCGTCGTTGTCGCCATCGGTGTCGCAGGCATCGCCGATGCCGTCCCGGTCGGTGTCCTCCTGGCTGGCGTTAGGGACGAAAGGGCAGTTATCGGAGGCGTCGGGAACGCCGTCGCCATCGCTGTCCGTGGTGGTGGCATCCAGGGCCCGCACGCCCGGCCCGGCGGGCACGGGGCGCTTATCGGCCGTGTTGGGGACGCCGTCATTGTCCAGGTCAGGGTCGCAGGCATCGCCCCGACCGTCACCGTCCGTGTCCTCCTGACTGGCGTTGGCCGTGCGGGGGCAGTTGTCGGTGGAGTCCGGGACGCCGTCCCTGTCCCGGTCCTTGACGAGGATATCGTCGTCATCGTCGTCGGTGTCCAGCGCCGGGGAGTGGGGCGGGATGGCCTGGGCCAGGCGCGGCCCTCCCAGGCCGGGCAGAGCGGGGCTATCGCTCCCGAAGGCCAAGGCCGTGAGGACGGCCAGGAGCACACCGGCCAGGAGCAGGCCCCAAGGGCGGCGGGCTGGCCCGGACAACATTTCTGACCTCCTTGCACGAGGACGACCAGCTATAGGGACGAGTCTAGGAGGGAGAGGACGGCGCGCCATCGGCCGGAGCGTCACAAGCGGCCGGTGCTACCGCTGATGAGCGCTGCTGCGTTGGCCTAGGGCGTCGTCGGTCGTGCCGGCGCCAGCAGGTGATAAGATAGTACGAGACCTCCAGGGGTCGCCTGGCCAGACGTCCAGCCCCCTGGCGAGGAGAGCCGAGAGGTGAGGAGGGGAGGAGCGCTGGCCAGGAACCTGGACCTGGTGCTGACGGCGGCGGCAGCGGTGGCCCTGGCGCCGGTGGCGTTGCTGCTACCCGATGGCCACCCGGCCCGGGCCAGCCTCGCCCTGCTCTTCGTCCTCCTGGTGCCCGGGTACGCCCTGACGGCAGCCCTCTTCCCCCGACGGCGAGACCTGGGGCCACTGGAGAGGCTGGCTCTGGCCGCTGGCCTCAGCCTGGCCACCGTCCCCCTGCTGGCCCTGGCCCTCAATTACTCCCCGTGGGGAGTGCGGACGAGCCCACTGGTGGCAGCGGCCGTCGCTCTCGTCCTCCTGGGGACTGGCGTGAGCCTCCTCCGCCGGCTCGCCCTGGACGAGGGGGAGGCCTTCGCCATGCCCTCGCTCGCCTCCCTGGCCCCGGGCAGCTCTCTCGCCCGCTGGGGGCTGACGGCCGCCCTCCTGCTGGCCGTGGTCGCCATGGCCGCCGGCGCCTACGTGACCGCCCGCCAGCAGACGACAGGCGCTCGCTTCACCGAGTTCTACATGCTGGGCCCCACCGGCGAGGCCGCCTACTACCCCAGCGAAGCGAGGGCCGGCGAACCCCTGGAGCTCCTCGTGGGCGTGGGCAATTACGAGGGGAAGAGCATAGTCTACCGTATCGAGGCCCGGCTGGGGGGCGAGACGCTGGCCTCCCTGCGCACACCTGAGCTCGCGGACGGGACCCGCTGGCAGGGCACCCTGATCCTCACCCTGGAGCGCCCTGGCGTCCAGAGGGTGGAGCTTCTCCTCCACCGTGAGGGGACTGATGGGGATGCCCCCTACCGCCGCCTCCAGCTCACCCTGGACGTAAGTACGGCCACCGCCCCAGTAGCCGGACGGTAGAGCACCCCTTCCCCGCTACGGCCGGGGTGGTCCCCGGCCGTTCCGTCATCCTCCGGCCACGCTCCCGCCGATGCCCCGTGCCTGGCAACTCGCTAATGTCCAGCCGGGGAGAGGCCTCGATGTCACCTGGGAGGACGACCGGCGGAGCGCCCACCCTGGTCTGGCTGGTCAGAAGGGCGCTCCATGTGCTGGGCGCGCCCCTCTACATCAACGCCTTCCTTCTCTGGGTGGACGCCGCCGCCAGCTCGCTGCTGGGCCTCGGCTTCTGGCTGCTGGCGGCCCAGCTCTACAGCGCCGAGGAGGTGGGCATCGCCTCCGCTGCCCTCTCCGCCCTCTCCCTCATGGGTGTACTGGCCCACCTGGGGCTGGGCCAGGGTCTCGTCCGCTTCCTCCCCCTCTCCACCCGACGCGCCCGCCTCGTGAACGTGGCCCTGACGGCCAGCTCCCTGGTCGCCCTGGCGCTGGCCCTCTCCTTCGCCTTGGGCGCCCCGCTGTGGACGCCGCGGCTGGCCTTTCTGCGGGGCGATCCTCTCTATCTCGTGGCCTTTCTGGCCTTCGCCATCGCCACCGCCCTGACGACAGTGCAGCGACTGGCCTTCCTGGCCCTTCGTCAGGCCCAGCTCATCGTCGCCCAGGCCGCCCTGGTGCAGGTGGGCCGTATAGCCCTGGCCCTTATGCTGGCCCACTTCACCGGCTTCGGCGCCATAGCTGCCAGCGGGCTGGCCACCCTCGCCGGCGCCGGGGCCGGCCTGGTCATGCTGGCGAGGGGCCTGCCCGGCTACCGTCCCGGCTGGACGCTGGAGCTGGCCACCCTGCGCCGAATGCTCCCTTTCTCCGTGGGCGTCTGGGTGGCGGACGGCCTCCTGATGGCCCCCGCCCTGGCCCTGCCCTTGCTGGTGGTGGGACTCCTGGGGGCGACAGAGGCGGGCTACTTCTACGTCCCCTGGTTCCTGGGCTATCTTCTGACCTCGGCCTCCTTCCATCTGGGGCTTTCCCTCTTCGCCGAGGGCTCCCACGATCCCGCCGCCCTGGGCGCCCTCTCTCGCCGCGCCCTCCTGGCAGGCCTGGCAGTAGCGTCGCTGGGCGCTCTCCTCTTCGTCATCCTGGGTGAGGCGGTGCTCCTCCCCTTCGGCACCGACTACGCCGCTCACGGCGCGCCTCTCCTCCGGGCCATGGGGCTCTCTGCCCTCCCCGCCGCTGTAGTCAACGTCCACCTGGGACGCTGGAAGGTCTCCCGGCGCCTCCCGGCCCTGACCACCCTGGCCGCCCTGCTGGCGGCCTCCGTCCTGGGGTTGAGTGCCCTCCTGTTGCCCGCGCTGGGTCTGGCCGGGGCCGGCGTAGCCCACGGCGTGGCCCAGCTACTGGCGCTGGGGGCGGCCCTGCGCCTGGAGCGCCGTCGGGACGGAGAGAGCAGACCCCTAGCCCCTCCGGCCGATGCCCAGGCGCGCCGCCCGGCCCTGCCCGTCCGGCGCCCGGAGCATGGCCAGGGTGCCTAGGCCGCAATGACTAGACCTCCTGACGCATAAGGCGATACCCACCCCCCGGAGAGGCCCCTATCTTGGGCGTGTCAGGTCTGAGAAGGAGGGCGGGCCGCGCCCGGGGAGGTCTCACAGGGATGATGGCGGTGCCAGGGTGGTGGGGATGGACATGGGGAATGCCATAGCCCTGCTTTCTCCGCTGAGCCTGGTGACGGTGCTCGGGCTCGTCGCCTCTCTGGTGGTCAGGGAGGTTGCCTCCTCCAGCAGCAGCGCCCGGGCGCGGGCGCTGGCCCGGGCGCTGGACCTGGCTGTCCCGCCGCTGCTGCTGGTCTTCACCGTGACCGTGGCCATCAGGGTGGCCCTGGCCCTGTAGCCCACCTGGAGGGAGGGAGAGGGAATGCGTCGCGCTACTGCAGGCAGGCTCCTGGCGCTGTCCCTGGTGGTGGCCCTCGGCCTCGCCTGGCTGCTGGCCCTCGAGCGGCCGGCTGCAGCCCAGTACCCGCCGCCAGGCAGCACCATCGTCATCCTGCCGGAGGAGGGTAACCTGCTCACGGGGGGCACGACCGACCTCACCGTGCGGGTCCTGGACCCGCAGGCGAGGCCCGTCGCCGACGCCGCCATCACCTGTCGCCTGGCAGCGGGCACGGAGAACGGCGCCAGCCTGGCCCCCGGCCAGACCACGACCGGCGCTGACGGCGGGGCCCGCTTCCGCCTCTTCGCCGGGACGAAGGCCGGCACCATCACTGTCCGCTGCCAGTCCTCACCAGCCGCCGGTCAGACCCAGGTGCAGGTGCAGGATCCCGACTCGCAGGTGGGGGCGGCACGGCTGCCCACCACCGGCCAGGACGGCACCCGGGGGCCGGAGATGGAGGAAGGGGCCGGCCAGCCCCCCAGCGAGGGCCCGGCGGTAGGCCCCTCTCCCCCCAATGGCGAGGGCCAGGCACCGCCGGCTGAGCAGCCACCGGGGCCAGCCATCGGCGAAGGCGCCGGGCAGCCGACATCCCCTGCCGGTCAGGAGGGAGGCCCCGCCGGCCTGCCCCTGCCCGTGGCCGCCCTCAACGCCATCGGGGCGGCAGCGCTGCTCTCCCTGGCGATGGGAGCGGTCTTCATCCTGTCCCGCATCAAGTAGCGCCCGGGGGCGAAGATGGGGGAAGGGGGGCCAGGGCAGAGAGGCAGAGGGGCACGGGCCGCGGCCCCTGCCCCTCGGGAGAGGCCGAGGGTGCACCCCCGACGCTGGCTGCTGGCCCTGGTAGCCATCGCCCTGGTCTCCCCCCTCCCGGTGGAGGGCTACCGCTACCTCCGGATCTACGACGATCTCAGGGCCAGCCAGAGTGAGCTGGCCCTCTCTCTGGACGCACTGACGGAACGGGGGCTGTCGGCCAGCCCGGACGAACTGGTCCGCCTGGAGGCGAGGCTGGCGACCACCCAGGCCCGGCTCCATCGCGCCTCTGCTGCCATGGAGGGCGACCCCCTCCTCCGCCTGGCCAGCCATGTCCCCTGGTGGGGCCGCCAGACCAGGGCCGCCATCGCCCTGGCCCACCTGGGAGCCGACGCCGCGGCCGTGGGCCGGGAGGCGGCCGCCGCCCTGGCCGAGACCGCCGCCCTCCAGGGGGATGGCTCCCTCTCCGAGAGGCTGCCGGCCCTGCTGGCAGCAGTGGACCCCCACGCCACCAGGATGGAGGAGGCCCTTACCCGCATGGAGGCCCGGCGCCAGGAGCTGTCCGGAGAAGGGCTTCTCCCGCCGCTGGGCCACGCCCTGGCCGAGCTGGACCGGCGCCTGCCCGAGGTGCGCTCTCTCCTGGCCGACTACCGGACGGCCCGGCCGCACCTGCCCGCCCTCCTGGGATACCAGGGGCAGCAACGTTACCTCGTTTTGGGCATGGACAGCACAGAGGCCCTCCCGGCGGGAGGCTTCGTCCTGGTCTTCGGCCTGCTGGAGGTGGAAGGAGGGCGGCCCCGAGAGGTCTTTTTCGCTCCCTCGGACTCCATATATCTGCCCTGGAAGCAGGCCGGCGGCTACGTGGAGCCGCCTCGCCCCCTGAAGGACTACCTGCTGCGGGACTGGCCCATGGGACTGGGGGCGGTGGCCTGGTGGCCGGACTTTCCCACCGCCGCCCGGAACGCCGTCCAGCTCTATCGCCTGCAGAGCGGCGACGAGCGTCCTCTAGACGGCGTCCTAGGCGTCAACTTCCAGACCCTGGAGCGACTCCTCGCGGCGCTGGGGCCCGTCAGGGTGGACCGCTACGACGTCACCGTGGACGCCGGCAACGTCGTCCCTGTCACCCTTTTGCTCACTCACCCAGAGGCCCCCCGTCCCTGGGAGACCCATCGCTACGACTTCGTGGCCTGGCTGGCGCGGGCCATCATCGGCCGCCTGATGCAGACAGGGCCATCCCGGTGGGGAGACCTCCTGCGAGCGCTGCGTCAGCTCAGGGACGAGAAGGCGCTCCTCGCATACTCCGACCACCCCCACATCCAGGAGGCGCTGGTGCGTCTCGGCCTGGCCGGCGAAGTGCGCCATCAGGATGGCGACTATCTGATGGTGGCCGACGCCAGCGTGCGCAGCACCAAGCTCAACCTGGCCCTCCGCAGCCGCCTCGATCTGACAGTGCGGCTGGACGGCCAGGGCAACGCTCTGCATACCCTGCGTCTGACTTATGTCAACGATTTTCCCGCCTGGGCCGCCGCCCAGGACTCCCGCCTGGCGAGCGTCGTCCTCGCTGGTGGCTCCCTCCGCATGTACGGGAGCTACCTGCGGTTGCTGGTGCCTCCCGGCGTCCAGGCAGTGCAGGTCTGGAGCGATGAGGGGCCGCTGGCCCTGGAAGACCGCTGGGAGGAGCATGGCAAGGCCCATCTGGGTCTCTACCTCCTCCTCCCCTTGGGGGCGAGGAAAGAGGTCACCTTCAGCTACCTGGTGCCCGATGCCGTGGCAGAGAGAGGCGACATCAGGAGCTATCGGCTGCTGGTCCAGAGGCAGCCAGGCACGGGGGCCACCCCCCTGCGGCTGAGGGTAGAGCCGCCCCCGGGGGCCAGGGAGGGGCGGGCCACCCTGGACGGTCAGCCGCTGCCCGGAGACCTCTCGCCGATCGAGACCGACCTGAGAAAGGACCGTGAGCTCTCCCTCGTCTACAGGTGGGCCGGGGAAGGGAGGGGAGGACCATGAGGCCAACGAGCGTCATCGGCCAGACCGGCGACAATGGACATTCGACTTTCGCCCTGGGGAGCTCCGGCCTGCCGGGCCAGGCGGCGCCGCTCACCTCCATCATCGTCCCCGCCTACAACGAGGAGGCGGGCCTGCCCCTGGTGTTGGAGAGGCTCTTCCAGGTCATCGACCTCTCCTCTTGCGAGGTCATCGTGGTGGACGACGGCTCCACCGACGGCACAGCGACCGCGGCCGGCCGCTTCCCCTGCCACACCGTCCGCCATCCCGTGAATCGCGGCAAGGGCGCCGCCGTCCGCAGCGGCCTGGAGGTGGCCAGAGGCGATAACGTCATCGTCATAGACGCCGACGCCACCTACCCGCCGGAGGCGATCCCCCATCTGGTCAGGGCGCTGCGAGAGGGCGAGCTGGTACTGGCCACGCGGGCACGCGGCAGGGAGCATATCCCTCTCTTCAACCGCCTGGGCAACGCCCTCTTTCGCGCCCTCCTCCGCCTCCTCTACGGCTCTCGCCTGTGTGATCCCCTCACCGGCCTCTACGGCTGTCGCCGCTCCCTTCTCAACGCCATGCAGCTCCAGGCCAACGGCTTCGGTCTGGAAGCGGAGATCATCATCAAGGGGACTCGCATGGCCCTCCGCACCCTGGAGGTGCCGGTCCATTACGGCCCCCGCATTGGCCAGGCCAAGCTCAACGGCCTGCGGGACGGCTTCTACATCCTCCAGACCGTCCTGCGGATGCTGGTCCTTTACAACCCCACCGTCCTGTTCATGCTGCCCGGGACGGCCCTCCTGGGTCTGGGGGCCTCCCTGCTCTCCCTCCATCTGGGCGGCGTCCTGGCCCCGGCCGGGACGGGGCTCGTCCTGCTCACGGCGCTGTGCCTGGCCGGCCTCCAGGCCAGCGTCTTCGGCCTCTCGCTGAACCTTTACGGCGCCGTCCACCGCTTCACCCGGCCGGACTGGGTCACCAGGGCCTGCCTGCGCGCCCGCGTCTCCCGGGGGTTGGCCCTGGCCGGCCTCCTGGCCCTGGCCTCCGGCGTGGCCCTGGGCGCCCTGGTGCCCGGGCTCCAGCCCCCGGGCCTGCCGGGGCTCGCCGGGCCGGAACACCTCTTCCTGTCCCTGCTCCTGGCTGTCCTCTCCCTGCAGCTCTTCTTCTCCGCCATCTACCTGACCGCCTTCCGTGCCGAGCTGAGGCCGGCCCAGGAGACGTCCGTCGCTGCCTGGAGCGGCCAGGGGCAGCCGGTGGCGGTGGCCAGCTACCGGCCCCCGGGAGGGGAAGGGCTGTGAACCTCTCCGTCTCCGTCATCGTCTGTTGCTACACGGAGGAACGGCTGGCCGATATCCGTCGGGCCGTCGCCTCCCTGTGGCGACAGAGCCGCGCCCCGGAAGAGGTCATCGTCGTCGTGGACAACAACCGAGAGCTCCACCAACGTCTCTGCCAGGAGGGTGACGGCCGGACGCGCCTGGTCCTGAGCACCTGCGGCCGCGGCCTCTCGGCGGCCCGCAACGCCGGTATCGCCCTCGCCCGGGGCGACCTGATCGCCTTCCTGGACGACGATGCCGTCGCCTCCCCCGACTGGCTGGAGCGGCTCACCGCCCCCTTCGCCGACCCGTCGGTGCTGGCCACCGGGGGGCGCGCCCTGCTGGCGTGGGAAGGGCGACGCCCGCCCTGGCTCCCACCGGAGCTGGAATGGACGGTGGGCGGCAGCTACACCTGGCTACCCCAACGGGAGGCGCCCGTCCGCAACCCTCACGGCCACAACATGTGCTTCCGCCGCAGCGTCTTCCAGGCGGTGGGAGGCTTCCACGTGGCGATGGGAAGAGTGGGGGACGGCGTCTACGCTGGCGAGGAGGCCGAGCTGTGCCTGCGCCTCCGCCGGGCCCTCCCCCATGGGAAAGTCCTCTACCTGCCCCTGGCCAGCGTCGTCCACAGGGTGCCCAGGAGGCGGGCCACCCTCCGCTACCTGCTGCGCCGCGCCTTCGCCGAGGGGCGGTGCAAGGCCCGTCTGGCCCGGCTGGCCGGGGAGGCGTCCCTCACCTCGGAGCGCCAGTACCTGCGCCACCTCCTGCTGCGGGCGCTCCCCTCACGCCTCCGCCCGCCGTGGCGTCCCGCCCGCCTGGCCCAGGCGGCGGCCCTGGCCCTGTGCACCGCTGCCACCCTCGCCGGGTTCCTGGCAGGAAGCCTGGAAGCCTTGCGGCCCGTCAGCCCACCGGAGGTGAGACGATGACCCAGTCCTACATGCGGGCCTGGCGCGCCTACGGCCTCACCGTCAGGGCGTTGCGCTCCCTCGCCCTGCCCGTCTGGCGGCTCCCCCTGGGGCGTCACGACCTGGGGAAGTGGCTGGACGGCATCGCCCGTCGCTTCCTGCCCGGCGTGGAGCGAGAGGTGGTTGTGGAGCTGCAGTTCGGCGCCCGGCTGGTCATCCCCGCCGGCTATCAGGGCGCCCATCACTACCTGGGCGGCCTCTACGAGCCCGCCGTGACTCGCCTCCTGCTGGAGCGACTGCGGCCGGGCATGACCTTCGTGGACGCCGGCGCCCACCTGGGCTACTACACCCTGCTGGCGGCGAAGGCGGTCGGCCGGGAGGGGAAGGTCTACGCCTTCGAGCCCGACCCCCTCTACTACCATCTGGTCCGCCGGAGCCTGGCCCTGAGCGGCCTGGACCAGGCCCAGGTCTGTCAACTGGCGGTGGCCGAGGGGTGTGGCATCGCCTCCTTCTTCCCGGACCCTGAGGAAGGCCTCGGCAATCTCTTCGCCCCCGTCCACCTGGGGCTCCAGCTCACTGTCCACACCGTCTCCCTCGACACCTTCTTCGACGCCCTGGGCTGGCCACCGGTGGACGTGGTGAAGCTGGACGTCCAGGGCGCCGAGACGGCGGCTCTCCGCGGAATGCGAGGGCTGGCGGAGCGCAACCCCTCCCTCTGCCTGCTGATAGAGTTCGACCCTCTCTGCCAGCGGGATGCCGGCGTGTCGCCGGAGCGGTTCTTCGCCGCCCTGGTGGAGCTGGGCTTCTGCCACATCTACGCCGTGGAGGAGGGGATGCGGCCCGTGGACCCCGCCCGGCCGGGCTGGTTCGTGCGGGCGGCCCGCCGTGAGCGCTTCCGTAACCTGTTCTGCCAGCGGGAGGGACGCTGATGCGCCTCCTCTTGCTGGGGCCGTTCCCCCCGGAGCCGGGGGGCGTGGCCGCCCACGTTCGGGACTCGGCGCTGGCCCTGGCCGCCCGCGGGCACCAGGTCACCGTCCTGGCCCGCCGCTGGGACGGCGACGAGGAGACGATGGACGGCCCTCTGCGTCTCCTCCGTCTCCCCGACAGCGCCCCCCACCGACTGCGCTGGCTGGCCCGGGTGCGACGCGAGGGGATGCGGAGCCAGGTAGTCCACGCCCACACCTTCCGTCTGGCCTACCTGGCGTCCCTGGTGCTGCCGTCCCATGTCCCCCTGGTCTTCACCGTCCATGCCTATTTCGCCGCCGAGATGGCGGCTGCCGGGGCGAGAGGCATCCCCCTGTGGTTCTACCGGCACGTAGAGCGGCGCGTCCTCCGCCGGGCCAGCGCCGTGGTGGCCGTGGACCGCGGTCGCGCCCGCTGGGCCAGGCAGGCCCACCGTCGGCGGACGGTGCTGGAGCTCCCCAACTGCCTCTGGCTCCCGGACTACCCCCGCCCCCGCCCCTCCCTGGCCGAGCGACGCTGGGAGATGGTCTGTCCCCGCAGGCTCTACGCCCGCTACGGCGTGGAGCACGCCATCCGCGCCTTGTCCCTCCTGCGAGAGACGGCGCTGGCCCTCACCGTCACCGGCGATGGCCCCCTCCGGCCCGCCCTGGAGCGGCTCTCCCGCGAGCTGGGCCTGGACGGCCGGGTCTCCTTCGTGGGCGCCCTGCCTCGTCGCGCCGTGGTGGAGAGGCTGCGAGAGGCGGCGGTGGCCCTGGTGCCTTCAATACCCTGGCTAGGGGACGAAGAGGCCACCTCCATCGCCGCCCTGGAATCCATGGCTGTGGGGACGCCGGTGGTGGCCAGTCGCAGCGGCGGCCTGGCCGAGGTCTTGCAGGACGGCGTCACCGGCCTCCTGGTCGAGCCAGGCGATGCCAGCGCCATCGCCGATGCGGTGCGCTCCCTCCTGGCCGACTCCGAGCGCTGGCGCCGGCTGGCGCTGCGGGCGCGAGAGTACGTGGAGGAGCGGCACAACTGGCTGCAGGCGGCCGCCGTTCTGGAGCAGCTCTACGCCACGGTGGCGAAGCGATGACCGCTGGCACCGCCACCGCCCGTCGAGAGCTCGCCCACGGCCCCGCACTGGAAGGGGCCATCGCCAGGGGAGTCCTCCTCCTGGCCGCCGCTGGCGGCGGCCTCATCGCCTTCCCGGTGGAGCGCCGCCTGGAGTATGCGCCCGTCCAGTCCCTGCAGGCGGTGCCCGACCTCTGGGGTTTCGCCGCCCTCATGACGGTCTGGATGGCTACCCTGTTGCTCCTCCTCTGGCTGGCGGAATCCCTGTGGTCAGCGACGGCCCTGGTAGCCTGCTTCGCCGCCGTCTATTTCGGCTTCTGGACGCTGCACTGGCCCTATGGGGCCTTCGAGGACTGGGGGAAGATGCAGGGGGCACAGGTCATCGTCGCCTCTGGCCACGTCCAGCCCTACGTACAGCACTACTGGGAGTGGCCCGGGCTCTCCCTGCTGGGGGCAGCAGCCTCCCTCCTGGCCGGCGTCGATCTGGCAGCGCTGCGGCTCCCCCTGGTGTTGCTGGAGCAGGTGGCGCTGACGCTGGCCCTGCTCGCCCTGGCCCTTCGCCTCCTGCCCAGCCCGCGGGACGCCGCTCTGGCCGTGATTCTGGCCATCGTAGGGGGGCCCTGGTCGCTACGCTTCCACTTCCACCCCATGTTCATGGCCCTGCTCCTACTGGTGACCTTCGTCCTCCTGTCCCTTCGCTACATGGAGAGGCGAGAGGTGCGCGTGGGCGCTTTCCTGGCCCTGGTGCTGATCATCCTGGCCACGGTGGTGACCCACTTCGTCACTTCCGTCCTGCTGGCCTTCCTCCTGCTGGCCTGGCGAGTGGGGCAGAGGCTCCCCCGCACCCCCCTGGCCCAGAGGGTGCCGGTGGCCTGGCTGGCCGCCCTGCTGGTGGTGGCCTGGCAGCTCTACTGGGCTGTCCCCCTGTTCGACGAATCGGTCCGGCAGGCCAGAGAGATGGTGCGGGCCACCCTGAGCGGTGAGGTAGGAGCCTTCCTCTCCTACGGTCGCGCCGTGGGCGCCAACAACCTGGACGGGTTCCCCCTCTGGGCCACCCTGACCCGCTGGGGATGGGCGCTCCTACTCCCCGTCGTGGGCGTCCTGTGTGCCCTCCTCGTCGTCCTCAGGGGAAGGGCGTTGCCGGTGCCGGTGAGGGCGCTGGCCCTGGCGGTGCTGGGGACGGCCGCCGCCGTGGCCATGGCTACGGTGGTCAGCCCCGGCGGGCAGCAGTTCCACCGTTTTCTCCTCTACGCTCCCCTCCTGGCGGCGCCGCTCCTCATGGTCTGCCTGCGTCGCCACCTGGCCAACGCCGGCCCGCTGCTGGTCTCGGCGCTGCTCCTGCTGGCCGTGGTGCCCACCTTCCTGGCCCACAGCAATCTCGTCTCCAGCGACAGCTACTACGAGGAGCAGGTGGCGGCCGGCCGCTTCCTGGCCCGCAGCCTGGACGACGGCGGCAGCGGTGTATCCCTCTACAGCGGTGGCGCCGCCTTCGTGGGCCGCTACTTCGCCCCCTTCATCTACCTGGACACCGGCCCCATGCTGGACCAGGGGCCCACCTCCAACACGGAGGACTCCGTGCGCGGCGCCTACGGCCGGATGGTGGCCGCCTTCCTGGCCGAGGGGGAACGGGCGCGGCCCGCCATCTTCTGGGTGGACCCCTGGCCCCGGGCCTACTACCACCTCTGGTTCGGCCCGCAGGGGGCGGTCTACGTGCTGCAGCCCCTGGACGGGCTCTCCACCAGCCCCCGCATCTACGACAACGGCCTAGTGGTCCTCTGGGCCACCTCCCTCCCCCCGACGGCGGTGGCCCTCCCCTGAAGGCGGCCTAGCGCCCGCCTCCCTCTATCTCCACGGCCAGCAGCCTGCCGCCCTCGGCGGAGCCGTCCACCTGTACGTGGTCTCCCACCTGGAGGCCCAGCCGCGCCTGGAAGACCCGCCGGCCCAGGGTCTCCACGGTGAGGAGGCCGTCCTCCGTCAGCGAGGTCACTCGGCCCTCCAGCTCCACCATCTGGCCCTCCGTCTCCATCTCCATTTCGGGCTCGTCCTCCAGCTCCAGCCCCAGGATGGAGAGGGAGTCCTGGCCTAGCAGGCCCTCGATCTCCACGAAATCGCCAGCGCGCACGCCCAGGGAGACGTCCCAGTGCTCTCCCTCGCCCGTCCGCAGGCGGAATCGTCCGCCGTCCAGGGCCACCACCGTGCCCAGGAGCCGCACCGGGCCGCTGGCAGCCCCGGGGCGGAAGCCCTCCGGCGAGGGGGAAGGCGACTGCGGGCGGACGGGCGTGGCCGCCCGGGCCGGCGCCGGCAGGGCTGATCGTCCCGCCGGGACGGGCGCCGCCACCGCGCTGACCACCTGGAAGCGGTCCACCTCGCGGCCGCGTATATCCTTGAAGTAGCAGGAGGCCTGCTCCAGCTGGCCGTTGGCCTGGAAGGTGCAGAAGAGGGCGCCGTAGTCCGCCCCCTGCGTCCTGGTATAGATGGACGCCCACCAGGGGTCGCTCCGCTCCTGCTCCCGGATGCTCTCGCCCCCTAGCCCGGAATGGAAGACGAAGGTCTTCCCCGGCTCCAGCCGCAGCACGTTCTCCGTGGAGGCGATGGTGGGCGGCTGGAAGCTGGACATCAGATGCGTCCGGCCGTAGGAGTGCTCATGGGCGGTGGCTATGATGGCCCCTCCCCTGCGGCACTCCTCGTAGACGCCCCAGCCCGTCTCGTCCTCCTTGCCGCCCACCTGCATCAGGTGCATGTTCTTGTGCCAGGCGCAGATGCGCCAGGTGGCGTCCGTGGCCGCCAGTTGCTCCCGTATGTAGGCCTCGTGGCCGGAGCCCATGGTGCCGACACCCGAAAGGACGAAGAAGACGCCCCGGTAGGTGCAGACCGCCTTGACGCCTATATCCCCCCGGCAGGCCACCTCTGGGGTGCGGGCCAGCCGCTCCTGCAGCTTCCGCTGGTAGCCCGGCCAGGCGGCCACATCGTGATTGCCGACGACACCCAGGTAGGGGAAGTCCGGCCCCAGGGCCTCATTGATCTGGCGGTCCCAGGCCTCCGGGTCGTCCCGGTAATCGAAGTCGCCCAGGTGGAGAACCAGATGGGCGCCCTCGTCCCTGATGAGGCGCAGCACCGCCCTGGCCCCTTCGCCCAGTCCCTGGTCGCCGATAAAGGCCACCTTGACGCCGGAAGCAGCGGGCGCCCCTTGATGAGCGGGGGAGACGGGAGACGTCGGCGTCGGGCCTCCCATCCGTTGCCCCAGGGCCATCCCCAGCCCCAGCCCCATGCCGAGGAGGAGCGCCCAGACGGCCAGCAGCATCACCCAGCGCTGAGGTCTCATCATCGCCACCCCCATGCCGCGGGGCGGCGCCTGCCCGGCGCCGCCCCCTCTCGCCGATGTCCTAGCTGGGCCCCGCCGTCAGGTTGCCACCCAGGGACGTCCAGCTCTCCCAGCCCGAACCGTTCCAGCGCCGGTACCACACATCATCGAACATGCTACCACGGACGAAGATGAAGGCATTGTTGATGGCGCTGCCCGTGGGGCTGGGGGCGGCGTTGATGCCGCCGCCCAGGCCGGTCCAGGCGCTCCAGGTGCCACCGCTGAGGCGACGGTACCAGAGGTCATCGCTCTCCCCGATGGCCGCCACGTAGACATCGCCGCCGGCCACCCCGGCTGTGGGCCCCAGCTTCAGGCTCCCTCCCAGAGACTGCCATGCCTCGAAGGTGGAGCCGTTCCAGCGACGGTACCAGCCATCGCCAGCATCGCCCCGAACGAAGACGTAGAGGGCGTTGGCGCCAGCGGAGGCCACAGCAGGCGTGCTGGTGATGTTCCCCTCCAGGGGCTGCCAGCCGCTCCAGGTGCCGCCGCTGAGCCGGCGGTACCAGAGGGCGTTATCGCCCCCGCGCCCGAAGACGAAGATGTCCGTCCCCGCCGCGGCCGCCACCGGCCCCGCCGTCAGGACGCCGCCCAGGGAGGTCCAGTCCTCCCAGGCGCTGCCGTTCCAGTGGCGGTACCAGACGTCCTGACCGATGCCCCGCACGAAGACGTAGACATCGTTGGGACCCGTGGCGACGGCGCTGGGCACGCCGACGATGCCGCCGCCCAGAGCGCCCCAGTCTCCCCAGTTCCCGCCGCTCAGGCGACGGTAGTAGAGGCTGTTGTCGTTTCCCCTGACGAAGACGTAGAGGTCGCTGCCTGCGGCCACCGCCGCGGGCGGAGCGTTGAGGCCACCGCCCAGGCTGGTCCAGGGCCCCCAGGTGCCGCCGCTCAGGCGACGGTACCACAGCTCCCCTATGTCGCCGGAGCCGCGGCCGAAGATGAACACGTCGTCGCCCAGAGTAACAGCGGTGGGGATCTGCACGCCGGGCGAGAGGCTGAAGTCGAACCAGACGATGTGGACGACGCCGGTGCTCGGGTCCACCGCCAGAGAGGGCTCCGAGGAGCGCCCCGGGTTGTTGCTCAGGTTCTGGGGCGGGGTGTTACTGGGATTGGGCTGCCAGGTCAGGCCGCCATCGGCGCTGAAGCGATAGTAGATATCGCCGGCGCCCGTCTGGTCATCCTCCCAGGCGACGAAGACGCGGTTCCCGGCGACGGCGATGGCCGGCTTGGCCGACTTGGCCGCCGTGTTGCTGATGTTCACGGGCGAGCTCCAGGTGGCCCCGCCATCGGTGCTGCGGATGTAGACGATCTCGTCGTTGCTGCCGAAGGTCTCCACCCACACCACGTGGACGGTGCTGCCGGAGACGGCCACCGCCCCGGACTTGGAGGTGACGCCCGCCGTATTGCTCAGGTTCATGGGCGGGTTTGTCGCCGGATTGGGGGTCCAGGTGGCGCCCCCGTCGGTGCTGCGCCGGTAGAGGATGTCCGGAATGCCAGTGCCTAGCTGGTCCAGCGGGTTCTCCCATACGGCGTGGACGTTGTTCCCCTCGAAGGCGAGTTCGGCCACCTTGGAGCGATCGGAGTCGTTGCTCAGGTTGAAGAGGGTAGCGAAGGAGGCGCCGTTATTGGTGCTGCGAGCCATCCAGACGTCCGCTCCGCCGTCCTCGTGGTCCAAGACGATGACGGTGTTGCCACTGCAGCCCACCACCGGCTTGGCCGAGGCGCCGGCTGTGTTGGTGATGTTGGCGGCCGCCCCCCAGTTGAGGCCGGAATCGGTGCTGCGGCTGTAGAAGATATCGTTCTCGGTGGCCTGGTTGTTGGGGTTGGACGGGTTCTTCCAGACCAGATGGACGGTGGTGC
This sequence comes from bacterium HR25, assembly GCA_002898615.1. The sequence goes on along the minus strand of BEIB01000001.1, from coordinate 9,217 downwards.
CACAGGCGTCCAGGTCTGGCTCAGTGGAGCGAGTGGGGTTGTTGCTGACGTTGCGCAGACCGGCGAAGGTGGTGCCGCCGTTGACGCTGCGCTTGATGTAGATGTCCTGCTCGGCGCCAGAGACGGGCGGCGCTTCCCAGGCGATGTAGACGTTGTCGCCGGACACCGCCACGTCCGGGAACTCGTCGGAGCGGCTGGCGTCGCCGCTGATGTTCTGGAAATCACCGAAGGTGGCGCCGCCATCGGTGCTGCGCATGTAGAAGACCTCCGCCGTCTGGCCGGCGGCCGCTCGCACGCTCTCCATGGGCGAAAAGAAAGGCCCCTTCGCCAACACGATAAGCATTAGTGCCAGCAGCGCCCAGGGACGCCATCTAAAGGCCAGCAGGCCCCACCAGGTGGACAGCAAGCCTGACATCATCCCTTCTCCCTCCTCCCCGCTGAGGGGTCAGGCTGCGGAGGCCAGCGCCTCCTGCAGCTCACGGGCGTGGGCCTCCAGCCACTGGACGCGGGCCGCCTCCAGCAGCACCTTGCGCAGGTCGCCATCGGACAGGGGCTCACCCCTCAGGAGACGATGGCACCGGCCCAGCGCCCGCCTCAGTCGCTTGGCCATCAAAATGGCCGGCAGGACCTCCAGTTCCGCCTCTCGCAGTGGCATCACCTCCCGATAAGCGAGCAGGAACTCGCGCACGTTCTTCAGGTCCAGGGCCACCTTGTGCTGGGGCGACGACGGGTCGCCATAGACCTTGCCCAGGTCGTGGAGGGCCACCGCCAGGTCCAAGGTCCGCGCCTCCAGGCGGGCACTGTCGAAGTCCAGCATGGCCAGCAGGCGGTCTCCCTGGAAGAGGGCGCTCCCCCTCCGGCAGCCGGCGTGGACCACCGCCGGCGGCAACTGCGGATAGAGCTCCTCCAGGGCCCTCAGCACCTCTCTGCCCTTCGTCAGCAGGTAGGGAAGGAGGGCCAGGGCCTCCTTCGCCCTGGGGTCACCGTCGCCCCGGGCGACCAGAGGGGGCGCTCCGCTCTCCAGGGGCGGCAGCTCCCGAAGCCGGCGGCCCAGGCCCTCCGGCAGGAAGGGGGCCACCAGGCCCAGGCAGGGCGGGCGGAAGGAGTCCACGATACTGTGGTAGCGGGCCAGCGCCCTGGCCACCTCCCGCAGGTGCTCCCGGTTGCCCGCCTGATAGGGCGAGCCTCGCACGAAGACGGACACGCTGTAGAGGCGGCCGTCCACGCTGAGCCACGTCCCGCCCTCCCCAGTGGGCACCACCTCCGGGGCGGGGAAGCCGTGCTGGCGCAGGTGCCGGATGAGGCTGTGCTCGAAGGTCATGGCCGCCGCCGTCTTGGACCGATGAGAGCGCCGCAGCACGTACTCCCCGCCGGTGGTCACTATGTGATAGTGCTGGCTCTTGCCCCCCGGCAGCAGCCGCACCGACTCCCACCGCCCCAGGCGGTAGGCCCTGCTGAGCACCTCCACGGGCAGCGTCGTCTCCATGGCACCGCCTCGCTCTAGGGGAGCAGCCGGCCCTTCAAGACGTCCTGGAACTCTGAGCGATAGAACTCCACCGTGGCCTCTACCTCCTGGCCGTCCGGCCCCTCCTCGCCACCACCCTTGAGCTTGTTGTTCAGGCTGTGGAAGATGTAGCGAGCCCAGTGGAAGCGGAGGTTGGCCAGGTGAGAGGGCTCCCCCACCGCCTCCTGGTAGGTCTGGAGGAAGAGAGCGGTGGGCCTGTCCGCCCGGGAGATGGCGCCACCGTGCCAGAACATCCCCATGCGCAGCCGGTGGACGAACTCGGCCACGTCCCGGGCCGGGTCGCAGGGCCGGCTGCGGTCCAGGTCTATCACCGTCACCCGCTCGTCGCTGACGAAGACGTGGATGGGGCGGTACTGGCCATGGCTCTGGACCAGCAGTCCCTCCCGGGTGGTCTCGGCCACCTCCTCCAGGGCACGGATCATCTCCAGCGCCAGCTTTTTGTGCCCTGGCCGCTGCACCACCACCTTCACCAACCGTCTGGCCAATGAGAGCAGCTCCCCGGAGGAGAGGAGGGACTGGGGACTGCCGAAGCGCACCGGCAGGGTGTGGAGGCGGGCCAGCCAGAGGGCCGCCTCCCGCACGCCGCGCAGGAGGGCCTCCTCGTCCCCGCCGATGTGCTCGGACACGGCGACCCCTTCGGCCGCCCTGGTGACCAGCATCCCGTACTCCGGGAAGAAGGCCAGGGGCTCCACCGCCTGATAGCGCTCGCCGCACCCCAGGCCGGCGGCCCGCAGGTCCAGCAGCTTCTGGAAGATGGCGAGCCCGCTCTCGTCCGGATAGAGCTTGGCGAAGAGGCGGGGGCCACCATCGGCCCTCAGCTCCACGGTGGCCGCCCCCGTCCCGTCCAGCTGGACGATACGGGCCTCCCAGCGGCCGGGCTCGCCGGCCTCCGCCCCCAGGCAGGGCCGGACCCAGGCGTCCAGGAAGCGCGGCTGGCTGATGGTGGCCACCCGCTGGCCCAGCTCCAGCTTCACCTCTTTGGTAGAAGGCATCCTCTCCTCCTCCCTCGGCCCCTCAGCCCGCGAGGGCTATCTGCAGGTCCGCGGCGTGCTCCTCCAGCCAGCGCAGGCGCACCGCCTCTCTCTCCAGCATGACCATGAGCTTGCGGGCGTCCTTCGGCTGCTGGGGGACCATGGCGTTCTTCACCAGGAAGTTGTGGCACTTGCGCAGCACCTTCACCAGCCGCTGGGCGCGGAAGATGAGGGGCAACGACCGCAATTCCTCCGCTGCCAGGGGCTCCACCTCCCGGTAGGCGTCCAGAAAGGCGCGACAACGAGGGTAGTCCAGGCCGATGCGGTGCTCCGGGCTGCCGTCATCGTGGACGCGGCAGAAGGCCTTGACGCTGTAGGCCAGGTCCATGGCCCGGGCCTCCAGGCTCGCACGGTCGTAGTCCACCACCCCCACCAGCTCGTCGTCCCGGTATATGAGAGCGGAGCGGCCGAAGGAGCCGTGGACTATCAGCTTGGGCAGGTCACGGTAGAGCTCGCCCAGCGCCTTCTGCACCCGCACCAGTTGGCCGCCCACGCGGGCCAGGGCGTCTTCCAGGCGCCTGCGCTCCCCGGCGCTCAGGAGGGCACGGGTGGCCAGTTGCACCTCGGCCAGCCGCCCCAGCCCTCTCGTCCCCAGGGCGATGAGGAAGGGCGACGGCTGGTGGTAGTAGGGCCCCGGGAACTCCGCCACCAGGCGGTGGTAGAGGCCCAGGCCCCGGCCGGCGGCCACCAGGTGGGCCTCCCGGCCGGCGTCGTAGGGAGAGCCCGGGATGAAGGCGGTCATCAGGAAGAGGTGGCCGTCCACATCGGCGTACTGCTCGCCCGTCCAGGTGGGGACCGGCTCCGGGGCGGGATAGCCCCGGGAGCGGAGATAATCGATGAGCCGCACCTCGAAGCGCAGGGCCGTCCCGCTCTTGCGTCGGTTGGACTGGCGGAGGACGTAGCGGCCGCAGGTGGTGGTCAGGAAAAAGCTCACGTTGGAGGATCCCTTGGGCGTCCTCTCCCAGGCCAGCCATTCGCCGATGTCGTAGAGCCGCTGCAGGGCCTCCACCGTCTCCGGGGCCAGGGTGTCCCGCTGGTGATAGGCCGTCACGGGGCGTTCGGGAACCGACATCTTCCTCCCCTCCTCACTGCCTGTCGGGCTTGCTGGCTTCCTCCAGGGGGACGCTCCCCTCCTCCGTCACCGACGGTGGGGCCGGCCCCTCCAGCAGGCCGATGGCCGCATCACGTGGCCCGGCCCGCTCCGCCGGGAGCGCCTGGGAGAGACGGTACAGACGGGCATACCGTCCCTCATGCCGCAACAGCTCCTCATGGGTCCCCCGCTCCACGATGCGCCCTCCCTCTATGACCAAGATGAGGTCCGCCCGGCGGACGGTGCTCAGCTTATGAGCGATGACGATGGTGGTCTTCCCGGCCATCAGGCGGTCCAGGGCATCCAGGACGGTGCGCTCCGCCTCGGCGTCCAGGCCGGTGGTGGGCTCGTCCAGGACCAGGATGGGGGCGTTGCGCACCACCGCCCGTGCGATGGCGATCCGCTGTCGCTGCCCCCCGGACAGGGTGTCCCCCCGCTCGCCGATGACCGTGTCGTAGCCGTCCGGCAGGGCCATGATGAAGTCGTGGGCATTGGCCACCTTGGCGGCGGCTATGATCTCCTCTAGGGTGGCCTCCGGCCTCCCGTAGGCGATGTTCTCCCGCACCGTGGCATGGAAGAGGACTGAGTTCTGGAGCACGAAGCTGATCTGGGACTGCAGGGTGGCCAGCTTGTAAGAGCGGATGTCCTCCCCGTCGACGAGGACGCTGCCCTCCGTGGGATCGTAGAGGCGGGCGACGAGGGCGGCGATGGTGCTCTTGCCGGCGCCCGTGGGGCCCACCACCGCCAGCACCTGCCCGGGCCGCACCTCGAAGCTGACGTCCCACAGCACCGGCTGCCCGGGGATGTAGGCGAAGCTCACGTGCCGGAACTCAATGTGGCCCCGCAGGGGAGGCGCCGGCCTGGCGTCCGGCCTGTCCCGCACCTGGGGTTCCTCCCGCAGAACCTCCGCTATTTTCTCCGCCCGCACACTGGTGCGGCTCACCTGCCCCAGCAGCTTGGAGAGGGTGCGCGTAGGCCCGTAGAAGTCCCGCAGGTAGGAGATGAAGATGATGAGGTCGCCCTCGGTGAGGCTGCCGGACAGGACGCGCTGCGCCCCCACCCAGACCATGGCCGCCAGGGCACAGGCCGTCAGCACGTCGATGAGGGAGCTGAAGGCCGCCTCCGCCCGCGAGACCCGCAGATTGGCCCCCAGAGCCTCCTCTGAGTGGGCCTCGAAACGGTCCGTCTCGAACTCCTCCCGCCCGAAGGCCTTCACCAGGCGGATGGAGGAGATGGTCTCCTGGGCCAGGGAGGTGATGTCCCCTTCCTTGCGCCGCACATACTGCTCCGCCTGCTTGATGCGCTGCCGGTAGCGGGAGACCGTGATGAAAAGGAGAGGGCTCAGGGCTACCGTCACCAGGCTCAGTTGCCAGTCCAGCCAGAACATCACCCCCAGCATCCCCAGCAGCATCATCAGGTTGGAGCTGGCCTCCACCACGTTGTTGGTGATGAGCTCCTGCACCTTGTCCACGTCCTTGGTCACCCGTGTGATGAGGTCTCCCGTGCGCTGCTGGTCGTGGAAGGTCAGGGAGAGGCGCTGGAGCTGGGCATAGAGGGCCACCCGCAAGCGGAAGGCCACCTTCTGGCCCGCCGCCTTCATGATGTACTGACGGACGAAGCCCAGCAGGCCGTCCAGAATGGCGATGCCAGCGATGGCCCCGGCGATGACCGCCAGGAAGAGATAGATGGAGGAGAGGGTCGTCCCCGGGGCCAGCACTCTGTCGAAGAGGAACTTGAGGGGCCAGGGGCGCAGGAGGCCGGTGCCTGTACCTGCCGCCACCAGCAACGCCGCCAGGACGATGGCCGGCACCTGCGGCTGCACGAAGGGCCGGAAGGTGTGGACCACATCGCGGGCCCTCATCCCGCCCGGCTCCTGAGGCTCCCTCCGGCGGCCTCTCTTGAACGGGAAGAGACGTAGCCCCCTCATAGTCCCCTCACCTCGGCTGGCACGGCGAGCCCCGTACCGAGTTGCAGACGAAAGTCCGGCCCGTAGGCCGTGAGGCGCAGCATCATGCCGTGGCCGCACGCCTCCTGGGCCGGCGTGTCCCAGGCCACAGGCTCCCCCGAGGGGAGGCGCACCCAGACGCAGACGGGACCGTTGCGCCAGCCCCGCGCGCTCCCCGCCCCGAAGGGCCTGATGAGCCTCCGGCCGCCCCTCAGCAGCACCAGGTAGTCCGGCGAGAGGCAACACTCCACCGCCAGCGCCGTCAGTCCCCGTGGCAGCCGGTAGGCCACCTCCAGGTAGCCCTCCGCCGCCCTCAGCCGGAAGACCTTTCTCGTCCCGAAGAGGGGGCTGCCGGCCTCGGCGTTGGTCAGGTGCACCTCTGCCTCCCTTCGCCCGGACTTCAGCGACCGCACCAGGTAGCGCTCGTTCTCGTGTCCCACGTCGGCGAAGCCGCCCGGATGGTTGCGGGGCACCTCCATGAAGCGGTTGGGCTCCTCCTGCCAGTTCCAGTCGTCGGCCGGGTTGCCCACCACCAGACAGCCCCCCTCCGGCCGCAGCTCGAACAGGTAGACCAGGCGACCGCCGTAGTCCGGGGAGAGGACGGCGTAGAGGCAGTCGCCCTTGAGCACCACCTCCAGGTGGCCATCGTCATCGATGTCCAGGAGCTGGGCATGGGCCTTGCCATCCCGCTCCTGCTGCCAGCGGGCGGCGGCCAGCATCACCCGCACGGTGCGGGCCTGGGCGGCCAGCGCCCTGGACCAGGGAGCGGGACGCGGGCCGCCCTCCTCCATCACATGCCAGCCCGTCTCGTAGCTGCAGGCCATGAGATGCTTCCAGGCCAGCTCCCCCAGGGCCGACCGCGCCAGCGGGCCGGCGCCCAGCAGGAGCGCCTCCGCCTCCGTCAGGAGCTCCCGGTAGGGGCGCCACTCCGGGGAGAGCCACCAGCGCCGGTAGTCCTCCCCCGCGCCCATGGCGTGGGCCAGCTCGTAGTAGGTGCCGGCGTCTACGCGGCGCTGTGCCCGCGGCGGGTGCTCCGCCAGCCAGGGCGAGAGCAACACCGGCTGGACCATCGGCTCCTCCCGCAGCCAGGCCAGGAACTCCTCATAGGGTCGGAGCCGCTCCGGGCGCCAGGGACTGTCTCCCCAGGGGCCCACCGCCGCCGTCTTCTCCAGATCGTCCCCGTAGACGGCGATGCTTCCCGGTCCGTGGGCGGCCATTAGCCGCAGGGCTTCCAGCAGGCAGTCCCAGCGGCTGTCGTTCAGGGGAGGGACGAAGTAGCGCAGCTCCCCGGAGATGGGAAGGGCGGCCAGCCCGTCCCCTCCCTCTATCCAGTAGGGTTCCAGGTGCCGGCCGCCGCCGAACTCCGCCATCGTCCTCAGGCGGGGCGCCTCCCCCCGTGGCACCAGGGCGGGAGCGCTCGTCCCGTCGAAGCGCTGTCGCTCGCTCCCCTCGTAAGAGCCGTCCAGGGGGTAAGAGAGGCGGTCGTCCAGAAGGACGTAATGGTAGCCGCCGTTGGCGAGGCGGGAGCTGCGCAGGACAGGGGCCAGCCTCTCCGTGTCCCAGACCCGCTCCGGCACCCAGAAGCCCCTCACCTCCGTCGGCTCCACCTCCAGGTGCCGGCGGTAGAGGCGCAGGGACTCGTTGAGCTGGCGCAGGTTATGCTCGGCGGAGAAGAGAGGCATGATGTTCTGAGCGTAGGCGCTGCCCAGAAGCTCTACCAGGCCGCGCTGCCTCAGGGCCTTGATCCAGTCGAAGAACTGGGGGGAGTACCAGGCTATCGCCTCAATGAGGGTACCGCTCAGGTGGAGGTGGAAGGGGACGCCGTAGCGCAGGTGCAGAGCGAAGACAGCGGCGAAGGACTCCAGCACCTCGGAGAGCCCCTCGCGGCTGTCGTAACCATCGGTTATCAGGTACTGCTGGCCGTGCTGGACTATGGCCAGAGGGAGCGTCCGGCTGCCCCGCTGTCCTCCCTTCCTGCCTGGCCACACGCCGCTCACCAGCCCCCTCCCCGGGCCAGCCACCCCTCCGCCTCCGCCAGCCAGACAGGGAGGAAGGAAGGGTCTTTCACCGGCCGCACGAAGAGCTTGTAGTAGAGGATCTCCAGGAAGGCCCGGGCCACGAAGACGGGGAGCCCCTCCAGCGCCGTCTGGGAGCCCCAGGCCACGTATTCGTCCAGAAAGGCGGCGTTCCACGGCGCGATGGCGTCGAAGGAGCCCGTCCGCACGTAGGACATGGTCATGCTCTGGCCGATGAAGTGGCCCAGGTCCCGCGCCGGGTGGGCCAGGGCGAAGCGGTCGAAGTCTATGACGGTGACCCGGCCCCGGTGGACGAAGATGTTCTTGGGCTGGAAATCGCCGTGCGTGGGCGTCTTGCTGGCCGATGCCAGCGCCAGCAGAGAGGAGAGGACGGCGCCGGCCAGAGCGCGGATGCGCTCTCCGTAGAGGGGATGGAGGCCGGCCAGCACCCGCGCGTAGGTGCCCACCTTCTCCACCTCGTACTCGTAGGGGAGGACGGGAGCGGTGACGAGGCTGGCCGCGTGCAGCTTGGCCAGCCAGCGGGCCGTCAGCCGTACCGGGCCCAGGGCAGCGGCTGGCTCGTCCAGGTACAGATAGAGGGACTTGCCCTGCGCCTGCCCCTGAAGAAGGAGGCTGGCATCGGGGATGTAGGCGAAGGGCCGCGGGATGGTGAGACGACTGTCCTCCCCGAAGCCGTCCTCCCACAGCCGGCTCATGTAGGCGAAGGTCCGGGCCCCGTCCTCCCGATAGTAGCCCTTGGCTATGACCACGGCGCGCAGAGGGCGTCCCGTACCCTCCGCCAGGTAGGAGACGTCGTAGCGGAAGACAGGCCGCGACCTGGAAGGGCGCACCACGCGCCCCCGACAGCCCTGGACAAGGAGGCCGCACTCAGCCAGCGCCCGCGCCACCACCTCCTCCAGGGCTCGCCCAGCGGGCCCTTCCCTCGTCACCTGGGCAGCGCTACCGCCCTCCAACTGTATCCTCCCTCGGCGGGCCCTTCCCGCCATCGCTGTCCAGGGCCGCTCCACAGCGGCGAAGATAGCAGGGGGGTATGGAGTGGCGTATCCTCGGAACCGTCATCCACGGCGGCCATTGTTGCCTAGCCCGTTGGGAGCGGTCCCCTTCGGTGGGGCCGGGCCAGCTATGGCCGCTTAGCAGGCCCTAGAACAGGCTCCAGGCCATGGCAGCGGGTTAGAAATATCCCGGGAAGTGTTTCGTTAAATGTTATGGAAAATTCGCGACCCGGCGCTTGACAGGGGGAGGGGGGCGGCCCATATTGTTGGCCATCAGACTGGGCCCTCGTCAGGAGCGATCCCGGGAAGGGAGCGCCGCTGACGGCCTCCGGGCCGGGAGAGGAGGCAGATGGAAGGCCGGGACGCAGAGGCCGTAGTCTCCGGCGCCGGACGGTCTAGGCGCAAAAGTCACTGACGACCGACGCGACGGACGAGCACAAGGGGTGACTGTTCGGTAATCCTAGTTTACCAAGCGGGAGCGGTAGCCCCGGCGACAGGCTGCGACCCGGGCCGGCGGTTCCATGGGGGGAGGTGGGGTGATCAGCCAGAAGGCGAACGGGCAACTGAATAGGCTGCACCTGCTCACGCAATCTACGCA